>NZ_JBIAQM010000019.1:0-127092 GCF_042888945.1 Streptomyces sp. NPDC002698
GCGGCGGTCTCAGGCGACGGGCATCGATGTACCGGCACGGCCCCTCCCGCGCGTCGCCGGGTGCGGGTGATTCGTGGTGGCGGCGGTCTCAGGCGACGGGCATCGATGTACCGGCACGGCCCCTCCCGCGCGTTCCCGGCTGCGGGTGCGTCGTGGCCGGGCTGTGGGTTCGGGTGGCTTCCGGCCCGGCTTCGGGTGGTGCGGCCCGGGTGTCAGAGGGACTCTGCTGCCGGCTTCACCATGCCGCGGACCGTGCGGGACTTGACGAAGTTGCCCATGGCCGTCATGTCCCACTCGCCGGAGAACTGCTTGATCAGCTTGGCCATCATGACGCCCGTCTGGGCCTCGGCGTTGGTGAGGTCGAAGCGGACGAGCTCCTCGCCGCTGGCGGCGTCGATGAGGCGGCAGTAGGCCTTGGCCACCTCGGTGAACTTCTGGCCGGAGAAGGAGTTGACCGTGAAGACCAGGCCGGTGACCTCTTGGGGGAGACGGCCGAGGTCGACGGTGATCACCTCGTCGTCCCCGCCGCCCTCGCCCGTGAGGTTGTCGCCGGAGTGCTTGATCGCGCCGTTCACGATCGAGAGCTTGCCGAAGTAGCAGCTGTCGATGTGGTTGCGCTGCGGGCCGTACGCGATGACCGAGGCGTCCAGGTCGATGTCCTTGCCGCGGAAGGCGGGCTCCCAGCCGAGGCCCATCTGGACCTTGGAGAGGAGCGGGGCGCCGCCCTTGACCAGGGACACCGTCTGGTTCTTCTGGAGGCTGACCCGGCCCTTGTCGAGGTTGATCTTGCCGGTGGCCGGAGGCGCGGGGGGCATGGGCGGGACCGGGGGAGCGGCCGAGGGCCGGGGAGCGGCGAGGCGGGGGTCCGCGGCCGGGGCCGGCGGCTGCGCCGCGGGGGCGGGCTGCGCGGCCGGGGCGGGTTCCTCCACGCTCACGCCGAAGTCGGTGGCGATGCCCGCCAGGCCGTTCGCGTAGCCCTGGCCGACCGCGCGGGCCTTCCAGGCGCCGTTGCGGAGGTAGACCTCGACGATCACGAGGGCCGTCTCGGTGCCCAGCTGGGGAGGGGTGAAGGTGGCCAGGACCGTGTTGTCGTCCGCGTTGCGGATCGTCGCGGTGGGTTCGATGCCCTGGAACGACTGGCCCGCGGCGTCGGGGCTCGCGGTGACGACGATCTTCTCGATGCCCGGGGGGACCGCGGTGGTGTCGACCGTGATCGCGTCCGGCGCCGTGCCGCCGCCGGAGCGGTAGGTCACGCCGGGGCCGGTGGGCTGGTTGTAGAAGATGAAGTCCTCGTCGGAGCGCACCTTGCCGTCGGCGGTGAGCAGCAGGCTCGACACGTCGAGCCGCACCGGGGCGGTGACGTCCACCGTCACGCGGGAGACGGGGAGAGGGATGTTCGAGCCGGGGGTCATAGCTGTCATGCCTGGGGTAACGAGCGGAGGCGCTTTACCGTTCCCTTACCCAAGGAGTGAGTTGCGGGGCCATGTCCTCCTTCGCCCCCCCGGCACTCGGGCTCGCTCCTGGTGGGCGTGTGAGGGAAGTCCTCGGAGGTCTGGGTGGAGCCCCGGTCGCGGACGACGCCCGTGCGGTACCGCATCACTCCTTCGGTGAGACGGTCGAGCGCAGAGATGGATCTGCTGTCCCTCTGATGGGTGACGCGGGGCTTTGTCGGTCCTGGTCGCATGGCGGCGGGGGAAGGGATGCCTCGGCCCGAACGGTCAGCGGTGTCCGCGCGGGCTCCGCGCGTCGGAAGCGGAGTGGTCGGAGGGCTCCGGCCACGTGATGTCCCAGGGCGCTGCTTCACCACTTCCCGGGGCACTGCTCAGGCACGACGACGATCTTGCGTCCCACGCCCGACGCGAACCGTTCCAGTGCCTCGGGGTAGCTCGTCAGGGGAAGGCGGTCGCTGATGAGGACCGACGGGTCCAGGACGCCCGCGGCGAAGAGTTCCGCGGCGCGTTCGAAGCTGTGCAGGACGGCCATCGAGCCGGTGATGGTGATCTCCTGGTTGTAGACGCGGTACGGGTCGATGGTGACCCGGGTGGCGTAGTCGGCCACGCCGAACTGGAGGAAGGTGCCCGCCTTCGCCACCCGGTCCAGGCCGTCCTGGATCGCCGCCGCGTTTCCGGTCGCGTCGACGACCACGTCCCAGCCCTGGGGGCGGTCCAGCTCGTCGGCGTTCGACGCGGACGCGGAGACGCCGAGCAGCCGGGCGGTGGCCAGCCGGTCGGGGTTCACGTCGACGACGTCCACGCTCGCCGCGCCGGTGCGCTTGGCGAGCTCCAGCATCATCAGGCCCATCGTTCCGGAGCCGTAGACCAGGACGTGGGCGCCGAGCCGGGACCGCAGGACGTCGTAGCCGCGGACGGCGCAGGAGAGCGGTTCGATCAGGGCCGCGTCCTGGGTGGCGACGTGCTCGGGGAGCTTCACGCAGTTGGCGACGGGGGCGGTCGCGTACTGGGCGGCGCCGCCCGCGGTGGTCACGCCGATCGCGGCCCACCGCTCGCAGAGGTTGTTGTGGCCCGTACGGCAGTAACGGCACTCGTGGCAGTACAGGGACGGGTCGACGGCCACCCGGTCGCCGACCGCGAGCTCCGTGACCCGGGTGCCGACGCCGACCACCTCGCCCGCGAACTCGTGGCCCGGCACGATCGGCAGCTTCGGCGCGAACTCGCCCTGGAGGATGTGCAGATCGGTGCCGCACAGGCCGCAGGCGGCGACCTCGACCACGACCTCGCGGGGGCCCGGCGCCGGGTCCGGGACCTCGGCGACGACGGCGCGGCCCACGGACTCGATGACTGCGGCCTTCATTTCACGGCTCCCAGCGACAGGCCCTGGACCAGCTTGTCCTGGGCGGCGAACCCCGCGGCGAGCACCGGCAGGGAGACGACGAGCGACGCGGCGCACACCTTCGCCAGGAACAGTCCCTGGCTGGTGATGAATCCGGTCAGGAAGACGGGGGCGGTCTCGGCGACCACACCCGTGAGCACCCGGGCGAAGAGCAGTTCGTTCCAGCTGAAGATGAAGCAGATCAGGGCGGTCGCCGCGATGCCGGGGAGGGCTATGGGGGCGACGACGCGGGTCAGGACCGTCGGCAGCCGGGCGCCGTCGATCTGCGCGGCCTCGATCACCGCGACCGGCACCTCGGCGAGGAACGACTGCATCATCCACACCGCGATCGGCAGGTTCATCGAGGTGTAGAGGACGACCAGCAGCCAGATGTTGTCGAGCAGGCCGGCGTTCCTGGCGAAGAGGTAGACCGGCAGGAGGCCCGCCACGACCGGCAGCATCTTCGTCGACAGGAAGAAGAACAGGACGTCCGTCCACTTCTTCACCGGGCGGACCGAGAGCGCGTACGCCGCCGGGAGGGCCAGCAGCAGGACGAGGAGGGTGGAAGCCACCGACGCCACGGTGGAGTTGATCAGCGCGGGCCAGGGGCTCGCGCCGCCGCCGGTGCCGAAGAACTCCCGGTAGCCGTCGAGGGTCAGGGCCGCGCCGAAGGCGGGCGGGTTCTTCGCCGCGTCCGGTTCGGAGTGGAAGGACGTCAGGGCCATCCAGGCGATCGGCAGGAAGAACACGACGCCGAGTGCCCAGGCCGCCAGGCCCGGACCGGCGCCCCTGGTGCGGCGGGGACGTGCGGGTGTCGCGGTGGCGCTCATCAGCGGGATCCCTCCTCGCGGAACAGGGACGACACCACGCGCAGGGCGAAGGTCGCGATGACGATGGAGCCGATGACCACCAGGACGCCCGCGGCGGAGGCGAGGCCGTTCTCGTGGGCCTGGTAGAAGCTCTGGTACACGGTGTAGGGCAGGTTGGCGGTGCCCAGGCCCCCGGAGGTGAGCGTGAAGACCGCGTCGAAGTTCTGGACGATGTGGATCGAGCCCAGCAGGGCGCCCAGTTCGAGGTAGCGGCGCAGGTGGGGGAGGGTGAGGTGACGGAAGACCTGCCAGTCGTTCGCGCCGTCCACGCGCGCCGCCTCGATCTGCTGCTGGTCGCGGCTCTGCAGGCCGGCGAGCAGGATCAGCATCATGAACGGTGTCCACTGCCAGACCAGGGACGCCTCGACCGCGAGCAGCGGGGTGTCCGAGATCCAGTCGGGCTGCGGGCCGCCGGCGTAGTGCAACAGGCCGTTCAGCAGGCCGTATTCGGGGTTGAAGAGCACGTGTTTCCACAGCAGGGCGGCGGCGACCGGGACCACCAGGAACGGTGCGATCAGCAGGGTGCGGACGATGCCGCGCCCCCGGAACCTGCGGTCGAGGAGCAGGGCCAGGACCAGCCCCAGGACGAGGCCGACCAGGACGACGGTGACGGTCAGCAGGATCGTCGTCCCGACGGAGTGCCGCAGGTCGGCGTCGGTCAGCACGTCCGTGTAGTTGCCGAAGCCGGTGAAGCGGCGGGCCTTCGGGTAGAGGGCGTTCCAGTCGAAGAACGAGATCACCAGCGTGGCCACGAAGGGCAGTTGGGTCACCGCGATCATGAAGATCAGGGCCGGGAGCAGCGGTCCGCGCCGGGCCCAGGCGCGCAGCCGGGCCGACGGTCGTCCGTGGGTGCGTACGGGTGGGGCGGCCACGCGGGCCGTTGTCGTGGCGGTCATCGGCCCTGGTACTCCTTGGAGATCTTCTCGGCGAGTTTCTGGGACTTGTCCAGCGCCGAGCCGACGGACTGGCGTCCGGCGATGGCCGCGCTGATCTCCTGCGAGACCTTGGTGCCGAGGTCGGTGAACTCGGGGATGCCGACGAACTGGATGCCGGGCGCGGGGCGCGGCTGGACGCCGGGGTCACGAGGGCGGGCGCCCTCGATGGCCGCGCGGGTCATGTCCTGGAAGGCCGCGGCCTCTTCGACGTAGGCGGCGTTCGTGTACGTCGAGGCGCGCTTGCCCGCGGGGACGTTCGACCAGCCGGCGGTGTCCCCGACCAGCTGCTCGTATCCCTTGCCGGAGGCCCAGGAGATGAACTTCCAGGCCTTGTCCGGGTTGTGCGAGGCCTTCTGGAGTCCCCAGGCCCAGGTGTAGAGCCAGCCGGACGACCCGGTCTTCTCGACGGGGGCCGGGGCGTAGCCGAGCTTGCCCCTGACCGGGGAGTCCTTGGCCTCCAGCAGTCCCGCGGCGGAGGTGGCGTCGTACCACATGGCGGTCTTGCCCTGGGTCATGTTGTTGAGGCACTCGGCGAAGCCGGACTGGGCGGCGCCGGACTCGCCGTGCTCGCGTACGAGGTTCACGTAGAACCTGGTGGCCTTCTCGAACTCGGGGGAGTCCAGGCGCGCTTTCCAGTCCTTGTCGAACCAGGTGCCGCCGAAGGTGTTGACCACGGTGGTGAGCGGGGCCATGACCTCGCCCCAGCCGGGCAGTCCGCGCAGGCAGATGCCCTTCATGCCGGACTCGGCGCCGTCCGCCTTCGCCGCGAGGGCGGCGACCTGCTGCCAGGTGGGGTGCGCGGGCATCCTCAAGCCCTTCGCGGCGAACACGTCCTTGCGGTACATCAGGAACGACGACTCGCCGTAGAACGGCTGTCCGTAGAGCTTTCCGTCGGCGGCGGTCAGCGACTGCCGCATGGGTTTCAGGATGTCCCGCTCGTCGTACGCGCTGTCCTCGCGCACGTACGAGTCCATCTCGTGCAGCCAGCCGTTGCGGGCGTAGATCGGTATCTCGTAGTTGGACAGCGTGGCGACGTCGTACTGGCCCGCCTGGTTGGCGAAGTCCTGGCTGATCTTGTCGCGGACGTCGTTCTCCGGCAGGACGGTGAAGTTCACCTCGATGCCGGTCTCCCGGGTGAAGTGGGCCCTGGTGAGCTTCTGCAGCTCGACCATCTGCGGGTTGTTGACCATCAGGACGTTGACGGAGTTCCCGCCGGAGCCCGTCCCGCCCGCTCCGGTCCAGCAGCCGGAGAGGAGCGGGGTGAGCAGCGTCCCTGCGGCGGCCGCGGCGAGCAGCGCGCGCGGCCTCCGTCGGCTCGGGGTTCGCATGGATCACTCCTGGAGGAATGGGGAGACAGGGGGCGGCGCGGGGCATGGGGGTGCCCCGGAGGGGTGAGTCGGGTGTTCACACGGGGTGGCTGGGGGAGTGGGCCGGGAGTCAGACGCGGATGACCTGGGGGCCCAGCAGCGAGTAGCGGTGCGCCTCGGAGGCGGGGAGCAGGGTGCTCGTGACGATCGTCTCCAGGGCGCCGATGCCGGCGAACCGGCAGAAGCTGACCGCGCCGAACTTGGTGTGCACGCCGGCGAAGACCGTGCGCCGCGAAGCCCTGATCGCCTGTGCCTTGACCTCGCTGACCGCCGGGTCGGGGGTGGTGAGGCCGTGTTCGCGGGAGATGCCGTTGGCGCCGATGAACGCCAGGTCGATGACGAAGCCGGCGAGCATCTTCGTCGTCCAGTGGTCGACGGTCGCGAGGGTGCCGGGGCGGACCCGGCCGCCGAGCAGCAGGACGCTCGTGCTGTCGGCCTCGGCGAGCGCCCCGGCCGTGGCGAGGGACGCGGTCACGACCGTCAACGGCCGGTCCCTGGGCAGTGCTTCGGCGATGAGCTGCGGGGTGAACCCCTCGTCGACGAAGACGGTCTCGGCGTCCCGGGCCAGCTCGGCCGCCGCCGCGGCGATCCGGCGCTTCTCGGGCACATGGCTCGTCGTGCGGAAGGCGAGCGTCGTCTCGAAACCCGCGCTCTCCACGGGGTAGGCGCCACCGTGGGTGCGGCGCACCAGCCCGTGGTCCTCCAGGGTGCGCAGATCCCGCCGTACGGTCTCCTTGGCGACGCCCAGTTCGCCGGCGAGTTCGGTGACGTCGACCGAGCCGGTGCGGCGCGCGGCCCGGACGATCTCGCGCTGCCGTTCTTCCGCCGTCATGGCCGTCATCGCCGTCACCCGCTTCCTCGCGCTCCGTCGCGCACTGCCCGTTCGGACCCGGTGGGTCCTTGAGGGAAGTTCTACAGCGGGTGTCCGCCACTGAACAGGCCTGTTACGGGCCCGATGCTGCCCGGCTGTGCCCGTTCGGCGCCGTGGCCGCCCGCGGCGGACCTGGGGCGGAGCGGGTGGGGAAGGAGAATCGGGCAGGGGCCGTGCCCGGACACGGGAGCGGGCGGGCCCGTTCGGTGCCCGCCCGCCCCTGCCCCGGGGGCTTCCGCCGTCCGCCCGCCCCCTGTGCCGGGCGGCTCCGTTGTCCGCCCGGCACACACCGCCTGGGCCGCGTCAGTACGGCCAGATCGGCGGGTGTGTCGTGAAGTGCCCGCCCAGGTGGGCGTGGTCCGGGTTGTCGGGGTCGAGCTCCCCCTGTTCGGCGATGAGCTTCTCGGCGTACGGCTCGGAGTCGTCGCGCGGTTCGTAGCCGAGGGCCCGTGCCGTCGAAAGGTCCCACCACAGGCGGGTGTTGGCGGACGAGCCGTAGACGACCGTGTGTCCCACGTCCTTCGCGGTCAGGGCCGCGTGGAAGAGGCGGGCGCCGTCCTCGGGGCTCATCCACACCGAGAGCATGCGCACACTGGACGGCTCCGCGAAGCAGGATCCGATGCGCACCGAGACGGTCTCCAGGCCGTGCTTGTCCCAGTAGAACTGGGCCAGGTCCTCGCCGAACGACTTGGAGAGCCCGTAGAAGGTGTCGGGGCGGCGCGGGGTGCCGACCGGGATCAGGGGGTCGTCGCCCTGCGGGCGGGGGGTGAAGCCCACCGCGTGGTTGGAGGAGGCGGAGACGACACGGCGTACGCCCTCCTCACGCGCCGCCTCGTACAGGTTGTAGGTCCCCTCGATGTTCGCCTTGAGGATCTTGTCGAAGGAGGCTTCCAGGGAGATGCCCGCGAGGTGGATGACCGCGTCGACGCCCCGCACCGCCTCGCGCAGCGCCGCCCGGTCGGCCAGGTCCGCCGTGATCGCCTCCGGTTCGCCCTCGACCGGGAGCATGTCGAGCAGGCGCAGTTCGTAGCCGTACTCCGGCAGCAGCCCCCGCATCAGGGTGCCGAGTCCGCCGGCGGCGCCGGTGAGCAGAACGGTGCGGGGAGCGGGCATGAGGGATCTCCTCCGTGCGGGACGGTGTGCCGGGGCCGGGTGCCGGGACGGTCGGCGGGGGCTCTACTCGTCAGCCGTATGCGTGTATGGCATTCATATCCATGGACACGCTAAGAGGGGTGACGTGCCGCGTCAAGTGTCGCGCGGAGGGGTGAAATCCGCCTTCGTCTTGCGGGTTTGCGTGCTTGACCGGCCCCGAGGTGGCGGCTTAGCGTGGGCGAGTTCAGAGATATGGACGTGGATCAGAAACATGCACTCGGTGGGCACCTTTTTTAGGGAGAGTCCGTGACGTCAGCCCCTCTTGCCGCTCGGCTGAGCATCCCCAGCGGGCCGCTCTTCTTCCCCGTCACCGCGTACGGCCCCGACGGCGCCGTCGATCCCGGCGTCTACCGGGAGCATGTGCGGCGTGGCGTCGAGGCCGGCGCGGCGGCGGTCTTCGCGTGCTGCGGCACCGGCGAGTTCCACGCGCTCGTGCCCGAGGAGTTCGAGACGTGCGTACGGGCCGCGGTGGAGGCGACCGGGGGGCGCGTCCCGGTGATCGCGGGCGCCGGGTACGGGACCGCCCTCGCCGTGCGCTACGCGCGCCTCGCGGAGGCCGCCGGGGCCGACGGACTGCTCGCCATGCCGCCGTATCTCGTGAAGGCCGGGCAGGAAGGGCTGCTCCGGCACTACCGGGAGATCGCCGCCGCCACCTCCCTGGACGTCATCGTCTACCAGCGCGACAACGCCGTCTTCACCCCCGCGAGCGTGGTCGAACTCGCCCGCACCGAGGGGATCATCGGTTTCAAGGACGGGCTCGGCGACCTGGACCTGATGCAGCGCATCGTCAGTGCCGTGCGGAGCGGGACACCGGGTGACTTCCTCTACTTCAACGGCCTGCCCACGGCCGAACTGACCGGGCTCGCCTACCGGGGACTGGGCATCACGCTCTACTCCTCGGCGGTCTTCTGCTTCGCCCCCGAGATCGCGCTGGCCTTCCACCGGGCCCTGAACGCCGGGGACGACACGACGGTGAACCGGCTGCTGGACGGCTTCTACCTGCCCTTCGTCGACCTGCGGGCGCGGGGACGCGGCTACGCGGTCGCCCTCGTCAAGGCGGGGGTCCGGCTGCGCGGACTGGACGTCGGCGAGGTCCGGCCCCCGCTGCACGAACCGGCCGAGGACCATGTCAAGCAGCTCGCGCAGCTCATCGACCGCGGGTACGCGCTCATCGAGGAGGACATGTGAGGACGTCCGCGTTCCTGTATCCCTGGGACGTCAACGGGGACCCGGAAGCCGCCGCCAGAACGGCCGCTCTCGGCGTCCGCCAGGTGACCCTCGCCTCCGCCTACCACTCCACGCGTGCGCTGACGCCCCGCCATCCCCGGCACCGGATCGTCACGGCCTCGCACGCCGCCGTGCTCCACCCGGTGGACGAGGCACGATGGCGAGGCCGGGCCCTTCGCCCGTACCCGGCCGGCGACTGGGCGCCCGGTGACGCGTACGGGGAGGCCGCCGCAGCGCTCGCCGGGGCGGGGCTCGACGTCCACACCTGGGTCGTGCTCGCGCACAACTCCCGTATGGGGGAGGAACATCCGGCCACCTCGGTCGTCAACGCCTATGGGGACCGCTATCCCTGGGCCCCCTGCGTCGCCCAGCCCGCCACCCGCGCCTACCTGGCCGGCCTCGCGGCGGAGGCGGCGGTCCGGCCCGGTGCGGCGGGCACGGAGCTGGAGTCGCTCGGCTGGTACGGGCTCGCCCATCTGCACGCCCACGACAAGACCGGCGGGGTGCCGCTCGGGGACGCCGGGCAGTATCTGATGTCCCTCTGCTTCTGCGCCGCGTGCGCGGACGGGTACGGCCGACAGGGCCTGGACGCCGAGGAGCTGGCGTCCTTCGTGCGCGGGGCGCTGGAGCCGGTGTGGCGGGGGGAGCCGTCCGGCGGGGGCTGGGCCGGAGTGGAGAAGCTGCTCGGGGCGGGGACGGCGGCGGCCACCCGTGTGTGGCGCGACCAGGTGGCCCGCTCGCTCCAGGAGGAGACGGTCGCGGCGGTCCGTTCCGCCGCGCCGGCCGGGTTCCAGGTGCTGCTGCACGCCGACCCCGTCTCCTTCCACTGCGGGGCCAACGCCGGGGTGGACCCCGGGCACATCCTGTCCGTGGCCGACGGCGTGGTCGTGCCGTGCACCGGGGGAGCGGGACTGCTGACGCCGTTCGCGGAGGCGGTGCGGGCGGGCGCGCGGGGAAGGGTCCTGGCCGCCAACTTCACCGTGGTGTCCGGGATGGGGGGCCGGCCGGACGGCTTGGCGGCCGACGCGGCCCGCGCGGCCGAGCTCGGCGCGACGGAACTGCGCCTCTATCACGCGGGGTTGGCCTCGGACGCCGATCTGGAGGCGGTGCGGGAGGCGCTGGCGGGGCTGGACGACTAGAGGGGTCTCGTTCTCCGCGCTCTCGTGGGGGCCGCACCCACTCCGCCCCCTGCGCCCCGGACGGGGTGAAGGGGGCGGGGAGGGCGGAGCGGGCCGTGACCTCAGTCCGTCACCGTGCGGGCGGTGATGTCGCCGTGGGCGGTGGTCGCGTGGATGGTCAGGCCGGGAGTCGCGTCGGCGTTCTTGAGCGTGTTGCTGACCCGGCCGAAGGTGGTGCCGGCGTCCAGGGCCGCGGAGACGCCGGGAGCGGCGCCGACGGTGATGTTCCCCTTCTGGGTGCTCAGCGTGAGCGTTCCGCGGGCGGCCTCGGTGATCTTCAGGTCGCCCTTCTGGGTGCTGATCTCGGCGGGGCCGTTCAGGCGGCCGACGGTGATGTCGGCGTCGAGGCCGGTCAGGCGGACGCTGTCGGCCTCGTCGAGCTCGACCGAGCGGTGACCGCCCTCGAAGGTGACCTCGCCGAGGCGTCCCACGCCGCGGAACTCGGCGGCGGCCGCCTTCGCCTCGACGCGGGAGCCGGCCGGAAGCTGCACGGTCACCTCGACGGACCCGGAAGAGCCGATGCTCCGGTTCCTCGCCTCGGGGATCTCGACGCGCAGGACGCCGTCGGCGTAGGAGACCTCGGTCTGTTCCGCCGCCTTCACGTCGCGGCCCTTGGAGGCGTCCGCAGGCCGGACCTCGACCGTGGTGTCGGCGCGGTCGGCGGCGATGAACCGGATGCGTCCCGCGGGGATGTCGAGGACGGCCGAGACGGGGGCGGGGGTGTCGAACTTCTGCATGATGCTCTCCATGGTCTGCTTCGAGTGCGTTCCCTGTGTTTCTGACATTGGAAACGCTACGTTGCATTCGAGGATCGGGCAACATGCTTGTTGCGCAATGCTGTTGTTACTGCAGGTAGATGCCGAGATTTCATTGCAATGATTCTGATTTCAATGCAACGCCTCTCGTTCCGCGTATTGCAATGGGATGAAGGTGAACGCTCCGTGGGCGGCGTCCGGCGTCCGGCGTTCGGCGTTCGGTGGGCGCCCGGCGCGGTCCGGGCGCCCACGGGGGACTCCGTCAGTCCTTCAGCAGCGCACAGACGAAACTCTCCTCGACCGCGCGCAGCCGCTCCAGCAGCTCGGGCTTGTTCGTCTTGTTCACCTGGGTGGTGAGCGAGAAGGTCAGTGACCGCCGCCCGTCCGGTGTGGCGGCGATCAACTGGGTGTAGCCGGGGAAGTTGCCGGTGTGGCCGAGGACCACTCCGCAGCGGGTGGAGTAACGGAAGATCGCCGCTCCCGCCTTGTTCGCACCGGGGCCCGCGGGCTCCGAGGCCCCGTCGATCCATCGGCGCTGCTCGCGCAGGGTGGCCTTGGAGATCAGGGCCCCGCCCGCGTACCCGCGGATGAAGCGGGTCAGGTCCGCCGGGGTGGAGATGATCCCGCCCGACGCCCACACGCCCGACGCGCTGAGCGCCTCGCTGACGTCCTCGGGGGGATTCGGCGGCGTGACGTCGTAACCGTGCATGTACGGCTCGGGCATCTCGTAGCCCTGGGGGAGGCTCGTGTCGCGCAGGCCGAGCGGCCGGTAGACGAGGTCCCGCAGCAACTGCTCGTAGGGCCGGCCCGTGACCGCCTCGGCCATCAGCGCGACCGCGATGTTGTCCGAGTTCGAGTACTGGTACTTCGAGCCCGGCCGGAACAGCAGCGGTTCGTCGGCCACGTAGTCGAGCAGCCGGCGCGAGTCGAAGTGGTGGCGCGGATCGGCGGTGAGGATCTCGAGGAACTCGGGGGACCGCGTGTAGTCGGGCAGCCCGCTGGTGTGGTTCAGGAGCTGGCGCAGCGTCACGGAGCGCCACTGCCGGGGCAGTGACGGGAGCCGGCGGCCGATGGTGTCGTCGAGGGACAGCGCGCGCCGGTCCACCAGGCGCAGTGCCACGGCGCCGCTGAAGGCCTTCGCCGTACTCGCGATCCGCGTGTGGTCGTCCGCCCGGATCGGACGTCCGCTGTCGAGGTCGGCGACTCCGGCGCGCACGATGCGGGACTCGCCCTCGCGGCGCAGGACGGCGATGACACCGGGCGGGCCGCCGGGGCTGTGCACCAGCTCTTCGAGCTGCTTCCGCAGAGCGCGGTCGTGGTCACGGTCCGCGGAGCCGGAACCGGCGTCGGCCGGTCCGGACACGGCACCGGTCAGACAGGCGGCGGCCAGCAGGACGCCGAGGGACGGACGCGGCCGGAGGCGGCGAGGCAGAGGCATGGGTTCTCCCGAGTCGGGGCCGGGCGCGCCCCCTCCCGGGTCGGGCGGGGGCCGGGGCACGCCCAGCTTCGGTCCAGGGTGATCGGCTCGCCTGCGCCGCTGCTGCATACGGAGGAGCGGGCGGCCCGGTGTTGGGCCGTCCGGCCGGCCGGTACGGGACCTCGGGCCGGGGGCGACGACTCCGGTGCGGGAACCCCGGTCCGGGGTCGATGGCTCCGGTACGGGAATCCCCGGCCGGGGGGCGACGGCTCCCGCACCGGAATCCCCGTCCAGGGGCCGATGAGTCCGGTGCGGGAACCCGGCCGGGGGTCGACGGCTCCGGTGCGGGAATCCCCGGCCGGGGTACCGATGACTTTCCGGTGCGGGCGGGGTCTACCCCACGGGGACGGCCCTACGGGCTTGCCCGGGGCTCTCCGCTCACAGGAGTGCCCCGAGGCGCCGGTCCCGCGGGCCCTCGCGGGAGTGCACCGACGGGCTCGGCCGCGGGCCCCACGGGAGTGCCCCGCGGGCTCGCCCACGGTGTCCCCGCATCGGATACGACAACGGATACGGCAATGGATACGCGTTCTGAGGAGAATCGGATGACCGGCCAGACCTTCGACTTCGGCCCGCAGGCCCTCGTCGTGGCGCGCCTCGCGGCGGGTGTCACGGACGCACAGCTCGACGGGGTGACCCCCTGTCCGAAGTACGCGGTGCGCAACCTGCTCGGGCATCTGACCGGACTGGCCGTCGCCTTCCGCGACGCCGGGCGCAAGGACCTGGGTCCGACGACCGACACCAGCCCGACCGCAGCCGTGCCCGACATCGAACCGGGCTGGCGTGAGGCCCTGCCGAAGGCGCTCGACGAACTCGCCGACGCCTGGCGGGATCCGGCCGCCTGGACCGGCACGACCCGGGCGGGCGGGGTGACGCTCCCGGCCGAGGTCGCGGCGGCCGTCGCCGCCGACGAACTGGTGGTGCACGGCTGGGACCTCGCGCGGGCCACCGGCCAGGAGTACGCACCCGACACCACCGCCCTTCAGGTGGCGCGGCAGTTCCTCGCCGGCGTGGCCGGCGACCCGACCCGCGTCGGAGGCATCTTCGGCCCCGTCGTCCCGGTACCCGACGACGCCCCGCTCCTCGACCGCGTGATCGGCCTCAGCGGCCGTGACCCGGGCTGGAAGCCGTAACGGAGGGGCCATCGAAGCAAGCAGTCGTCGGCCGTCACCACTTCACGGAAGCACACGGTCCGTGAGGCCCGGATGCGGCCCGAAGCCCCGCGCCCCCGTGGGGCACCATCCACTCCTCCCCGCTGAAACACCGCCCTCCTGACGCGTCACGGGCCGCCCGCCGAGCGGGCGGCCCGTACGTGTGCTCCCGGATGCCATCGCGAGAGCGAACATCCGACGGGCCTCGACCCGGGGGAGGAAGTCCGGGCCTTCCGGCGCCCGCGCCGCACATGTCTCCTGAACTTCCTCTGCCGGAAGCGTTGACGAAACACGGTCACGCTCCTACCTTCAACGCGTCGTACTTCGTACGTCATATATGAGACGCGATATGCGAGACCGGGGACCGGCGTCCGCGACCGGTGCCCGGCTCCCGTGATCCGAGACGTGAGACCAGAGAGGCGCGCATGACCTCTGTGCCCACCCCGATCCCGTCCCGCACGCAGTTCGTGCTGGAGGGGATCAAACACCGCATCCTCACCGGGCAGTTGACACCGGGGCAGGCCCTGGTCGAGACCGACCTCGCCGCGCAGTTCGGGGTGTCGAAGACCCCGGTGCGCGAGGCGCTCAAGACCCTGGCCGGCACCGGACTCGTCGTGATGAACCAGTACAAGGGCGTCACGGTGCGCATGGTGGACGCGGACATGGCGCGCGAGGTGTACGACGTGCGGCTGCTCCTCGAACCCGAGGCTCTGCGCCGGGTGGTGCGCCGGGGAGCCTCCCTCGACGCCGCCCGCGACGCGCTCACCCGTGCCGACGCCGCCGCCGACACCGCCGAACGCTCCCTGGCCAACCGGGAGTTCCACCGGGCCCTGTACACGCCCTGCGGGAATCCGCTGCTCGGCCGGATGCTCGACGAGGTGCGCGACCAGGCGGCCCTCGTCTCGGCGGTCGCCTGGGCGTCCGATCCCTCCTGGGAACGGGAGGCGAACGAGCACCGGGAGATCCTGCGTCTCGCCCTCGACGGTGACGCCGACGGCGCGGCCGTGGCACTGCACGCGCACATCGCCTCGTTCGTGCGACGGGCCTTCCCGCAGGGCCAGGAAGAGGGCGGACAGGAATGACAGCGACGTTCGAGACCCAACGGGCCGCACTCGCCGAGGTCGTGGCGATCCCGGTGACGCCTTTCGCCGAGGACGGCACGATCGACCGTGACACCCACCGGGCCCTGCTGCGCCGGCTGATCGACGGCGGCGTCCGCACCCTCACCCCCAACGGCAACACCGGCGAGTTCTACGCCCTCACCCCCGAAGAGCGCCGCACCATAACCGAGTTGACCGTCGAGGAGGCCGGTGACCGCGCGGTCGTCCTCGTCGGCGTCGGGCACGACCTGCCCACCGCCGTCGCCTCCGCACGGCACGCCCGTGCCCTCGGCGCACCGATGGTGATGGTCCATCAGCCCGTGCACCCGTACGTCTCGGAGGGCGGCTGGGTCGACTACCACCGGGCGATCGCCGAGTCCGTGCCGGAGCTGGGCGTCGTGCCGTACATCCGCAATCCGCTGCTCGCGGGTTCGCGGCTGGCCGAACTCGCGGACGCCTGCCCGAACGTCATCGGCGTGAAGTACGCCGTCCCCGACGCGGCGCGCTTCGCGTCCTTCGCGCGGGACGCCGGTCTCGAACGGTTCGTGTGGGTGGCCGGACTCGCCGAGCCGTACGCCCCCTCGTACTTCTCGGCCGGCGCCACCGGGTTCACCTCGGGCCTGGTGAACGTGGCCCCGGCCGTCTCGCTGAACATGATCGAGGCGCTCCGGTCCGGCGACTACCCGGCCGCGATGAAGGTCTGGGAGCGGATCCGGCGCTTCGAGGAACTGCGCGCCGCCGACGCCTCCGCGAACAACGTCACCGTCGTCAAGGAAGCCCTGTCCTCGCTCGGCCTGTGCCGCCGTGACGTGCGCCCGCCGAGCAGACCGCTGCCCGCGAGCGAGCGTTCCGAGGTCGCCGCCATAGCCGCCGGATGGTCCCTGTGAAACGGCCCGAGGAGCTCAGAAGCCATCAGTGGTACGGCACCGACGGGCTCCGCTCGTTCAGCCACCGGGCCAGGACCCGGCAGCTCGGCTACCTCCCCGAGGAACACCTGGGCAAGCCGGTCGTCGCGATCCTCAACACCTGGTCCGACATCAACCCGTGCCATGTGCACCTGCGCGACCGCGCGCAGGCCGTCAAGCGGGGCGTGTGGCAGGCCGGCGGATTCCCGCTCGAATTCCCGGTGTCCACGCTGAGCGAGACGTTCCAGAAGCCGACCCCGATGCTCTACCGCAACCTCCTCGCGATGGAGACCGAGGAACTGCTGCGGTCGTATCCGGTGGACGGGGCCGTGCTGATGGGCGGCTGCGACAAGACCACGCCCGCGCTGCTCATGGGCGCCGCCTCGGTCGACCTGCCGACCGTCTTCGTGCCCGCCGGGCCGATGCTCCCGGGCCACTGGCGCGACGAGGTCCTCGGGTCCGGCACCGACATGTGGAAGTACTGGGACGACAGGCGCGCGGGCCTCATCGGGGACTGCGAGATGACCGAGCTGGAGAGCGGGCTCGCCCGGTCGCCGGGGCACTGCATGACGATGGGCACCGCGTCCACGCTGACAGCGGCCGCGGAGGCGCTCGGCGTCACCGTTCCCGGCGCGTCGAGCATCCCCGCCGTCGACTCGGGACACGACCGGATGGCGGCCGCGGCCGGGCTCAGGATCGTCGAACTCGTCCACAAGGACCGCGTGTTGTCCGACATCCTCACGGCCGAGGCCTTCGAGGACGCGGTGACGACCGTCCTCGGCCTCGGCGGCTCCACCAACGCCGTGATCCACCTGATCGCCATGGCCGGACGGGCCGGGGTCACCCTGACCCTGGACGACTTCGACCGGATCGCCCGGACCGTGCCCGTCCTCGCCGACGTGCGGCCCGGCGGACAGAAGTACCTCATGGAGGACTTCCACTTCGCCGGCGGCCTGCCCGGGTTCCTCTCCCGGATCACCGACCTGCTGCACCTGGACCGGCCCACGGTGTCCCACGACAGCATGCGCGAGCAGCTGGCGACCGCCCGGGTGCACAACGACGACGTCATCCGCCCCCGGGAGAACCCGGTCGCGGCCGAGGGCGGGGTGGCCGTCCTGCGCGGCAACCTCTGCCCCGACGGCGCCGTCATCAAGCACATCTCCGCCGAGCCGCACCTGCTCAGGCACACCGGTCCCGCGGTCGTCTTCGACGACTACCGCACCATGCAGCGGACCATCGACGATCCGTCGCTCGGCATCACCGCGGACAGCGTCCTCGTGCTGCGGGGCTCCGGCCCCAAGGGCGGTCCGGGCATGCCCGAGTACGGGATGCTGCCCATCCCCGACCACCTGCTGAAACAGGGCGTCCGGGACATGGTGCGGATCTCCGACGCCCGGATGAGCGGCACGAGTTACGGCGCGTGCGTGCTGCACGTGGCGCCCGAGTCGTACGTCGGCGGCCCGCTCGCCCTCGTACGGAGCGGGGACCCGATCACCCTCGACGTCGAGGCACGGTCACTCCGGCTCCACGTGGACGACGCGGAGCTGGAGCGCAGGCGGGCCGAGTGGACCCCGCCGCCCGTCCGGTACGAGCGAGGCTACGGCGCGCTCTACAACGACCAGATCACCCAGGCCGACACCGGCTGCGACTTCGCGTTCCTGGCCCGCCCGGGCAAGGTGCCGGACCCGTACGCGGGCTGAGGCCCCACCACCGCACGTGGACGTGACCGACCCATGAGGTCGTAGCAAGCGCTTCCTGTACCCGCTGTACCTGCCCCACTGCGAACGGAGAACAGTCATGGCCCAAGCCGCAGCCGTGGCGAAACCGCCCGCGCCACCCCGGCGGCGCCGTGCCTCAGCGACCCCGCGCAGGCTTCCCTATCTGCTGATCGCCCCGGCGGCGCTGCTGATGCTGGGCTTCATCGCCTACCCCGTCATCAGCGTCTTCTACTACAGCCTGCAGAACTACAACCCGACCAAACCGTGGCGCAACGGCTACGCGGGCCTCGGCAACTTCACGCACGCCTTCACCGAGGACCCCCAGTTCTGGGACACCCTGGCCTTCAGCGCGAAGTGGGTCGTCGTCGAGGTGGGCCTCCAGCTGCTGTTCGGCCTGGCGCTCGCGCTGATCGTCAACCAGACCTTCGTCGGCCGGGCCGCCGGACGCGCCCTGGTCTTCTCGCCCTGGGCCGTCTCCGGGGTGCTGACCTCCGCGATCTGGGTGCTGCTCTACAACTCCCAGACGGGCATCACCCGTTACCTCGCCGACGCGGGCATGGGCTCGTACGGGACGAGCTGGCTCTCGGACACCTCGACCGTCTTCCCGGCGGCCGTGGTCGCGGACCTGTGGCGCGGAGTGCCCTTCTTCGCGATCCTGATCCTCGCCGACCTCCAGTCCGTCTCCAAGGACCTGTACGAGGCCGCCGAGGTCGACGGAGCCGGCCGCGTCCGGCAGTTCCTGCACATCACGCTGCCGCACCTCAAGGACGCGATCATCCTCTCCACCCTGCTGCGCGCGGTGTGGGAGTTCAACAACGTCGACCTGCTCTACACCCTCACCGGCGGCGGCCCCGCGGGCGAGACGACGACCCTCCCGCTCTACATCGCCAACACCAGCGTCGACGCGCACAACTTCGGTTACGCCTCGGCCCTCACCACGGTCGCGTTCGTGATTCTGCTGTTCTGCTCGATCGTCTATCTGCGGCTGAGCAAGTTCGGAGGCGGGGACAAGTGATCACCAAGGACGCCGGGACCATCGCCCCGGCCGCAATCGCCCCGCCCGTCGAGGAACCCCGCCCGCGCACGGCGAGGAAACGCCGCGCCTGGGACGAGGCCCCGCGCTGGCAGATCTACGTCCCCCTGGGCGGCTACCTCCTCTTCACCCTGGTCCCCTTCTACTGGATCCTGCTCTTCGCGCTGCGCCCCGCCGGATCCACCTCCCTCGTGCCCTGGCCCATGACGCTGGACCACTTCGACAAGGTGTGGACCGAGCGCAGCTTCGGGACCTACTTCCAGAACAGCGTGATCATCGCCGTCGCCACCCTGGTGATGACCACGCTCGTCGCCCTCGCCGGCGGCTACGCGCTCGCCCGCTTCGACTTCAGGATCAAACGCGGCTTCATGCTCGCGCTGCTCTGCTCCCAGTTCGTGCCGGGCGCCCTGCTCCTGGTCCCGCTCTTCCAGATCTTCGCCGAGCTCCGGATGATCAACTCGCTGGTCAGCGTCGTCATCGCCGAGACGGTCTTCCAGCTTCCGCTGTCGATGATCCTCATCAGCGGGTTCATCAGGAACGTGCCGTACACCCTGGAGGAGGCCGCCTGGGTCGACGGCTGCAACCGCTTCGACGCCTTCCGGATCGTCGTCCTCCCGCTGCTGCGGCCCGGGCTGATCGCCGTCGGCTCCTTCGCCTTCGTCCACGCCTGGAACCACTTCCTGTTCGCTCTGATGTTCCTCAGCGACCAGAGCAAGCAGACCATCCCGGTCGGCCTCAACACCCTGCTGAGCTCCGACAGCGTCGACCTCGGCGCGCTCGCGGCGGGCGGCATCGTGGCCGCCGTCCCCGTGGTCGTCGTCTTCGCCTTCATCCAGAAATGGCTGATCACCGGATTCAGCGCCGGGGCGGTGAAGGGATGACCGCCACCTCGCGCCGGAGCGGCGGCCCGCACCCCGGCAGCCGGCCGTCCGCGCCCGGCGGCCGGGCGACGACGGCCCCCGGGCTCCCGCGGCCGGCCGGTTCCGCCCGGGCGGGCACGACGGCCCGGCTCCCGCTGCCCGTCGTCCTCGCGGGCGCCCGGGGCCACGGCCGCTGGCACCTGGACAACATCCGCCGGCTCCAGGACAAGGGCCTGGTGCGCCTCGCCGGGGTCTGCGAGCTGACCCCGCTCACCGAGGAGGAGCTGGGCGGGCGACGCGTCGAGCAGTCCGCCGACTTCGGTGCCCTCCTCGACTCCACCGGCGCCGCCGTCGCGGTGATCTGCACCCCCATCCCCACCCACACCGACCTCGCGCTGACCGCCGCGGGCAAGGGCGTCCACCTGCTCCTGGAGAAGCCGCCCGCGCCGTCCTACGCCGAGTTCCGGCGGATGGCCGACGGAGTGGCGGCGGCCGGAGTGGTCTGCCAGATCGGCTTCCAGTCGCTCGGCTCGCACGCCGTGCCGGCGATCAGGGAACTGATCACCGAGGGCGCCATCGGCCGGGTGACCGGAATCGGCGGGGCGGGCGCCTGGGTCCGCGACGAGGCGTACTTCCGGCGCGCGCCCTGGGCGGGCAGGCGCCGCCTCGACGGCGTCGACGTCGTCGACGGGGTCCTGACGAACCCGCTGGCCCACGCCGTCGCCACGGCCCTCGCCCTGGACGGCTCGACCCGCGCCGAGGACGTCACCGGCATCCGGACCGAACTGCTGCGCGCCAACGACATCGAGTCCGACGACACCTCGTGCGTGCGGGTGACGACCACCGGTGGCCGGATCACCGTCGCCGCCACGCTCTGCGCCGAACGCCCCGGCGAACCGTACGTCCTGGTGCACGGCACGGGCGGCCGGATCACCTTCTGGTACAAGCAGGACCGGGTGCTCGTGCAGCGGTCCGGACACGGCCCCGAGGAGATCGAGTACGGCCGTACCGACCTGCTGGAGAACCTGGCCGGGCATCTGACGGGCGGCGCCCCACTGCTGGTCCCGCCCGAGTCGACGGGCGCCTTCATGAAGGTCGTCGAGGCGATCCGGCAGGCCCCCGACCCGGTCGCGCTGCCCCCGGACGCCTGGGAGACGGTCCCCGGCGAACAGCGTCGTGTCGTGCCCGGCGTCGACGGATTCGTCGCGGCCGCCGCCGACACCCTCGCCCTCTACTCCGAGCTGGGCGCCTCCTGGGCGCTTCCGAAAGAGGTGAGCACCCCATGAACGACGAATCGATGGTCTTGCGGATCGGTGGCCGCCCCGTCGCCCGCTACGTCACCCGGCCCGCACTCCCCGCCCGGCTCTCCCCGCGCCCGTACCTGCACCCCGTCACCACCCTGGCCGGCACCGCCGTCACCGAGCTCAGCCCGGCCGACCACACCCACCACCTCGGCGTCGGTGTGGCCGTACCCGACGTCGAGGGGCACAACTTCTGGGGCGGGCGCACCTACGTCCGCGACCAGGGACCGACCGAGCTCGACAACCACGGCGCCCAGCGGCACGCCGGCTTCCAACTGCGCGACCCGGACGGCTTCGTGGAGGAGCTGCGCTGGACGGCCGCGGGCACCGAACTGCTGCGGGAACGCCGTACGGTCGCGGCCGTCGCCCTCACCGACACCGCCTGGGCGCTGGACTTCACCTTCTCCCTCACGAACGTCACCGCGCGTGGTCTGTCGATCGGCAGCCCCGCCACCAACGGACGGCCGGGCGCGGCCTACGGAGGCTTCTTCTGGCGGGCCCGCAAGGAACAGGACGCCCCGCACGTGTTCACCGCCGACGCCGAGGGCGAGGAGGCCGTGCACGCGCGCCCCGCCGACTGGCTCGCCCTCGCGGGCTCCGGCTGGACGCTCGTCCTCGCCGGGGCGACCGGCGCGACCCGCCGTGACCCGTGGTTCGTCCGCACCGCCGAGTACCCGGGCGTCGGCTCCTCCCTGGCCCATGACGAGCGGCTGGCCGTCGAGGCGGGGGAGACGCTCGTACGCCGGGTCGTCACCGTCGTCGCCGACGGCACCCTCGACCGGAGCGGGGCCGCCGCGCTGGTCCGCAAGGCGGTGAGCCCCTGATGGCCCTGCCCTCCGCCGACCTCGGTGACGGCACCTACCGCAACCCCGTCCTCGACGCCGACTGGTCCGACCCCGATCTGCTGCGCGTCGGCGACGACTTCTACCTCACCGCCTCCAGCTTCGGCCGCGCCCCCGGCCTGCCGCTGCTGCACTCCCGGGATCTGGTGAACTGGACCCTCGTCGGACACGCTCTCCAACGCCTGGAGCCCGCGCACGAGTTCAGGAACCCCAGGCCCGACTGCGGAGTGTGGGCCCCCGCGTTGCGTCACCACGACGACCGGTTCTGGATCTTCTGGGGCGACCCCGACCACGGCATCTTCCAGGTCAACGCCCCGCAGATCAGAGGCCCTTGGACGCGACCGCACCTGGTGAAGGAGGGCAGAGGGCTCATCGACCCCTGCCCGCTGTGGGACGAGGAGAGCGGCGAGGCGTATCTCGTGCACGCCTGGGCCAGGTCCCGTTCGGGAGTGAGGAACCGGCTGACCGGGCACCGGATGCGCCCCGACGGCACCGGGCTGCTCGACGAGGGCAAGGTGATCGTCGACGCCGACCTGATTCCCGGCTGGTTCACCCTCGAAGGGCCCAAGGTCCACCGTCACGACGGCTGGTTCTGGATCTTCGCGCCCGCCGGGGGAGTCGGGACCGGCTGGCAGGGTGCCTTCCGTTCCCGCGGCTTCTTCGGGCCCTACGAGGAGCGGGTGGTGCTGGAACAGGGGGACACCCGGGTCAACGGCCCGCACCAGGGCGGCTGGGTGCGCACGGCGGCGGGCGAGGACTGGTTCGCGCACTTCCAGCAGCGCGGGCCCTACGGGCGGGTGGTCCACCTCCAGCCGATGCGCTGGGGCGAGGACGGCTGGCCGGTGCTCGGCGACCGGGGCACCCCCGTGGCCGTACACCGCAAGCCCGACCTGCCGTCCCAGCCGCCGTCCGCACCCGCCACCGACGACGACTTCCCGGGCGGCCGTTTCGGGCGCCAGTGGCAGTGGACCGCCAACCCCCAGGACGGCTGGGCCACCCAGCACTCCGGCGACGGACTCCGGCTGACCTGTGTCCGTACGGCGGACGCCCACGACCTGCGCCGACTGCCCCATGTCCTCACCCAGCGGATGCCGGGCGCGGCCGCCACCGTCCAGGTCGACCTGTGCCTCGACAGCGAGGAGCCCGGGGCGCGGGCCGGGATCGCGGTGCTCGGGGACGCGTTCGGCTGGATCGGCCTCCAGCGCGGGCCGGACGGATCGGCGCTGCTCGTGCACCGGTTCGCCGAGACCGCCGCCGTCGGGGCACCCGCCGTGCGCTCGGGGCGGTGCGAGGGCGAGCGTGACGCCGCTCCGGCACGCCCGGCGCCCGAGGGCCGGGCCCGGCTGTGGATCGAGATCGGCGCGGGGGCCCGCTGCCGTTTCTCCTACGACGTCGGCGGCGGCCGGCAGCCCTCGGGGCAGGTCTTCGCCGCCACGCCCTGGCGCTGGGTCGGCGCCCTGCTCGGCCTGTTCGCGCTCGCGCCGTCCGGCGCGGGCCACGCGGGGGCCGCCACGTTCACGCGTTTCCGTGTCACCCCGACCCCCTGAGGGTCCTCGTCAGCCGTCGTCCGTCGTTCGTCCGCCTTGGGAGCCGCAATGAAGCACCTCCGTAGCAAGCGCTTGCCGGATGGGGAGGGAAGGGCGCGTCCCTTCCGGAAGCAGCCGGGCGCCGATCTCCGAGGACACCGCACCGAGCCCACCAACCCGTTGGAACCAGGAGAAGAGAGCCGAGCGATGAAGAGAAGCCCACTCGAGAGCAGCCCACTGGAGACCGGTTCCCCGCGGGCCGGTACGCCGAAGACCGGCCCGCGGGGAGCCCGGCGTGCCGCCGTGGCCGTCGCCCTCGGATCCGTGCTCGCGCTGACCGTCACCGCCTGTGGTGACGACGGCAGCGGCAGCGCGGGGGACAAGGGGACCGAGGGTTCGGGCAAGGGCGAGATCACCTTCTGGGACAACAACGGCGGTGTCCGCACCGACATCTGGAAGCAGATCATCGCCGACTTCGAGAAGAAGTACCCGGACATCAAGGTCAACTACGTCGGCATCCCGGCGGCCAGCGCCCAGTCCAAGTACGACACCGCCATCCAGGGCGGCGGCCTGCCGGACGTCGGAGGCGTGGGCACCGCGATGCTCGCCGAGGTCGCCGTCCAGGGGGCGCTGGAGCCGCTGGACAGCCGGATCGAGAAGAGCGCGCTGAACGGAAAGCTGAGCCAGAACCTGCTCGACGTCAGCCGGGCCGCGGGCGGCGGAGACACGCTGTACCAGGTGCCGACCTCCGCCAACAACGGCACGCTCTGGTACCGCACCGACCTGTTCAAGGCGGCGGGCCTGGACGAGCCGGCCTCCTGGTCGAAGTTCTACGACGCGGCCGCGAAGCTCACGGACACGGGCAGGAACAAGTTCGGCTTCACCATCCGCGGCGGAGAGGGCTCCATCGCCCCGGCGCTGGACGCGGCGTACGGCCAGACCGGCATCACCTCGTTCTGGAACGGCGACAAGACCACCGTCAACGACCCGAAGAACGTGGCGGCCCTGGAGAAGTACGTCGCCCTCTACAAGAAGTCCACCCCGTCCGCCGACGTCAACAACGACTTCACCAAGATGGTCGCGCAGTGGGACAGCGGCACCATCGGCATGCTGAGCCACAACCTCGGCTCCTACCAGGACCACCTGAAGGCGCTGGGCGCCGGCAAGTTCCGCGGCATCCCGAATCCCACGCTGGACGACGGCACGCGGGTGCAGATCTCCAACCCGGTCGACGGGCTGAGCCTGTTCAAGTCCGGCAAGAACAAGGCGGCCGCCTGGAAGTTCATCGAGTTCGCGGTCTCGGCGGCGGAGAACTCCAAGTTCAACGAGTCGGCCGGTCAGGTTCCGGCGAACACCGACGCGGCGAAGGACGCCTGGATCCAGCAGGCCGAGCCGACCAAGCTCGCCGCCGAGGCGCTGAACGGAGCCGGCACCAAGATCGTGCAGCTGCCGTACTACCTGCCCGACTGGAACACCATCTCCAAGGCCGACAACGAGCCGAACTTCCAGAAGGTGCTGCTCGGCAAGATGAGCGTGAAGGACTTCCTGGACACGCTGGCCGACCAGCTCAACAAGGCGCAGGCCGACTGGAAGGCCCACCACTGACCCGGTCCGCCCGCAGGGCCCGGCCGTGGCGCGCGTCGCGCCGCGGCCGGCCCGGGGGTCCGGCGGCTGTCTCCGCACCTCCGTCGGAACCTCAGCCGGAATTTCCGCCTGGTCGTCAGCCGGAACCTCCGTCTGGCCCTCTGTCGGAACCTCCACCTGGTCGTCAGCCGGAACCTCCGTCTGGTCCTCTGCCGGAACGTCGGGCGGGACCTCCCGTGGAAAGCTCAGCCGAACCCTCTGTCGAAAGGCGCACACCCGTGTCCCTCACGCGCAGACAGGTCACCTCGGCGGCCGTGGCCGCATTGCCGCTCGCCGCCGCCGCGGCGGGCCCCGCGCTCGCCGCCCCGCACCGCCGGCCGCGCACCCTCCACATCGCCGGCGACTCCACCGCCGCCCAGAAGTACGCCGACGCCGCACCCGAGACCGGGTGGGGCATGGCCCTCCCGTTCTTCCTCCGCGAGGACGTCGTGGTCGCCGACCACGCGGTGAACGGCCGGAGTTCGAAGAGCTTCATCGACGAGGGGCGCCTCGCCGCGATCCTCGACGTGATCCGGCCCGGCGACCTCCTGCTCGTCCAGTTCGGGCACAACGACGAGAAGAGCGCCGACCCGACGCGCTACACCGAGCCGTGGACGACGTTCCAGGACTGCCTGCGGCAGTACGTCGCCGGGGCGCGGGCCCGGGGCGCCCGGCCGCTGCTCGCCACCCCGGTGGAGCGCAGGAAGTTCGACGCGGACGGCAACGCGGTGCCGACGCACGGCGACTACCCGGCGTCGATGCGGGCGCTCGCCGCGGACGAGCACGTGGCGCTCCTCGACATCCAGGCCCTGTCCATCGCGCTGTGGCAGCGGCTCGGCGTCGAGGAGACGAAGAAGTACTTCAACTGGACCGCGACCGAGCAGGACAACACGCACTTCAACCCGCCGGGTGCCATCGCCGTGGCCCGTCTCGTCGCGGCCGGACTGCTGCACCGCCGGGTTCTCGCGCCCCGGGACGTACGCCGTCTCGACGCGGAGATACCGGAGTCCTGGATCACCTGGCCGCCCGCCTGAGTCCCTGAGTCCCTGAGTCCTTGAGTCCTTGAGTCCTTGAGCCGAAGGAAAGAGAGCCGCACGATGAACACTCGGAAATGGCATGCACATGCCACAACATGGAGCGTGGCCGCCACGCGGAGAACGGCCGCGCTGATGGGCTGCACCGCCCTCGTGCTCGCCGTCACCGGCACCCCCGCCCAGGCCCGGTCCCAGTCCCGCGAGCCCGCCCGGCAGACGCTCGCCGCGGGCGACGGCTGGGCGTCCGACGGGACCGGCACCACCGGTGGCTCGGCCGCCAGGGCCGATCGGATCCACACGGTGACGACCTGGGCGGAGTTCAGGGCCGCGCTCGCCGCCGACGGCAGCGCGCCGAAGATCATCAAGGTCAAGGGCACGATCGACGCCAACGCCGACGGCTGCGACTCCTTCGCCGCGCCCGGCTACGACTTCGACCGCTACCTCGCCGACTACGACCCCGCGGTGTGGGGCTACGACCAGGTGGTCAGCGGCGAGCAGGAGGATCTGCGCGCCGCCTCCGCCGCCAACCAGGACACCGCCATGAAGGCGTACGTCCCCGCCAACACCACCATCGTCGGGATCGGCCGCGACGCCGGCATCAAGGGCGCGAGCCTGCAGATCAAGGACGTCGACAACGTCATCGTCCGCAACCTCGCCTTCGAGAGCCCCCTCGACTGCTTCCCGCAGTGGGATCCCACCGACGGCGACACCGGCAACTGGAACTCCGAGTACGACAGCGCGGTGGTCTACGGGGCCACACACGTCTGGCTCGACCACAACACGTTCACCGACGGCGACCACCCGGACAGCTCGCTGCCGACGTACTACGGCCGGATCTACGAACAGCACGACGGCGAACTGGACATCGTCAAGGGCGCCGACTACGTGACCGCCTCCTGGAACGTCTTCGCCGACCACGACAAGACCATCCTGATCGGCAACAGCGACAGCGCGGCGACCGCCGCCGTGGACCGGGGCCATCTGAAGGTCACCCTCCACCACAACCTGTTCACCGGCCTCGTCGAGCGCGCCCCCCGCGTCCGCTTCGGGCAGGTGGACTCCTACAACAACCACTTCGTGGCCGACTCCACCTACGGCTACAGCTACGGCATCGGCATGGAGTCCCGACTCGTCGCCGAGCACAACGCGTTCACGCTGCCGGACTCGGTCAGCGCCGCGCTGATCCTCAAGAAGTGGAAGGAGGCGCCGCTGACCGCGGCCGACAACTACGTCAACGGCGTACGCACCGACCTGATCGCCGTGCACAACGCGGAGATCCCGGCGGAGACGCTCCAGTCCGGTGCCGGATGGACACCGGTCCTGCGGACGAAGGTCGACCCGCCGAGGGCCGTTCCCGGCATCGTCGACCACCATGCGGGCGCCGGAAAGATCTGCTGACCATGGCCGGACACCCCGTCAGCAGAAGGGCGTTCGTCGCCGCGAGCACCGGAGCCGCACTGGCTCCCGTGCTCGCGGCCCCCGCCCGCGCCACCGGGCGCCCGCCCTTCGGACGCCACGGCTCGCCGTCCGCGCGGCGCGACGCGAGGACGCTGTACGTCCATCCCGGCGGCCTCGGCGACCACACCACCGTGCAGGCCGCCGTGACCGCCGCGACCGGCGCCGGATTCACCCTGGTCATCGCGCCCGGCGTGTACCGCGAGACGGTCTCGGTCGGAGCCGTGGACCCGGCGACCGGCCTGCCCGGCGCCGCCGGCTCCGAGATGACCTGGATCGGCGCCTCCGGCGACCCGCGTGACGTCGTCGTCGTGTACGACAACGCCAACGGCACGCCGAAGCCGGACGGTTCGGGCACCTACGGCACCACCGGGTCCGCGACGACCACGGTCCGCGCCGACGGGTTCACGGCCCGCTCGGTCACCTTCGCCAACGACTGGCTGCGCGCCGACCACCCCGGGATCACCGGTACCCAGGCCGTGGCGGTCAAGGTGCAGGGCGACCGCTCGGCGTTCCACCGGTGCCGCTTCCTCGGCCACCAGGACACGCTGTACGCCGACACGATCGCGCTCGGCACCTTCGCCCGGCAGTACTACCGGGACTGCTACGTCGAAGGGGACGTGGACTTCGTCTTCGGGCGGGCGACGGCGGTCTTCGAGCACTGCCACTTCCGCACCCTGGACCGCACGGACCTGGCCGGCGCCCCGTACGGCTTCGTCCTCGCGCCGTCCACGGCCGTCGCCGACCCGCGCGGATACCTGGTCACCCGCAGCCGGATCAGCAGCGCCGCGCCGGACGCGTACTACAAGCTGGCCCGCCCCTGGGTGCCCGGTTCGGACCTCACCGCCCGCCCGATGCTGACCGTCCGCGACACCCGTCTGGACGCCGGCATCGACGCGGTGGCGCCCTACACGAACATGTCCGCCGCCTATCCGTGGCAGAGCCAGCGCTTCGCCGAGTACCGCAACACCGGGCCGGGCGCGGTGATCACCGTCCCGGAGAACCGTCCCCAGCTCACGGACGAGCAGGCCCGTTCGGCGACCCGCGAGGCGTATCTCGGCGACTGGACTCCGTGGAAGGGGTGCTGAGATGCGCAGGCGAACCCTCCTCGCCGGTCTGGCGGCGTCGGTCACGGCCGCGGGCACGGCCACGGCCGCCGCCCACGGCCGCCGTGTCCTGCACGTGCGTCCCGGCGACTCGGTCCAGGCCGCCGTGGACGCGGTGGACGGTCCCGGGCAGACGATCGTCGTCCACCCGGGAACGTACCGCGAGGTGGTCCGCGTCCCCGCCGACAAGCGGGAGCTGACGCTCCGTGGTGCCACCCGTGACCCGCGCGACGCGGTCGTCGTCTTCGACCGGGCGAACGGCACGCCGCTGCCGGACGGCTCCGGGACCTACGGGACCGCGGGCTCGGCCACCTTCACCTCGGCGGCTCCGGGGCTGACCGTGCGCTGTCTGACGATCGCGAACGACTGGCTGCGCGCGGACCACCCGGAGATCACCGGCACACAGGCGGTCGCGGCCTGCGTCACCGGCGACCGCTCGTACTTCGAGCGGGTGCGGCTGCTGGCCCACCAGGACACGCTGTTCGCGGACACGACGGACCTGGCCGCCTTCGACCGGCACTGCTACCGCGACTGCCACATCGAGGGCGACGTCGACTTCGTGTTCGGCCGGGCCACCGCCGTCTTCGAGCGCTGCCGCTTCCACACCCTCGACCGGGACGTCTCCTTCAAGCCCGAGGGCATGGTCTTCGCGCCGTCCACGGCCCGCGCGAACCCCCACGGCTTCCTCGCCGTCGGCGGCCGCGTCACCTCGGGCGCCGAGGACGGGGCGTACAAGACCGCCCGGCCCTGGGTCCCGTCGTACGAGACCACCGCGTGGCCCTCGCTCGTGGTCCGCGGCTGCGAACTCGGGCCCGGTATCGACGCGGTGGCGCCCTACACCGACATGCGCGCGGCCTACCCGTGGCAGTCCATGCGCTTTCGCGAGTACCGCAACACCGGACCCGGCGCGGTGATCACCGTCCCGGAGAACCGTCCCCAGCTCACGGACGCGGAGGCCGAGCGGCACACCCGTGCCGCCTATCTCGGCGACTGGCGCCCGTGATTCCCCCCGTTCCCCTCCCCAGCACGACGAAAGGACCGCACTCCATGTCTCGTCGTACCGCTCTCGCCTTAAGCGCCGCCCTGGTGCTCGGCGCAGGCCTCGCCGTCCTCCCCACCCAGGCACAGGCCGCCACCGTCGTCGTCGACACCACCGCCGAACTGACCAGCGCGATCTCCGGCGCCACCGCCGGAACCGTCATCCAGGTGCGCGGCGGCACCTACTCCCCGACGGCCACCCTCCAGTCCACGGCCAACGGCACGTCCTCCTCGCCGGTCACCCTCACGGCGTACGGCTCGGAGACCGTGAAGATCGACGGCTCCTCGCTCCCGTCGGGCTCCTGGATCTTCAAGCTGACCGCCGACTACTGGAACGTCTCCAACCTCACGTTCCAGAACTCCCCGGACAGCGCGGTCGTCTGCCAGTCCTGCACCGGCACCGTCTGGAACAACGTCAAGACCATCAACGGCGGCGACTCCGGCTTCACCCTGACCGGCGACGGCACCGTGAACAACACGGTCAGGAACATCGACTCGTACGGCAACTACGACGCCGCCACCCACGGCGAGAACGCGGACGGCGTCGCCGTGAAGTTCGGTTCGGGCAGCGGCAACCTGATCACCGGGGCCCGCCTCTACAACAACTCGGACGACGGAATCGACTTCTGGTCGTTCTCCTCACCGGTCACCGTCGAGCACACCTGGTCCTTCGGCAACGGCAAGAACCGCTGGGGGGACTCGGCCTTCGCGGGTGACGGCAACGGCTACAAACTGGGCGGTGACGGCGAGGTCGTCGCCCACGTCGTCAACAACTCCGCGGCGTGGGACGACGCGGGCAGCGGCTTCACCGAGAACTCCAACACCGGTGCCATCGTCATCAACCGCACCACCGCCTACGCCAACGGGAAGTACGGCTACTACTTCGCCACCGGCGCCGCCAAGCTCGGCAAGAACCTCGCCGTGAGCAACGGCACCGCGGTCTCCAAGGGATCCTCGGTGACGTCGGCCGGCAACAACTGGGACTCCGGCGTCTCCACCCCGGCGTTCATCTCCACGGACGCGGCCGGCACGTACAACTCCCGCTCCTCCAGCGGGACACTGCCCGCGACCACCTTCCTCACGACGGGCAGCACGACCATCGGCGCGACCATGAACTGACTCCCGCCGGGCAGTTCGTGAGGCCCGATTCGTGCGACGCGAGGCCCAAGTCGGCCGAAAAGTATGTATCGATCCGGCAAAAGGCCTCGCGTCCAGCGACGTGACGCGCGTAGAAACCCTGTCATGCATAAGTCACTGCGCATAGCGGCCGTCGCCGCAACCTGTGTCGTCGCCGGTGCCGCCCTGTACGGCACCGGCGTCGCCACCGCCGGTCAGTCCACGGCGAACTCGACGCACGAGCCTTACAACATCGGTGTTCTCGTCAAGGACATCGACACCTATTACGGCACCACGGCCGACGCCGACGGGGTCTACCAGGCGTCCCCCGACAGCCCGTACGCCAAGGACCTGGCCCGCCTCGACGCCTCCGCCAAGCGGTACATCGACCAGGCGGCCCGCAAGGCCCACCACCGCCACGGGAAGCCCGCGGTCGTCTTCGACATCGACGACACGCTGCTGCTCTCCCTCGACTACGAGAAGAAGACCAACTACACCTACAACTCGGCCTCCTGGGCCGCGTACGTCGCCCGGGCGGACCGTCCGGCCGTCTTCGGCAGCCCCGACCTCGTCAAGTACGCCGCGTCCAAGGGCGTCGAGGTGTTCTACAACTCCGGCCTGAAGGAGTCGCAGCGCGTCTCCGCGGTCGACAACCTCAAGAAGGTCGGCGTCGACGTCAACCTCGACGCCGCGCACATGTTCCTCAAGGACGCGGCCAACCCGCCCGCGTATCTGAGCGACTGCGCCACCGCCACCGCCTGGAACTGCACGACCGTGCAGTACAAGGCCGGCACCCGCAAGCACATCGAGTCCCTCGGGTACGACATCGTCGCCAACTTCGGCGACCAGTACTCGGACCTCGACGGCGGCTACGCCGACAAGACCTACAAGCTCCCGAACCCCACGTACTTCGTGAGCTGACACGCCCCCATCGTCGAACGCCCCCGCCGGTCGTCACCGGCGGGGGCGTTCGTCGTCGCCGGGAGGCGAACGCGTCCCCGCGTCCCGCCGCATGATCCGGACGACAGGTCCTAGGGATCGCCGCCGTCGGTGTCCCGGGCCGTGAAGTCCCCGGCCACGGAGGCCCGTTCGCCGCCCTTCGCGGTCGCCGTCACGGTGTAACCGTCGTCCTTCGCGTCCCGGCCGCCACGGTCGTGGCCGTACTGGCCGGCGAAGATCCACGCGCCCGGCCGGACCGTGCGGCCCGGCCTGAGCGTCCAGGTGTAGACGAGGAAGCCGTCCCGCTCGGCGACCGTCGTCGTGAAGTCGCTCTCGGGCAGCGAGAGCCAGGACCCCGTCTCGCTCACCCCGCCGGTCTGCCTGACCTCCAACGTGACCGAGAGCGAGGTGAGTCGCTCCGTGGTCCGCAGGCTGACATCGCTCTGCGCCCAGTAGTCGTCGCTGTGCGGGTCGACCGAGCCGTCCGACCGCAACGGGCCGTCCGCGGTGTCCCCGCGGGGCGCCCGGTCCGGGGCCGTGGGGCCGTCCGTCGTGGGGGTCCGGGAGGAGGACGGACGCGGCGGGTCCGACACCTCCGGCGTCCCGGAACGAGGTCCGGCCCCGGGGGTGGCCGACGCCCGGCCCGCCGGGTCCGGCGACGGGTCGGGCGCCGGGGGGACGGCCACGGTCCGCCGTGCCGGTCCGTCGTCCCGCACCGCCGGGGCGACCGCGTAACCGCCCACCACCAGGAGGCCCGCGACCGCGGCCGCGGCACCGAGGACACGGGCCCAGCCGAGCAGCGGCGGGCGCGCGCCGCGCCGTGGGGGCCGCCGCTCGCCGGAGCCCGCCATGCCGCGCTCCACCCGGTCCAGGATGCGCGCGCGGTCCGGCTCGTGGGCTCCGACTGCCTCGCGCAGCCGGGCGCGCAGCTCGTCGTGCACCTCCCGCGACTCCCTCACCGGTCCCGCCCCCCGGTCCCACCCGTGGGCAGCGCCCCCGCGTGCATCCGTACCGACGCCTCGTCCGTGCCGAGCAGCCGCTTCAGCTCCGCCATGCCCTTGGACGTCTGGCTCTTCACCGTACCCACGGAGACGCCGAGGGCGAGCGCGGTGTCCTTCTCCGATAGGTCGAAGGCGTGCCGCAGCACGACGCAGGCGCGCTTGCGGAACGGCAGCCGGCACAGGGCCTGCCGGACATCGACCGTCCCCGGTACGTCGGGGTTCTCGGCCCTGTCCTCGCGCTGCGACCAGACGAGCGTGATCCGCCGGCGCTCCCGCACGGCGGCGCGGATCCGGGTGCGGGCGAGGTTGGCGACCACTCCGCGCGCGTACGCCGTCGGACGGTCCGCCGCCCGCACCCGGTCCCAGCGGTGCCACAGCGCGAGCAGCGCGTCGGCGGCCAGATCGTCGGCCGCGTCCGGCTCACCCGTCAACAGGTGGGCCAGCCGGGACAGTTCGGCGTAGTGCCGCTCGAAGAAGGCGTGGAACTCCACCGAGGCGGCGTCGTCGACGAGCGTGCCCACGGGGTGCCTCCCCTCGCTTCGGCTGCGGCGCCGGTGCGGTTGCGGTGGGTACGGATCCGTGATTCCGGTGTGGAGCACGGGAGTTCAGGCGGAGCGGGATGGGTGAGCGTACCAGCCGGTCGTACGGGCCTTCGAACGGCGTATGGCGGGCCGAACCCGATTCCGTAACACGGGGAAAACCTGAAACCCGTTGATCGGGGGAACAATCCAGCCAGCATCCGCACACCAGGCACGCAGGCAACGAGGAGCATCGCCATGTCCGAAGCGCAGAAGGTCGACAACCGGCCAAGTACCGCCCCACCGGCGGCAGGCGGGATCGACGCCTTCTTCAAGATATCCGCCAGAGGCTCCACCGTCGGCCGGGAGATACGCGGCGGGTTCGCCACCTTCTTCACCATGGCCTACATCCTCGTCCTGAATCCCATCATCCTCGGCAGCGCCAAGGACAAGTTCGGGCACACACTGGACACCGGTCAACTGGTCACCGCCACCGCGCTGGTGGCGTGTGTCATGACCGTCATCATGGGGATCGGGGGCAACCTCCCGCTCGCCATCGCGGCGGGCCTCGGCCTCAACGCCGTCGTGGCCTTCCAGCTCGCGCCGCTGATGAGCTGGGACGACGCCATGGGCCTGGTCGTCCTCGAAGGCGTCCTGATCTGCGTCCTGGTGCTCACCGGCCTCCGGGAAGCGATCATGAACGCGATCCCGCAGCAGCTCAAGCAGGCCATCGGCGTCGGCATCGGTCTGTTCATCGCCTTCATCGGCTTCGTGGACGCCGGCTTCGTCAGCCGTATACCGGACGTCGCCCACACCACCGTCCCGGTGCAGCTCGGTGCCGTGGGCCGCCTCACCGGCTGGCCCGTCCTCGTCTTCTGTCTCGGCGTCCTGCTGACCATCGCGCTGCTCGCCCGCAAGGTGAAGGGCGCGATCCTCATCAGCATCGTCACCATGACGGTCGTGGCGATCGTCATCGACGCCGTCGCCGACATCAAGAGCTGGGGCCTGACCACGCCCAAGGTCCCGGACGAGATCGTCGCCAGCCCGGACTTCGGACTCGTCGGCCACTTCAGCCTGTTCGGCGGCTTCGCCGAGGCCGGTGTCCTCACCGCCGTCCTGCTGGTCTTCACGCTGGTCCTGTCGGACTTCTTCGACGCCATGGGGACCATCGTCGGGATCAGCGCCGAGGCCGGGCTGCTCGACGAGCAGGGCCAGGTCCCGGGCATCGGCCGGGTCCTGTTCATCGACGGCGCCGCCGCCGTCGCGGGCGGTGTGGGCTCCGCCTCCTCCAACACCGCCTACATCGAGTCCGCGGCCGGCGTCGGCGAGGGCGCCCGCACCGGCTTCGCCAACCTGATCACCGGCGGCCTGTTCGGCCTCGCGCTCTTCCTCACCCCGCTGCTGACCATCGTCCCGCTCCAGGCCGCCGCGCCCGCGCTGATCGCGGTCGGGTTCCTGATGATGACCCACGTCAAGCACATCGACTGGGACCGGTACGAGATCGCGATCCCGGCGTTCCTGACCATCGCCGTGATGCCGTTCACGTACTCCATCACCGACGGCATCGGGGCCGGCTTCCTGGCCTACGTCGTCATCAAGGCGGTCCTGGGCAAGGCGAAGGAGGTCAACTGGCTGCTGTGGGCCGTCTCGGCGCTGTTCCTGGTGTACTTCGCGATCGAGCCGGTGGAGCAGGTGCTCGGCGTGAAGTGACCGGCCCGTGCGAGGGAGCCGGTGTCTGAGGCGACCGGCCAGCCGGTGGGAGCCGGTGGCTGAAGCGACCGGCCAGTTGGTGGAGCCGGTGACTGAGGCGAGCGGCCAGCCGGTGGGAGCCGGTGGCTGAAGCGATCGGCCAGTTGGTGGGAGCCGGTGGCTGAAGCGACCGGCCAGTCGGTGGAGCCGGTTCCTGAGGCGACGGTCCGTCCGACGGAGCCGGTGTCCGTGGCTACGGTCCGTCCGGCGGAGTCCTTGCGCGCGGCGGCCCCGCACCCGATGGGGTGCGGGGCCGCCTCACGTGCGGGGCCGGGCGCGCCTCAGTTCTTCAGCGCCGCCCGCATCATCGCCTTGGCGACCGGCGCCGCCAGCCCGTTGCCGCTGACCTCCGAGCGCGCCGCGTCCGACTGCTCGACCATGACCGCGACGGCGACCTCCTTGCCGTTCGAGTCGGCCTTCGCGTACGACGTGAACCAGGCGTACGGCGTCTTGCTGTTCTTCTCGCCGTGCTGGGCCGTGCCGGTCTTGCCGCCCACGGTCGCGCCGGGGATCAGGGCGTTGGTGCCCGTGCCGTCCTCGACGACCGTCTGCATCGCGGACCGGAGCTGCCGGGCGGTCTCCGAGCTGACGATCTCCTCGGTGTCCGCGCTGTCGTCGTAGTTCTTCAGCACGTTGCCGTCGGAGTCGCTGGTCTGCGACACCATGTGCGGCGAGACCAGCTTGCCGTCGTTGGCGATCGCGGCGGACACCATCGCCATCTGGAGCGGCGTGGCCGTGACGTCGAACTGCCCGATGCCGGTCAGCGCCGTGGACGACCTGTCCATGCCCGTGGGGTACACGCTGGCGTACGCCCGCACCGGCACGTCCTGCTGCGTGTCGTTGAAGCCGAACTTCTCCGCCATGGCCCTGACCTCGCCCTGGCCGAGGTCGACCGCCATCTTCGCGAAGACGTTGTTGCAGGAGTACTGGAGCGCGACCCGGATCGAGGCGTTCTCGCAGGGAGCGGACGCGTTCTCGTTCTTCAGGACGGTCGTCGTGCCCGGCAGGGTGTACGGGTCCGGGCTGGTTGTCCTGGCGTCCACGTCGGAGTAGAGCCCGTTCTCCAGCGCGGCGGCGGCCACGACCAGCTTGAAGGTCGAGCCCGGCGGCAGCGGCTGCCGCAGCGCGCGGTTGACCAGCGGCTTGTCGGGGTCGGTCGTCAGCTTCTTCCAGACGCTGTTGTTGCCCGCGCTGATCGACGTCGGGTCGTACGAGGGTGTCGAGACGGCCGCGAGGATCTTGCCGGTCTTCGGGTCGATCGCGACGGCCGCGCCCTTGTTGTTCCCGAGCGCGTTGTAGGCGGCCTTCTGGACGGCCGGGTCGATCGTCGTGACCACGTCACCGGGGTCGGCGCGCCTGTTGGTGAGCGTGTCCAGCGGGTTCTTCAGCTGGATGTCCGAGCCGTCCAGCAGCTTCTGGTAGATGCCCTCCAGCTGGGTCGCGCCGTAGACCTGCGAGCTGTAGCCGGTGACCGCCGCGTACAGGCTGCCGTTCTTGTACGTCCGCTTGTACTCGAGGTCGCTCCCTGTCGTCTCCGCGGAGCCGGTGATCGCGTCGCCGGCCACGATGATGTTCCCGAGCGGGTTCGCGTACAGCGCGATCGCGTTCCGTCGGTTGTCCTTGTCGTCCGCGAGTGCCTGGCCGTCGTAGAACTGCACCCAGGTCGCCCTGATCAGCAGAGAGAGCACGAGCAGCAGTGAGAAGACGGCGGCACGCCTGATCGTCTTGTTCATTCCGCACAGAAGGACGAGCGATCAGGGGTGAATCGTTCCCGTCCGCCCGGTTTTCTCATCGATCCTTCATGAGGCCACCGGGCGGCCGCCTTGCCGTCAGAGCCTGCGGGTGGCCAGGGTGAGCCGGTCGCGGGCGTCGAAGAGGGCGTCCTTGACCATCTGCTCGTGCGCGGGGGTGAGCCGGGCCACGGGCACCGAGCAGCTGATCGCGTCACGGGCGGGCGTGCGGTACGGGATCGCCACACCGAAGCAGCGCAGCCCCAGCGTGTTCTCCTCGCGGTCCACCGCGAAGCCCTGCTCCCGTACCTGGTGCAGCTCCTCGATGAGCTTCTCCCGGTCGGTGATCGTGTGCTCGGTCAGCGCCGGGAGCGTCTCCGGCAGCATCTTGCGGACCTGCTCGTCACCGTACGTGGCCAGCAGTGCCTTGCCGAGCGAGGTGGAGTGGGCGGGGAGCCTGCGGCCGACCCGGGTGAAGGGGCGCAGATAGTGCTGCGACTGCCGGGTGGCCAGATAGACGACGTTCGTGCCGTCCAGACGCGCGAGGTGGATCGTCTCGGTGGTGTCGTCGGAGAGGCGGTCGAGGGTCGGGCGGGCCGCGGCGACCACCTCGTCGCCGTCGATGTACGAGGTGCCGACCAGCAGGGCCCGTACGCCGATGCCGTACCGCGTGCCCGTCGCGTCCGTCTCGACCCAGCCGAGTTCGACGAGCGTGCGAAGCAACATGTACAGGCTGGACTTGGGATATCCGACGGCCTCCTGGACCGCGGCGAGGGAGTGCATTCCGGGCCGGCCGGCGAAGTACTCCAGCAATTCAACGGTCCGCACCGCGGACTTGACCTGCGCCCCGCCACCTGTCTCGCCTGCCGACATCGCCCTTGACCCCTTCGTTGGACGGGAAATAGTCTCCGACAGGAGATTCACCATCAGAGACAGCGTTCAGCATATCGAACACCCCTGGTGAGTGACACAAGAACTGTGGCATCACATCTGAAGGGACCCGCGGTGGCAGCAGCACCAGTCTGGAGTGTCGACCCCCGTACCGGGAAGCAGCGGGAGCAGGTCGCGGTGGAGGCCACGGCCCAGGAGGTGGACGACTCCGTCCGTGCCGCGCACGCCGCGCGTTCCGCTCTCGCCGACCGCACCGTACGCGCCGCGTTCCTGCGCACCGCCGCCGACCTGCTCGAAGGGGCCAAGGACCTGCTCGTCGAGGCCGCCGACGCGGAGACCGCGCTCGGTCCGGTCCGGCTCACCGGTGAACTCGCCCGCACCTGCTACCAGTTGCGCGCATTCGCCGGAATCGTCGACGAGGGCGCGTTCCTCGACGTCGTGATCGACCACCCGGACGCCACGGCCACCCCGCCGATCCCGGACCTGCGCCGCTACAAGGTGCCGCTGGGCGTCGTCGCCGTGTACTCGGCCTCGAACTTCCCCTTCGCCTTCTCGGTGGCCGGCGGTGACACGGCCAGCGCGCTGGCCGCGGGCTGCCCGGTCGTCGTCAAGGCCCACCCCGACCACCCGGCGCTCTCCGAGCTGGTCGCGGCCGTCCTGCGCCGGGCGGCCGGCCGGCACGACATCCCCGAGGGCGTCGTCGGCCTCGTCCACGGCTTCGAGGCCGGCGTCGAACTGGTCCGGCACCCGCTGGTCACGGCGGCCGGGTTCACCGGTTCCGTCCGCGGCGGGCGCGCGCTGTTCGACGCGGCTTCCGCGCGGCCGGTGCCGATTCCGTTCCACGGCGAGCTGGGCTCCCTGAACCCCGTGGTCGTCACCGAGGCCGCGGCCGCCGAGCGCGCCGAGGAGATCGGCACGGGACTCGCCGGCTCGATGACCCTGGGGGTCGGCCAGTTCTGTGTGAAGCCGGGCCTGGTGCTGGCTCCGGCCGGCGCGGCGGGCGACCGTCTGCTGAAGTCCCTGACCGACGCGGTGAGCGACACCGCCGCCGGGGTCCTGCTCGACCACCGCATGCGCGACAACTTCATCGCCGGGGTCGCCGAGCGCGCCGGGCTCCCGGACGTCCAGGCCCCGGTGACGCCTGGTGCGGCTGGTGCGCACACGGTGAGCCCCGGCTTCCTGACCGTGCCCGCGAGCAGGCTCGCGGCCGAGGGCGAGCACGATCTGCTGCTCGAGGAGTGCTTCGGGCCGCTCACGGTCGTGGCGCGCTACGAGGACGAGTCCGAGGCGGGCGCGGTGCTCTCCCGGCTCCCCGGCAACCTCACGGCCACGGTGCAGCTCTCCGCGGAGGAGGCCGCGGGCGAGGGGCGCGGTGCGGAGATCCTCGCCGAACTCACCCCCCTCGCGGGCCGGGTCCTGGTGAACGGCTGGCCGACAGGCGTCGCCGTCGCCCCGGCCCAGCACCACGGAGGGCCGTACCCCGCGACGACCTCGACGTCCACCTCGGTCGGCGGCACCGCCATCGAGCGCTGGATGCGGCCGGTCGCCTACCAGGGCGTGCCCGAGGCGCTGCTGCCGCCCGAGCTGCGCGACGACAACCCGCTGGGGCTGCCCCGACGGTACGACGGGCGCCTGGAGCGCTAGGCCGGATCTGTGCCGGGCCTTTTCCCGGAAGGGCCGGCACAGAACCTGAGAGACTTCCGACCATGGACGTCACACTCCCCGAACTCCCCTTCTCCCTGCGTACCTACGGCCCCGACGGGAACTGGTCGTACGAGGACGGTGTCCTCACCGGCTGGGCCGGGCCCCGGCAGGACCGCTTCGTGCCGCCCACCGGGGAAGGACTCGACCCGGCTTCCGACGCGCCGAGGCTGCTCGGCTCGCCGGAGGGGGACTTCCAGCTGATCGCCCGCGTGACGGTGGGCTTCGGGGCGGCCTTCGACGCGGGCGTGCTGTACGTCCATGTCGGGGAGCGGGCCTGGGCGAAGCTGTGCCTGGAGTACTCCCCGGACGTGCCCACCGTCTGCACGGTGGTCACCCGGGGACACTCCGACGATGCCAACTCCTTCACCGTGGACGGCAGTTCCGTCTGGCTGCGGGTCAGCCGCACGGGCCGCGCCTTCGCCTTCCACGCCTCCCGCGACGGCGAGCGCTGGACCTTCGTCCGTCTGTTCACCCTGGACGGCGAGAAGGAGACCGGGGCCGCGCTGGTGGGCTTCATGACCCAGTCGCCGATGGGCGAGGGCTGTGTGGTGACCTACGACGGCATCGAGTTCAGGCCTGACTGGCCGAGCGACCTGAGAGACGGAAGCTGAGGGCGAACGTCACGGTGAGCAGGGCCGCGCTGACGGCCAGGCTCAGCCGCATCCCGGTCTCGAAACCGTTCGCGACCAGCGCCCCGAACACCGCGATGCCCAGGCCCCCGGACACCTGCCGGGCCGCGTTGAGCACACCGGCCGCCAGCCCCGCCCGCTCGGCGGGCACGGCGTCCATCATCGCGGCGGTGAGCGGCGGCACCGTCAGGGCGCACCCCAGCGCCAGCGGGACCAGCAGGACAGCCACCAGCACCGGGGACGTGCGGCCGTCGACACAGAGGAGGGCGAGCAGCCCGGCGGCGGCCACCGGCTGTCCCACCAGCATCGGCAGCCGCGGCCCGTAGCGTCCCGCGATCTTGCCGGCCACCACGTTCGTCACCGCGATCAGGCTCGTCATCGGCAGGAACAGCAACCCGGCGTACAGGGCGGAGTGATGCTGGACCTGCTGGAAGAAGAGCGAGAAGACGAACACCATGCTGTAGAAGGCCACGCTGACCGCCGAGCCCACGGCGACCGTGGTGGCCACGGTCCGGTTGCGGAACAGGCCGAGCGGCACCACGGGGTGCGCCTGGCGCGCCTCGATCCGCAGGAACGCGGCGCCCGCGGCCACGGCCGTCAGCAGCGCGACCCGGCCCGCCGTCCCGCCCTCGATCACCGCGAAGGTCAGCGCCGTGAGGGCCACCACCGCCGTCAGCTGGCCGGGCAGGTCCAGCGGAGCCGGGCGGGGCCGCGAGCGCGGGGCCCGGAGGAGCAGCAGCAGGATCACCGCTCCCACCGGCAGATTGACGAAGAAGATGCCCCGCCAGTTCCAGGCCGCGATCAGCGCGCCTCCGGCCACCGGCCCGAGCGCCACCGCCAGCGAACCGCCCGCCGCCCAGGCGGCCACCGCGCGTGCCCGCCGCGCCGGTTCCGCGTACGCCTGCCGCACCAGCGCCAGCGAGGCAGGGAGCACGACCGCCGCCGCCACGCCCTGCACCACCCGGGCACCGACGAGGGCCGGCAGGTTCGGGGCCAGTCCGCAGGCCGCGGAGGCGAGAGTGAACACCACGGTGCCCAGCGCGTACGCCCGGCTCGCCCCGGCCCGGTCCGAGAAGGCGCCGGTGGACAGCATCAGCGCGGCGAAGGCCAGGGTGTAGGCGTCCACCACCCACTGGAGGCCGGACATCCCGGCGCCGAAGGAGGAGCCGATCGTGGGCAGGGCCACGTTCACCACGGACGCGTCGAGACAGGTCAGCGCGAAGCCGAGCAACGAGGCGGTGAGGGTGAGTGCGGAGGAGGGCTTCCCCGGCCCCGGCTCCGACCCCGACTCCACCTGGCCGGGGGCGGGTTCGGAGGCCCTGGACATCTGGTTCGTTGGCATGTCCCCATGCTCCGGACCCGCGGCGCCGTACAGTAGTGGCCTGAATGCCATGCTTCCGGAGGTTCTGGCCATGCCCGAGCGGCTCGCCCCGCACCGCGTCACCGTCATCGCCCCTTCCCCCGTCGCGCTGTTCAACCTCGCGATGCCGGAGATGCTGTTCGGCAAGGTCGTGGTGGACGGCCGGCCGGGTTACGAGGTGGTCGTCTGCACGGCCGAGCCGGGACCCGTGCCCACGACCGGTGGACTCGACCTGCACGTCCCGCACGGTCTGGAGGCCGTGCGGGAGGCGGACACGGTGGTCGTCGCGGGCACCGGGGCGCCGTTCGAGCCCGACCCGCGGATCGTGGCGGCGCTCCGCGAGGCGGCCGCTGCGGGCAGGCGCATCGCGTCCATCTGCACCGGCGCCTTCCAGCTCGCCGAGGCGGGCCTGCTCCAGGGCCGCAGGGCCACCACGTACTGGGCCCACGCCGGGGTGATGCGTCGGCGCTATCCGCAGGTGGAGCTGCGCGGAGACGTGCTGTACGTGCAGGACGGGCCGTTCCTGACGTCGTCCGGCTACGCCGCCGGCATCGACCTGTGTCTGCACATCATCCGCACCGACTACGGCGCCGCCGTCGCCAACGAGGTCGCACGCCTCGCCCTGGTCGCCCCCGTACGGCCGGGCGGCCAGACCCAGTTCACCCAGACCCCGCTGCCCCCCGAGCGCGGCAACGCCTGTGCCGACACCCGCGGCTGGGCCATGCGCAACCTCGACAAGCCGCTCACCCTCACCGACCTGGCCCGGCACGCCGGTGTCAGTGTGCGCACCCTCACCCGCCGGTTCCATGCCGAGAGCGGGGTCAGCCCCCTTCAGTGGCTGCTGCACCAGCGCGTCGAACGCGCGAAGGAACTCCTGGAGACCACGACCCTGCCGATGGACCAGGTGGCCGCGGCCTGCGGACTCGGCACGGCCGACTCGCTGCGCGCCCACGTGGTCCGCCGGACCGGTCTCACCCCGAGCGCGTACCGGACCCAGTTCAGCCGGCACGGAACCGTGGCCGGAGCCGTGACGTCCTCCGTTGCATGATCAGTGGACGTGTGACCGGCGCGCTGGTGATCCGCACCGCCCTGCCCGTCGAAGCCGAGACCATCGCCGATCTGCACTTCCGGGCCCGTTCGACGTACTACCCGGACGGCGTCCCGCAGGGCGACGTCGACTGGGCCGAGGCCTGGCGCGGCTCCATCGCGCGCCCCGACGCACATGTGCTGTGCGCCGTCGCGCGGGGCAGGATCGTCGGCATCGCCTCGTTCCGTACGGACGAGGGCGCGCCCGCCGACACGGTCAAGCTCTTCCAGTTCCACGTCGACCCCGACCGCTGGCGGGCCGGAATCGGAAGGGCGCTGCACGCGGCCTGCGTGGAGGAGTGGCAGGCGGACGGGATGCGCACGGCGACCCTCGACGTGCACACCGACAACCTGCGCGCGCAGGCCTTCTACGCCCGCCTGGGCTGGGTCCCCGATCCGGAGAACTCGCCCGAGGAGGGTGATCACCACCTGTGTCTGCGGTACGCCGTGGCCGGGCGGGCGGACGCGGCCGGGTGGGCGGACGCGGCCGGGGAATGACCCGAGCCGCTTGAACGTTCACCTAAACGACGTCCCTGGAGGATGTCCCGTATCCGCACGACCTGGAGAGAGCCGAAGAATGCGCGTCGAGATCTGGTCCGACATCGCCTGCCCGTGGTGCTATGTCGGAAAGGCCCGTTTCGAGAAGGCGCTCGACGCCTTCCCGCACCGTGACGAGGTCGAGGTCGTGCACCGTTCGTTCGAGCTGGACCCCGGCCGCGCCAAGGGCGACATCCAGCCCGTGATCACGATGCTCACCAAGAAGTACGGCATGAGCGAGGCCCAGGCGCAGGCGGGCGAGGAGAACCTCGGCACGCAGGCCACCGCCGAGGGACTCGCGTACCGCACCCGGGACCGCGACCACGGCAACACCTTCGACATGCACCGCCTGCTGCACCTCGCCAAGGCGCGGGGCCGCCAGGACGAGCTGATCGGCCTGTTCTACAAGGCCAACTTCGCCGAGGAGCGGACCGTCTTCGGCGACGACGAGCGGCTCGTGGAGCTGGCCGTCGCCGCCGGGCTCGACGACGACGAGACCCGCCGGGTGCTCGCCGACCCGGCCGCCTACGCCGACGACGTCCGCGCCGACGAGCGCGAGGCCGCCGAGCTGGGCGCGAACGGCGTCCCCTTCTTCGTGCTCGACCGCACGTACGGCGTCTCCGGCGCGCAGCCCGCCGAGGTCTTCGCCCAGGCGCTGGCCCAGGCCTGGGGCGAGCGCCCGCGGCTCACGCTGCTCCAGGACGAGGGCGCCGACGCCGAGGCCTGTGGCCCGGACGGCTGCGCCGTTCCGCAGGACTGAGAAGCGCGGGAGAGGGCCCCGGCGCCGGAAGACGCAGGTCGGGGCCCATTCATAAGCGCCGCTTGGGGAAACCACGTAAAAGTCCGCAATGGACTTGGGCATCGTCCGGGCCCACAGTGGTTTCATGGAGACCTTCGAGACCCTCGTCCGTGCCGAGTTCGCCCCGAAGAACACGTTTCTGAACACCGCGAGCACCGGCCTGCTCCCCGCCCGTACCGTCGCGGCCCTGCACGAGGCGGTGGCCCTGCGGGCCGCGGGCAGGCCGATCGACTCCCTCTTCGAGGACGTCGAGCTGGCCCGCGCCTCCTTCGCCCGGCTGGCCGGTGTCCCGGCCGCCCGGGTCGCGGCCGGCCCGTCCGTCGCGGCCCAGACCGCGCTGGTCGCCTCCGGGCTGGCCCCGGGGTCCGAAGTCCTCACCGCCGAGGACGACTTCACCTCCGTGCTGAACCCGTTCCACGTCCGCGGTGACCTCAAGGTGCGCGCCGTACCGCTGGAGCGGCTCGCCGAGTCCGTACGGCCCGGCACGGCGCTCGTCGCGGTCAGCGCCGCCCAGTCCGCCGACGGCCGGATCGCCGACCTGCCCGCGCTGCGCGAGGCGGCCCGCGCCCACGGAGCACGCACCTACGTCGACTTCTCCCAGGCGGCGGGCTGGCTGCCGATCGACGCGGACGGCTACGACTTCACCGTGTGCACCACCTTCAAGTGGCTGCTGGGACCGCACGGCGCGGCCTTCCTCGTGGTGCCCGAGGACTTCGGCGGGCTCATCCCGCTGTACGCGGGCTGGGTCGCCGCGGAGCGGCCCTGGGACTCCTGTTACGGCCCGGTGCAGGAACTCGCCCACTCCGCCCGCCGGTTCGACGTCAGCCCCGCCCTGTTCACCCATGCCGGGGTGCGCCACTCCCTCGCCCTGATCGAGGAACTCGGCGTGGACGCCGTGCACGAGCACGACCTGGCCCTCGCCGGACGGTTCCGCGCGGGGCTGGCCGCGCTGGACCACGAGGCGCTGCCCGCGCCCGGCTCCGCCATTGTCTCCGTGCCCGGAATGGGCCACCGGCAGGGCGAGTTGAGCCGGGCCGGCATCGAGGTGTCCAACCGCTCCGGCAATCTGCGGGCGTCGTTCCACCTCTACAACACGCCCGCCGACGTCGACCGCCTCCTGGACGTGCTGTCCGGCTGACACGACGGACGGCCCCGGGGAGCACGTGCTCCCCGGGGCCGCCGGTCTCCCGCTCACACCCGCCGGAGGGGTCACCGCACCGGCGTGAAGTCCCGCGCCCCGATGAACTCCGGCCTGCGCACCGGTGCCGCGAACGGCTCCACCGCGGCGTTGTCCACGCTGTTGAACACGATGAAGACGTTGCTGCGCGGGAACGGGGTGATGTTGTCCCCCGAGCCGTGCATGCAGTTGCAGTCGAACCAGGTCGCCGAACCGGCCCTGCCCGTGAAGAGCTTGATGCCGTGCCGGCTCGCGAGGCCGGTGAGCGCCTCGTCGGAGGGAGTTCCGGCGTCCTGCATCTGGAGCGACTTCTTGTAGTTGTCCTTCGGTGTGGCCCCCGCGCACCCGAGGAACGTCCGGTGCGACCCCGGCATGATCATGAGGCCGCCGTTGGTGTCGTGGTTCTCGGTCAGCGCGATCGAGACGGACACGGTCCGCATGTTCGGCAGACCGTCCTCGGCGTGCCAGGTCTCGAAGTCCGAGTGCCAGTAGAAGCCACTGGCCCCGAAGCCCGGCTTGACGTTGATCCGCGACTGGTGGACGTACACGTCCGAGCCGAGGATCTGCCGTGCCCGGCCGACGACGCGTTCGTCGCGCACGAGACGGGCGAAGACCTCGCTGATCCGGTGCACCTCGAAGACGGACCGGATCTCCTGCGTTCTCGGCTCGACGATCGAGCGCTCGTCGGCCCGGACCGCCGGGTCGGCGACGAGCCGCTCCAGCTCCCGGTGGTAGACGGCGACCTCGTCCTCGCCGATGAGCCGCTCGACGGAGAGGAAGCCGTCGCGCTCGTAGGAGTGGAGGTCGGGGACCGAGATCGGGCCGGGTTCGTCCGGCGCGCCCCAGAGGACCGGGTCCTGGCGGGGCACGGCCACTTCGGTGGCGGCGCGGCTGGGGTACGGATCGGTGAGGGTGGTCATCGGTGTGTCACACCTCCTCGGGTTCGGTGAGCAGGGGGTAGACGCCGTTCTCGTCGTGGTCCTCCCGTCCGGTGACGGGCGGGTTGAAGACGCAGACGCACCGGAAGTCGGTCTTCGGGCGCAGGGTGTGGCGCTCGTGGCCGTTCAGCAGGTACATCGTCCCCGGCGCGATCCAGTGCTTCTCGCCGGTCTCGTGATCGGTGAGTTCGGCCTCGCCCTCGATACACAGCACGGCCTCGATGTGGTTCGCGTACCACATCGACGTCTCCGTGCCCGCGTACAGGATCGTCTCGTGCAGGGAGAAGCCGACCTTCTCCTTGGCGAGGACGATGCGCTTGCTCTCCCACGTGCCGGTCGCCGCTTTCACGTGCCGGTCGGTGCCTTCGACATCCTTGAACGAACGGACTATCACGCTGGTGCGATACCTCTCTCGTGCTGGTCGTGCTGGTCGTGCTTCTTGCGGGGTGCGGCCGTCCGGTCAGGCGGTCTCGCGGACGGCGCGTTCGAGGGTGCGCAGGCCCTCGTCGAGTTCGTCGGGCGTGATGGTGAGGGCGGGCAGCAGTTTCACGACCTCGCTCTCCGGTCCCGACGTCTCGATGAGCAGCCCGAGTTCGAAGGCGCGCCGGGCGACGCGTGCGGCGCGGGCCTTGTCCTTGAACTCGAGGCCCCAGACGAGCCCGCGGCCCCGGTACTCCTTGACGTCGGCGAGGTTCTCCTCGGTGACGGAGATCAGGGCCCGTTCGATCTGCTCGCCGCGGGCGCGGGTCTGCTTCTCCATGGCGGACCCGTCGGCCCAGTAGGCCTCCAGGGCGGCGGCGGCCGTGACGAACGCCGGGTTGTTGCCGCGGAAGGTGCCGTTGTGCTCGCCCGGCTCCCAGATGTCCAGCTCGGGCTTGAACAGGCACAGCGACATCGGCAGCCCGTACCCGCTGATGGACTTGGACACGGTCACGATGTCGGGCACGATGCCCGCCTCCTCGAAGGAGAAGAACGCTCCGGTCCGCCCGCAGCCCATCTGGATGTCGTCGACGATCAGCAGCATGTCGCGGCGCCGGCACAGGTCGGCGAGGGCGCGCAGCCATTCGGGCCGGGCGACGTTGATGCCGCCCTCGCCCTGCACGGTCTCGACGATCACCGCGGCGGGCTGGTTGAGCCCGGATCCCTGGTCCTCCAGGAGCCGTTCGAACCACAGGAAGTCCGGGACCTGCCCGTCGAAGTAGTTGTCGAACGGCATCGGGGTGCCGTGCACCAGCGGGACGCCGGCGCCCGCCCGCTTGAAGGCGTTGCCGGTCACGGCGAGCGAGCCGAGCGACATCCCGTGGAAGGCGTTGGTGAACGACACGATCGCCTCGCGCCCCTTCACCTTCCGCGCGAGCTTCAGCGCCGACTCGACCGCGTTGGTGCCGGTCGGGCCGGGGAACATCACCTTGTACGGCAGGTCGCGCGGCCGCAGCACCAGGTTCTGGAAGGCCTCCAGGAAGCCGCGTTTGGCGGTTGTCGACATGTCGAGCCCGTGGGTGACGCCGTCGCGCTCCAGGTAGTCGATCAGGGCCCGTTTGAGCACGGGGTTGTTGTGCCCGTAGTTCAGCGACCCGGCGCCGGCGAAGAAGTCGAGGTACTCGTGCCCGTCCTCGTCGTACATGCGGCTGCCCCGGGCCCGGTCGAAGACGGTGGGCCAGTTGCGGCAGTAGCTGCGCACCTCCGACTCCAGGGTCTCGAAAACACTCAGGTCCGGCTGGGTGATGGTCAAGGCGATTCGCTCCTCGAAGTGGGGGGGGAGGGGAGGAAGGAGGCGGTTCAGACGGAGAACGGGCCGATGCGGTACAGCACTTCGGGGTCGTGCGGCCCGTCGGGGAACTGGCCCGTTCCGAACAGCACCTCGCGCTCGACGGCCGCGCCACGACGCCTCGCGTACGACGTGAACAGGCGCTCGGAGGCGGTGTTGCCCGGCGTGATGGTGGTCTCGAGGACGGACAGCCCGCGTTCGGCGGCCACCCGCGCGGTCAGCCCGTCGAGCAGCCGCGCGGCCAGCCCGTGGCCGCGGTGCGCCGCGTCGACGGCCACCTGCCACACGAGGAGGGTCTCGGGGCGCTCGGGGCGCATGTACGCGGTGACGAAACCGACGGGACGCCCCTCGGCGTCGCGCGCCACCGCCGAGGTGCCGGCGAAGTCACGGCACCACAGCAGGTAGCTGTAGGAGGAGTTCAGGTCGAGGGTCCGGGAGTCCTTGGCGATACGCCAGAGGGCGGCCCCGTCGGCCACCTCCGGACGGTCGATCCGAAGGCCCTCCGGCATTTCCAGGAATTCCGCTGACAGGTCTGCTTGGGCGTCTGCTTGGGCGACGGTCATGCGGGTTGAATTTACCGACGGAAAGTTCAGATTGCATCGTCGGGCGGGGTTACGCGCGACGCGTCCATGTGTTATCACGCGCCCGTGAAAGATCACCGAAGAGAGTGCCTTTATGGGTGGCTTCGCCCGGAAAATTCAACAGGAAACGGACGCGTTGTGGAGTGCGTCACAGGAATGAAATGTGCAGCAGACCTCCCCGAATCGCACCTGCTCGTGTTCGCGAAATCTTTGCGTTTAGGCACGGAGGGAGCGGGCAGGAGAATGCGGGAAGCCGCACCGAAGAAATTCGAGTCCGAATTGACAGCAGGATAAACGGGGGAGTGGATTTGGAATTCCCGCGCCATGGTGGGTGCGACACGCGCGCGTTCCCGTCCGGTGACCCGGCGGAGGCGCGGACGCCCCCGCCGGTCTCCTCCGGATCAGCCCCAGGCCAGTGCCACGGCCCGGCGCGCTCCCTCCAGGTCCACCGGGAAACCGGACTCGGCCAGCGCCGCGCCGAGCCCCGCGAGACCTGCGTGGACGGCACCCCGGGTGGCGGCGGGGCCGTAGTGGTTCACGCGGATCATCGACCGCGCGAGAGCGCCGCCGCCCGCGGCGAGCGGCAGCGCGGGATCCGCGGCCAGTGCCTTCGCGACCACCGCGGACGCGTCGACGTCCTCGGGCACGCGCAGGGTGGTGGCGACGGGCGCCGCGTCACGGGCGGCGTCCACGTACGGGGCCAGGCCGCCGCCGAGGGCCACCGCTCCCGCCCGGGTGGCCGCGGCGGCCGAGGCGTGACGGGCCGTCACCGCGTCGAGGCCCTCGCTCTCGATCCGCTCGACACAGGCCTCGAGCGCCAGCATCTCCAGCTGGGCCGGCGCGTGCAGCAACGCCGTGCGGCCGCCGTCGACCCACCGCTCCTTCCAGTCCAGCAGGGAGAGGTAGGAACGGCGCGGCGCGGCGGGGTTCGCGGCCATCCGCGCCCACGCCCGCTCGCTCACCGACACCGCCGACACCCCGGCGGGACCGCCCATCGCCTTCTGCGCCCCGATCACGCACAGGTCCACGCCCCAGGCGTCCGGCAGCACCGGCTCGGCGCCGATCGACGCGACGGCGTCCAGATAGAAGAGGGCGCCGTGCTCGCGTACGACCTCGCCGATCTCCGCCACCGGGTTGGTGTTCCCGGTGGCGGCCTCGGCGTGCACGAGCGACACGAAGTCGATCGACGGGTGCTCGGCGAAGGCCTCGCGGATCTGTCCGGCGGTGACCGCGGTGTGGAACGGCACGGCCAGATCGATCACGGTGGCCCCGCAGTCCCGCAGCCAGTCGCCGAACGTCTGGCCGTAGGGGCCGGTGATGACGTTCAGCGCGGTGGTGCCCGGACCGGCCGTGCCCCGGATGGCTCCTTCCAGGGGGAGCAGCGCCTCGCCCTGCATGATCACGACGTCCTGCGCGGTGCCGAGCAGCCGGGCCACACGGTCCTCGATCGACGCGAAGCGGGCGGCGCTCAGCGGCGCCAGGTCAAGGAAGGGGTGGGTCACGGCGGTGCTCTCTTCGCTCACGATGGGGTCGACGACCAGAGCGTAACCGGCGGCCCCCCGCGTACCCGGACCGGCGAATTCTGAGGCCAGACGGCCCAGTGGCCATCGGATTGATTTGAGTGACCCAAACCTTTCCTTATAATCGGAACCCTCTGTTCCCCCCACTGGAGGTCCCCGTGTACTCCGTCCCCGGACGCCGGACCCGTGTTCTGGCCGCCACCACCGCCACGGCCGGGCTGCTGCTCGTGGCCGGCTGCTCCTCGGACAGCGGAGGCGGCAAGACCACGACCGCGAGCGGGGTCCCGCTGGTCAAGAGCGGTCAGCTCACCACCTGCACCCACCTGCCGTACCCGCCCTTCCAGTCGGAGATCGACGGCAAGGTGCAGGGCTTCGACGTGTCGCTGATCGACCTCGTCGCCGCCGACCTGGGCGTGAAGCAGGCCATCGTCGACACGCCCTTCGAGAACTTCAAGACGGGCGCGTTCCTCAACTCCGACCAGTGCGACCTGGCCGCCGCCGGTATGACGATCACCGAGGAGCGCAAGAAGAACGTCGACTTCTCCGACCCGTACTTCGACGCCACCCAGGCCGTCCTGGTCGGCAAGGACAGCGGGATCACCTCCCTCGCCGACGTCAAGGCCAAGGGCAAGAAGCTCGGTGCCCAGGCGCAGACCACCGGCGAGGACTACGCGAAGCAGCAGGGCTTCGACCCGGTCTCCTTCGAGTCCTCCGACGCCGTCCTCAGCGGGCTGCGCAGCGGTCAGGTGCAGGCCGTCATCATCGACTACCCGGTCGTCCAGGGCTGGCTCAAGGACAAGGCCAACGCCGACGCCTTCGAGGTCGCCGACAACATCAACACCGGTGAGCAGTACGGCTTCACGGTGAAGAAGGGCAACACCAAGCTCGTCGCCGCCATCAACAAGGCGCTGGCGGACGCGAAGGCCGACGGCACGTACAAGAAGCTCTACGAGAAGTGGATCGGCCCGTACGACGCGGCCGCGGCCTCCGCCTCCCCGTCCGCCTCATGAGTGATGCCGGCGCACCCGTCCAGCCCCGTAGGTCCGGCCTGAGCCGGAGCCGGAAGCGCTCGCTCTCGCGCGGCGCGCAGTACGTCGTCTTCGCCGCCGTCGTGATCGCCTTCGCGGTCACGGCGGACTGGGGCCGTCTGCAGAACCAGTTCTTCCAGTGGGACCTGGTCAAGCAGATGTTCCCGGAAGTCATCACGCTGGCGCTGAAGAACACCGTCCTCTACACGACCTTCGGCTTCGTCGTCGGTCTCGTGCTGGGCGTCGTCATCGCCCTGATGCGCCTGTCCTCGGTGGGCCCCTACCGCTGGTTCGCCGGAATCTACATCGAGGTCTTCCGCGGGCTGCCCGCCCTGGTGATCTTCATTTTCGTGGGCGTCGCGGTGCCGCTCGCGTTCCCGGGCACGGAGATCCCGGGCGGAACGTACGGCAAGGTCGCCATCGCGCTCGGTCTGGTGGGGGCCGCGTACATGGCCGAGACGTTCCGCGCGGGCATCCAGGCCGTACCCAAGGGGCAGATGGAGGCGGCCCGTTCGCTGGGCTTCTCGCACGCGCGGGCCATGGTCTCGATCATCGTCCCGCAGGCGTTCCGGATCATCCTCCCGCCGCTCACCAACGAACTCGTGACCCTTTTCAAGGACTCCTCGCTGGTGCTGTTCCTCGGTGTCACCCTGGAGGAGCGCGAACTGTCCAAGTACGGCCGCGACCTGGCCAGCACGACCGCCAACTCCACGCCGATCCTGGTCGCGGGCCTGTGCTACCTGCTCGTCACGATCCCGCTCGGCTTCGTCGTACGGCGTCTCGAAGCGAAGTCGGGGGAGGTGTCCAAGTGAGCACACCCGAGATCCAGGTGAAGGACCTGCACAAGTCCTTCGGCGACAACGAGGTCCTGCGCGGCATCGACCTGGAGGTCGCCCGGGGCGAGGTCGTCTGCGTCATCGGCCCGTCCGGCTCCGGCAAGTCGACCCTGCTGCGCTGTGTGAACCTCCTGGAGGAACCCACCAAGGGTCAGGTGTTCGTGGGCGGTACGGAGGTCACGGACCCCGACGTCGACATCGACGCCGTACGCCGCCGTATCGGCATGGTCTTCCAGCAGTTCAACCTCTTCCCCCATCTGTCGGTGACCGGGAACCTCACGCTGCCGCAGCGCCGGGTGCTCGGCCGGGACAAGGCGGAGGCGGCCCGGACCGCCGCCGAGAACCTCGCCCGGGTGGGTCTCGCGGAGAAGGCGGACGCCTATCCGGCCTCGCTCTCCGGCGGCCAGCAGCAGCGCGTCGCGATCGCCCGCGCGCTCGCCATGGGACCCGACGTGATGCTCTTCGACGAGCCGACCTCGGCGCTCGACCCCGAGCTCGTCGGCGACGTCCTCGCCGTCATGCGGATGCTCGCCGACGAGGGCATGACGATGATGGTCGTCACCCACGAGATGACCTTCGCGCGCGAGGTCGCCGACCGGGTCGTCTTCATGGACGGCGGCGTGATCGTCGAGGACGGTGTCCCGGCGCAGGTCATCGGCGATCCGGCCCACGAGCGGACGCGGCACTTCCTGTCCCGGCTGCTCGACCCGGCGATGGCGGACGTCGAGGAGGAGAGACCGGACACGGCGGACCCGGAGTAGGGCCGGCCGGGCGGGACCGGACGGGACCAGGCGGGTACCGGCCGGGAGCGGACCGGGGGAGCGGGGAGGTCGGGCCGCCTCACTAAGGTGCGTGACATGAGCGATCACCCGGTACTGCACGTGAAGGGGCGGGTCCTCGTCGGGCCCGACGACGTCCGCGACGAGCTGTGGGTCGTCGGCGGCCGGATCTCGTACGAGCGCCCCGGCGGCGCCCGTGACGTCCGCGTCGTCGAGGGCTGGGCGCTGCCCGGCCTGGTCGACGCGCACTGCCACGTCGGGCTCGACGCCCACGGGCCGGTCCCCGCGGACGTCTCCGAGAAGCAGGCGCTGACCGACCGCGACGCCGGCACCCTCCTGATCCGGGACGCCGGCTCGCCCTCCGACACCCGCTGGATCGACGGCCGCGACGACCTCCCGAAGATCATCCGCGCGGGCCGGCACATCGCCCGCACCCGCCGCTACATCCGCAACTACGCCCACGAGATCGAGCCCGAGGACCTCGTCGCGTACGTCGCCCAGGAGGCCCGGCGCGGCGACGGCTGGGTCAAGCTCGTCGGGGACTGGATCGACCGCGGCACCGGCGACCTGAGCGCCTGCTGGCCCCGCGAGGCCGTCGAGGCGGCGATCGCCGAGGCGCACCGGCTCGGCGCCCGGGTCACCGCGCACTGCTTCGCCGAGGATTCGCTCCGCGACCTGGTCGAGGCGGGCATCGACTGCGTCGAGCACGCCACCGGCCTCACCGAGGACACCGTCCCGCTCTTCGCCGAGCGCGGTGTCGCCATCGTCCCGACCCTCGTGAACATCGCCACCTTCCCGCGGCTCGCGGACGGCGGCGAGGCCAGGTACCCCCAGTGGTCCGCGCACATGCGACGCCTCCACGAGCGCCGCTACGACACCGTGCGGGCCGCGTACGACGCCGGAATCCCCGTCTACGTGGGCACCGACGCGGGCGGCTCCCTCGCGCACGGCCTCGTCGCCGCCGAGGTCGCCGAGCTCGTCACCGCCGGCATCCCGCCCGTCGAGGCGCTCTCGGCCACCGCCTGGGGTGCCCGGAGCTGGCTCGGGCGGCCCGGTCTCGACGAGGGGGCGCCGGCGGACCTCGTGGTCTACGAAGGGGACCCGCGCGACGACGTACGGGTCCTGGCGGATCCGCGGCGGGTGGTCCTGAACGGGCGGATCGTCGGCTGAGGCGGGCGTGGTTGACGGAGCGTGACGGCCGGGGCGGCGTGCTCGTTGAACACCCTCGGGCGCTCGGGCACGCCGCCCCGGCACCCGCCGCGACGTCAACCAGCGCGTTCGTCCTCGTACGGTGAGCGAGTGACAGGGGGGAACAACCGTGCCCAGGGATTCGAAGACGTGCGCGGGGAACCCACGATGGAGTGAACTCACGTCAGGTGCCTGACTGTTCACTCTCAGTGCGTAATTCTTTCCGGGTCCCAGGCTTTCTCCTAGGGGGGTCCCACCCTTGAACAGCATCAACCACCGCATGCCCGCACGCCGTCTCGCGGTCACCGCGGCCGCCACCGTCCTCGCCGCGGGTCCCGCCGGGCTGGCCGGCGCGGGCTCCGCGCACGCGAGTGACCACCACGGCCGCGCGAGCGCCGTCGTGCTCCGCACCGGACTCGACGTGTCCCTCCTCAGCAAGACAGTGAACGTCCCGCTCGAGGTCTCCCTGAACGAGGTGCGGGCACCGCGGAGCGCCGAGAAGACCGCGCTCACCGCGGAGTTGGACGGCGTCGACCACGGACGTCCGTTCAGCGTGCTGCGCGCGGACGTCGCCACCGCCGAGGCCACCGTCTCCGCGGAGAAGGCCGAGGGCTCCACCCGCCTCGCGCACGCCGCCGTCCATGTCCCCGGGCTGCCGCTGCTGTCGCTCATCGAGGTCCAGGACGTGACCTCGAAGGCGACCTGCGAGGCCGGGAAGAAGCCCGTCGCCACCGCCAACCTGCTGGGATCGGTCAAGGTTCTCGGCAAGAAGGTCACCCTGACGACGGGCGGCCCGACGCACGTGAAGGTGCCGGGGGTCGGTGAGGTGCGGCTCGACCTCTCCAGGACCGGGACCACCTCGCGGACGGCCGCCGCGTCGGCGCTCGAACTGAACGTGTCCGTCAACCCGTTGAAGCTGAACGTGGCCGAGGTCGAGGGCACGGTGACCCTGGCGAAGGCCACCTGCGAGTCACCGGACGCGCCTGCTCGGGAGGCCGCGCCGGCCAGTCCCCCGGCGTCCGCCGAGCCGGCGGCCGAGCCGAGCCCGCAGGGCGCCCGCGAGGAGGGCGGACTCGCCGAGACCGGCGGCAGTTCGATGACGCCGTACCTGGCCGGTGGCGCGGTGGCCCTGCTCGCCGCGGGCAGTGGAGCGGTCGCCGTCTCCCGTCGCCGCCGTAGCTGACGGCCGCTGTGCCCCGGTGCCGCCGGGGCCGGCGGTCGGCTCGCCCCTGGTGCGGCCCGGGGGCGAAGGCCGCCGTACCGGGTGTGCCGCGGTCGGCGGGCGCCACGGCCCGGGGTGAGGGTCGCCCTGCCCCCGGCACCGATGGGACCCACGGCGGCCCCGCCCCGGCGAGCGCCTGAACCCTTGCTCCCCGGGTGCCGGAGCGGCCGAACGGGCGCGGCACGTCCGGGGCCCGGGGAACGGGCCGGTCAGGCCGTGGAGGGGGTCCGCGGCGGCTCCGGACGGGGGCCGGGCGGGGGCGGCCCGTGCGGCGGGGGCTGCCGGGGCGGAACGATCCCCGTTCCGCCCCCGCCGCCGCCCCCGCAGACGGTCATCGCCCGGTCCAGGGCCTGAAGGAACCGGTTGACCGTCGCCCGGTCCCGCACCGCGATGCGCAGCCACTCGTCCCCGAGCCCGGGGAACGTGTCCCCGCGCCGTACCGCGAACCCGAGACCGCGAAGAACCCGGCGCACCCCGGCGGCCCGCGGCAGCCGGACCAGGACGAAGGAGCCCTCCGCCGGCTCCACCACCCGCAGCCCGTCGGTGCAGGCGAACTCCCGCAGCCCCGCGACCAGATGGTCCCGGTCCTTGGCGATCCGCCGTGCCGCGTGCGCCGCCTCCGCGAGCGCCTGCGAGGACACGCACGCCTCCGCGGCCGCGAGCGCGGGCGTGGAGACCGGCCACAGCGGCTGGGCGCGCTCCAGCCGGGCGATCGTGTCGGGACCGGCGAGTACGTAGCCGATCCGCAGCCCCGCCAGGCCCCACGTCTTCGTGAGACTGCGCAGCACGACGAGACCGGGGACGTCGGTCCGCCCGGCCAGGGTCTCGCGTTCGCCCGGCACCGCGTCCATGAACGCCTCGTCGACCACCAGCACCCGCCCGGGACGGGCCAGTCCGGCGACGGTCCCGGCCGGGTGCAGCACCGAGGTCGGATTGGTCGGATTGCCGATCACGACGAGATCGGCGTCCTCGGGGACGGCGGCCGCATCGAGCCGGAAGCCGTCCTCCTCCCGCAGCAGGACCCGGCCCACCGTGTGGCCGGCGTCCCGCAGGGCGGCCTCGGGCTCCGTGAACTGCGGATGCACCACGACCGGCCGGCGCACCCCCAGGGCGCGCGCGAGCAGCACGAAGGCCTCGGCCGCGCCCGCCGTGAGCAGCACCCGCTCCACCGGCAGCCCGTGCCGCGCCGCCACCGCCGCCCGCGCGGCCCGCCCGTCGGGGTAGGCCGCGAGGGACGGCAGCGACGCGGCGATCCGGTCAAGCAGCCACGCGGGCGGGGTGTCGGCCCGGACGTTCACGGCCAGATCGGTCAGCCCGGAACCGTCGTCGCGCACCTCGGCGTCCCCGTGGTGCCGCAGGTCGTGCCCGCCCTCGGCGGCCTCTTCAGTGGGCATGGGAATGCGCGTGTCCCCCGTGATGGTGGTGCCCGTGTCCGTCGTGGTGCCCGTCGTCGTCCGGGTGGAAGTGGGGCTGCTGGGGGAGCCCCACCTTGTCCTCGAAGCCGGGCAGCGCGATCCGGTACACGCACGAGTCGCAGTTCATCCGCAGGTCGCCCGCGACGGCCTCCCGGTAGCGCTCCATGACCAGGTCGAGGAGCTCGGGCTCGGGACCGATGACGTCGGCGGAACCCACCTCGACCCGGGGGTGAGCGGCGGCCCAGTCCTCCGTCTGCCGCCGTACCCGGTCCGGGAGGATGCCGGTGAACAGGAAGTAGGGCAGGACCACGATCCTGCGCGCGCCCAGCTTCACGCAGCGGTCGAGGCCGGAGGGCACGTCCGGCGCCGCCAGGGACACGAACGCCGTCTCGACACCCGCGTACCCGCGGCCCTCCCACAGCAGCCTGGCGGCCTTGTGCACCTCGGCGTTGGCGTCCGGGTCGGTGGAGCCGCGGCCCACGAGCAGCACGGTCACACCGGCCCGCTCCTCGGGGGTCGCCGCGGTGTCACCGAGGGCCTCGTCCAGCCGTCGCTCCAGCACGGCGAGCAGCGACGGATGCGGGCCCAGCGGACGACCGTACGCGTACGAGATCCCGGGGTGCCGCTCCTTCTCACGGGCCAGCGCCGCGGGGATGTCGCCCTTGGCGTGCCCGGCCGACACCAGCATCAGCGGCACGGCGGCGAAACGCCGTACGCCCTGTCCGACGAGTTCGCCGACGGCTTCGCCGAGCGGTGGCGGCGACAGCTCGATGAACCCGCCGGCGACGGGCAGTTCGGGATGGCGGCGGCCCAGTTCCCGTACGAAGGAACGGAAGGCCTCGGCTCCGGCCTCGTCGCGGGTGCCGTGTCCGGCGACGAGCAGCGCGGGGGGCGGGGTGGTCACGATGTCTCCTCGGCGGCAGAGTCGGCCGCGGCGGTTGTCGGGGCCTGGTGGGCCTCAGCGGTTGTCGAGGCCCGGTCGGTCCGAGCCGTCTTCTGGAGGGCCGGGTCGGCCCGAGCGGTCTTCCTCGTGGCCGGGTCGGCCCGCGGAACGGAGGGGTGCGGCGGGACGCCGACGGGCTCCCGCCCGGCGCCGGGCGCGGCCCGGAGTCCGGGCAGGGACTGGTTCACTCGGCTCACTCGGCCTCCTTCTGCCAGCGGTAGCCACGCGGTGTCACCATGCGCCCGGCGATCTCGCGGGTCGCGGTGTTGCCGACCGTCACCACGGTCATCATGTCCACGATTCCCGGATCCAGGGACCCCAGCGTCGTGACCCGGCTCGACTCGTCCGGGCGGGAGGCGTTGCGCACCACACCCACCGGCGTCGCCGCCGCCCGGTGCTCCGCGAGGATCGCGAGCGCCTGGGGAAGCTGCCAGTCCCGGCCCCGGCTGCGCGGGTTGTAGAAGGTCACGACGATGTCGGCCTCGGCCGCCGCGCGCACCCGGCGCTCGATGACCTCCCACGGCGTGTGCAGGTCGGACAGGCTGATCGACACATGGTCGTGGCCGAGCGGCGCGCCGAGGATCGCCCCGGCCGCGAGCGCCGCCGTCACCCCGGGCACCCCGACGACGTCGATGTCGTCGGACGCCTCGGCCAGCGCGGGCGACGCCATCGCGTACACGCCCGCGTCGCCGCTGCCGATCAGCGCGACGGCCTGTCCGCGGCGCGCCTCGGCCACCGCCGTGCGCGCCCGCTCCTCCTCGGCGCCGAGCCCCGACTCCAGGACCAGGGTGCCGGGCCGCAGCAGGTCGCGGATCTGGTCGACGTACTGGTCGAGCCCGACGAGCACCGCGGCCCGCCGCAGCTCCGCCGTCGCCCGCGGGGTGAGCAGATCGCGGGCCCCGGGGCCGAGGCCGACGACCGCGAGCCGCCCGCGCGCCGGGCGGCGCACCACCGCGCAGGTCGCCATCGCGGGCTGCCCGTCCGCCCGTACCGACTTCCGCTTGGGCACGAGGAGTTCACCCCCGCCCAGCAGCGCGGCGGCCTCCGCCACGGACGGGGTTCCCACCGCGGCGAGGGGCGCGTCGGAGGGGTTCGGGACCGTCACCGCCGCCAGCTCCTCGGCGGTGTACGTGAGGAGCGGGACCTCGAGCCGTTCGGCGGCCCCGACGATGCCGGGCTCCTCGGACTTGGCGTCCACGGTGGCGAGTCCGGCCACCGACCGCACGGACAGGCCGGCCTCGCGCAGGGCGTCCTCGACGAGCCCGAGGACCTCCTCCACGGGCGCGCCCCGGGAGGCGCCGACGCCGACGATAAGGGACGGCGGACGCAGGACGACCTCGCCCGCGGCCGTCTCCCGGACCCGGTCGCTCACCCGGACGACCGCGGCTCCCGGCGCCGCCGGACTGCCCACGTTCGGCGGCAGCGCGGGCAGCGGCCAGGGCGACTCCCGCTCCAGCACCACCGGTTCGCCGTCCAGCATGGCCCGCGAGACCCCGGCGAGATCCCCTTCCACCGGGAGGCCGAGGGTGTCGAGACCGGGCACGCCCACGGCGTCGGTCGCCGTCGTCACCACCGGCTCGGCGCCGAGCAACTCGCCCACCTCACGCGCGAGTTCGTTCGCCCCGCCCGCGTGGCCGCCGACCAGCGACACGGCGAACCGTCCCGCCTCGTCGACGCACACCACCCCGGGGTCCGACCCCTTGTCCGAGAGCAGCGGCGCGACGAGCCGTACGACCGCGCCCGTGGCGAGGAAGCACACCACCTGGTCGCACTCCGCGAAGGCCCGCCGCACGGCGTCCGCCACGGGCCCGTCGTACACCCGGGTACGCGTGGACCATGCCGCGGCGAGCCGGTCACGGGCCGCCGCGCCCGCCGCCGTGGCGGAAATCAGGCCGATCACTGGGAGACTCCTTCGGTACGGGCCGGAGGCCGGACGCCCCACAGCACGAAGACGGGATTGGCCGCCGCGAGCCGGGAGACCCCGCCCGGCAGCGGGGCCAGCCGCGAGGACTGCAACAGCACGCCGTCGCAGCTGAATCCGGCGGCGGTGAGCGCGTCCCGGGCGGCCGGCACCCGGTCGAGCGAGGCCATCGCGATCACGACGGCCCGCCGGGCCCGGCGCGCGCACACCGCGACGATCTCGGGCAGTTCACGCCCGCCGCCGCCGATGAAGACCGCGTCCGGATCGTGGGAACCGTCCAGGCCGGACAGCACGCCGGGCGCGGCCCCCTGCACGACCCGCACGTCCACACCGTGCGCCGCCGCGTTGGCACGGACCCGGTCGCAGCCGTCCGGGGTCTTCTCGACCGCGGTCACCGCGGCGCCGAACCGCGCGCACTCCACGGCGACGGACCCCGAGCCCGCGCCGATGTCCCAGACCAGGTCGCCGAGCCGCGGCCCGATCCTGGCCAGCGCCAGCGCCCGCACCTCGAACTTGCTGATCATCGAGTCGCGGTGGGCGAACTCGCTCTCGTCCAGGGCCCATCGGCCGGGACCGGCCGCCGGACCGGCGACGGTCCGCACGGGAGCCAGGGACCGCGACGCGTCCAGGCACAGCACGACACTGACCGCCGGACCCCAGTCGCGGGCGGCGGCCTCGGCGGGCGTGACCCGCTCGACGCGCTCGTGCTCCGGGTCGCCGAGGGCGCTCGCCACCACCAGGACGCGCTCCGCGCCCGCGTCGGCGAGGGCGGCGCCCAGCTCGGCCGGCCCGGACCCGGGAGCGGTCAGCACGGCCACCTTGGGCCGCGACCGGCAGACCTGGACGGCCGTCCGCGGATCACGCCCGTGCGCGCTGACCACCACCGCGTCGTCCCAGGGCAGCCCGAGCCGGGCGAACGCGGTCGCCACCGAGGAGACACCGGGGCGGACGTCGAGACGCCCGGTCCCGAACCGCTCCGCGAGCGCCCGCACGATCCCGAAGAACCCGGGGTCGCCCGACGCGAGCACCACGACCGGGCCCCCGCGCGCCCCGTCGTCCGAGTACCGCTCGATGCGGTCCAGGGCCGGTGCCAGCGGCCCGAGCACCACCTGCTCCGCCCGCGCCGGCAGCCGGGCCGCCGCCAGATGCCGCCGGGCACCCACGACCAGCCCGGCCCCGGCGAGCAGAGCCCCGGCGTCCGGGGGCAGCGGTGCCCCCGTGCCCGTACCGACGACGGTGATCACGCCGGAGCGGTCCACCGGACCGGCGGACCCTCCCGCCGCGCCGGCCGGCCGCCCCGCCGCGCCCGTGACGTCCACGCTCATGACGCGGGGCCCTGCGCACCGCCCGCACCACCGCGGCGCGCGGCGCGCAGCTCGGCCCGCGCCTGCGGGTCGGCCTTGCGGAAGCCGTGGAAGTGACCGGGGTGGTAGAGGTGCGAGCGGGTGCCGCTCGCGTCGAGGGCCGGGCCGACCAGGAAGAGGGTGTGCTTCCAGAGCTTGTGCTCCTTGACGGTCTCCTCCAGCGTGCCGATCGTGCACTTCACGATCAGTTCCTCCGGCCAGGTCGCCTGGTAGGCGACCACGACCGGTGTCGTCGTCGGATAGCCGCCCTCCAGCAGCTCGCGCACGAGCTGTCCGCTGCGCGCGGCGGACAGGAACAGCGCCATCGTCGTGCCGTGCTTCGCGAACTCCCGTACGTCCTCCCCGGGCGGCATCGGCGTCTTGCCGCCGCCGAGCCGGGTGAGGATCACGGACTGGGCGACCTCGGGGATCGTCAGCTCGCGCTGCGCGATCGCGGCCACCGCGGAGAAGGACGAGACACCCGGAACGATCTCGGTCCCGATGCCGAGCTCGGCGCACCGGTCGACCTGCTCCTGCGTACCGCCCCACAGGGCCGGGTCGCCGGAGTGGATCCGCGCCACCCGCAGGCCCTCGGCGCGGGCCCGCTCGTAGACGGCGACGACGTCCTCCAGCGACATCGTCGCCGAGTCGAGGATCTCGGCGTCCTCGCGCGCGTGGCCGAGGACCTCGGCCTGCACCAGGCTGGCCGCCCAGATCACGATGTCGGCCTCGGCGATGGCGCGCGCGGCGCGGAACGTCAGCAGGTCGGCGGCGCCGGGGCCGGCACCGACGAAGGTCACTTTGCCGGTGGGGGCATCGGCCATGGGAATCGGTCCTCTCCTACGAAAAATCAGGGGTGCTGCGAAGGCTTCTGCGGGCGCGGGGCCGTCGCCCCGGGTGCGCGAAGGGGGGTGCATCGGATAGCAAGGGCCTATGGCGGTCCTCGTCGCGCTCGGCGCGTTCCTGATGACGCTGGTCGGCGGCTGGACGGCGCAGCGGGTGACCGACCGCCGCCATCTGGTGCTCGGCCTGGCCGGCGGCCTGATGCTCGGGGTGGTCGGCCTCGACCTGCTGCCGGAGGCGCTGGCCGCGGCGGGCACCGAGGTGTTCGGCGTACCGGCGGCGCTGCTCCTGTTCGTGGGCGGCTTCCTGCTGGCCCATCTGGTCGAACGTCTCCTCGCCCACCGCCAGGCCGCGCACGGCGGCGAGGAGCACGGCGGACGCGCGCCCGAGGTGGGCCTCACGGCGGCCGGTGCCATGGTCGGCCACAGCGCGATGGACGGCGTCGCGATCGGCGCCGCCTTCCAGGTCGGCGGGGGCATGGGACTCGCGGTGTCCCTCGCGGTGATCGCCCACGACTTCGCGGACGGCTTCAACACGTACACGATCGCGAGCCTGTACGGGAACGCCCGGCGCAAGGCCCTGCTCATGCTGTACGCGGACGCGGCGGCCCCCATGATCGGCGCCGCCTCGACGCTCTTCTTCACCATCCCCGAGCCGCTGCTCGGCGGCTACCTCGGACTCTTCGGCGGCGTACTCCTCTACCTCGCCGCCGCCGAGATCCTCCCGGAGGCACACCACGAGCACCCCGCCCGTTCGACCCTGCTGTGCACGGTGGCGGGCGTGGCCTTCATCTGGCTGGTGGTGGGCCTCGCGGGCTGAGCCCGCGCGGTCCGCCGGGTCCGGCGCGAACGCCGCCGGGTGGGCGCGCTCCGCCGAGCGCGGCGCGGGTGCCGCCGGGTGGGCGCGGGTCACAGCTTTCCGCCGCGTGTCCCGTCGCGGCGCGCGGGCGCGATGAGCGTCGAGAGGTACGGGAGCGGCTCCCCGTCGAGCTCGGCGGCCGGACGGATCGACTCGTCCTCGAGGCCGAGCGCCGCCCCCCAGACGGCGTCGTCGATCCGCCCGCTGTCCCGCAGCGCCTCGGCCACCTCGGCGGCCTGCCGCCCGAACTTGTACGCGACCACCGTGCCGGGCCCGTTCAGCGCGTCCTTGAGCACGGCCGCCCCCGCGGTCACCGGGACGAGCGTGAGCGGCTCGGTCCCCTCGGTGAGAACGGCCCCCGACCGCGCGGCGAGGTCCTGCATCGCGGTGATGCCGGGCACGGTCTCCACGACCGTGCCCGGAACCAGCTCCCCGATGGTGTGGGCGAGATAGGTGAAGGTCGAGTACACGTTGGGGTCGCCGATGGTGGCGAAGGCGACCGTGGCGTGCCGGCCGAGAAGGCCGGCGACCCGTGCGCCGGCGGCGTCCCAGGCCGCTTCGCGCCGGGCCCGGTCGCTCCGCTCGTTGAGCGCGAACACGACCCGGACGACCTTCTCCTCGGGCACGTAGTGCAGGACGGTCGCCTCGGCCCGCCCCCGCTCGCCGCCGTCCTTCCCGTCCGGTGCGGCCATGACGGGGACGACGACGACGTCCGCGGCGCGCAGGGCGTTGACCCCCTTGACGGTCACCAGCTCCGGGTCGCCGGGGCCGACCCCGACCCCGATCAGCTTGCTGCTCATGACGTCAGGCACCTCTCGACGAACCGACGGGCCACACCGGGCTCGGACGCCCAGTGCGTGTGCAGATAACTCGCGTGCACGCCGTGCTGCACGAAACCTTCGACGCGCCGCTCGGGGGCGCGCACTCCCCAGGCGGGAGACGCCCCGGCGCCGGGCTCCACGACGGTCCGGTGGAACTCGTGCCCGCGCATCCGGGTGCCGGCCACGGCGAGCACGCTGTCGCCGACCGCCACCGCGTCCCGGTAGCCGAGGGTGAGCCGCTCGTGCATCCGGGCCTTCGCGTCGATGACCCCGCACATGGGCTGCCCGTCGAGTTCCCGGGCCAGATACAGCAGTCCGGCGCACTCGGCCGCGACCGGCGCACCGGCCGACGCCAGCTCGGCCACGGCCTTGCGCAGCGGCTCGTTGGCGGACAGCTGGGGCGCGTACACCTCGGGGAACCCGCCGCCGATGACCAACCCGCGCGTCCCTTCGGGCAGTCGCCGGTCCCGGAGCGGATCGAAGGTCACGACCTCGGCCCCGGCGGCGGTGAGCAGCTCGGCGTGCTCGGCGTAGGAGAAGGTGAACGCCTCCCCGCCGGCGACCGCCACGACGGGCGTCCGCTCCTGGGCCGGGCGAGCCGGGTGCTCGTGGGCGGGCGGGGCGACGGCCTCGGCCGCGTCCCACGCCGCCCCCGGCAACGCGCCGGCACTCCGGGCCAGCGCCATGAGCGCGTCCAGATCACACCCCTCGGAGACCTGCGCGGCCATCGCCGCGACGGCCGAGACCGCCTCCGCCCGCCGCTCGGCCACCGGTACAAGACCGAGGTGCCGCGACGGCGTGTCCACCTGCGGCGCCCGCCGCAGCACCCCGAGCACCGGCACCCCGGAGGCGTCCAGCGCCTCCCGGAGCATGGCCTCGTGCCGCTCGGACCCCACCTTGTTGAGGATCACCCCGGCGACCCGCACCTCGGGGTCCCAGGAGGCGAACCCGTGCACCAGCGCGGCCACGGACCGCGACTGCGAGGACGCGTCGACGACCAGCACCACCGGTGCCCGCAGCAGCTTCGCCACATGCGCCGTGGACGCGAGTTCCCCCTCGCCCGCGGCCCCGTCGTACAGCCCCATCACGCCCTCGACGACCGCGAGATCGCACCCGCGTGCCCCGTGCGCGAACAGCGGCCCGATCAGCTCCGCGCCGCACAGGTACGCGTCGAGATTGCGCCCCACGCGCCCGGTGGCGAGCGCGTGGTACCCGGGGTCGATGTAGTCGGGCCCCACCTTGTGCGGGGACACGGCGAGCCCCCGCCCGGCGAAGGCCGCCATCAGCCCCGTGGCGACGGTGGTCTTGCCGCTGCCCGAGGAGGGCGCGGCCACGACCAGCCGGGGCACGGACGAGGACATCACCACTCGATGCCCCTCTGGCCCTTCTGGCCCGCGTCCATCGGATGCTTGACCTTGGACATGTCGGTCACCAGATCGGCGAACCCGACCAGCTTCTCCGGTGCGTTGCGCCCGGTGATCACCACGTGCTGGGTGCCGGGACGGTCCCGCAGCACCGCGACGACCTCGTCGGTGTCGATCCAGCCCCAGTGCATCGGGTACGCGAACTCGTCGAGCACGTACAGCTTGTACGTCTCGGCGGCGAGGTCCCGCTTGACCTGCTCCCAGCCCTCGCGGGCCTTCTCCTCGTTGTCCATCTGCGCGTCGCGCTGGACCCAGGACCAGCCCTCGCCCATCTTGTGCCAGTCGACGGTCCCGCCCTCGCCGGAGGCGCCGAGGACGCGCAGCGCGTTCTCCTCGCCGACCTTCCACTTCGCCGACTTGACGAACTGGAACACCCCGATGGGCCACCCCTGGTTCCAGGCGCGCAGCGCGAGCCCGAACGCGGCCGTCGACTTGCCCTTGCCGATCCCCGTGTGCACGACGACCAGCGGCCGGTTACGGCGCTGGCGGGTCGTCAGGCCGTCGTCCGGTACGACACTCGGCTGCCCCTGCGGCATTACGCGGCCCTCCTCGAAGTCCCCTGCGCGTCCCTGACCAGACCGGCGATGGAATCGGCCCGCAGCTCGTCCAGGGTCACCGGCGTGCCGCCCAGCTCTTCCGCGAGCCGCCCCGCGAGCCCGAGCCGTACCGGCCCCGTCTCGCAGTCGACGACCACCGACGCGACCCCGTTCGCCGCGAACAGCCGTGCCGCGCGCCCGGCCGTCGCGACCGGCTCCGGCCCGCCCGTGGCCCGTCCGTCGGTCACCACGACGACCAGCGGCCGCCGCGCGGAGTCCCGCAGCCGCTCGACGCGCAGCACCTCGTGCGCCCGCAGCAGCCCGGCCGCGAGCGGCGTCCGGCCGCCCGTCGGCAGCGACTCCAGCCGGGACGCGGCGGCGTCCACCGAGGAGGTGGGCGGCAGCGCGACCTCGGCGGCCGAACCGCGAAAGGTCACCAGACCCACCTTGTCCCGCCGCTGGTAGGCGTCGAGCAGCAGCGACAGCACGGCGCCCTTGACCGCGCCCATCCGCTGCCGCGCCGCCATCGACCCGGAGGCGTCCACCACGAACAGCACGAGGTTGCCCTCACGGCCCTCGCGCGTCGCCTGGCGCAGATCGTCCCGCCGTACGACCAGACCGCGGCCCGACCGGCCGCGCGCCAGCTGGTGCGGGGCGGCGGCCTGCACGGTCGCCGCCAGGTGCAGCTTGGTGAGCGCCCCGCGGGGCCGTCGCGACCCGGTCGTGCGGCCGTGCTCGGTCCGCGCGCGCGAACGCCGCCCGGCCGCGCCCTCGCCGAGTCCGGGCACGCTGAGCACCTTCGTGCGGAACGGCTCGGCGGCCCGTACGGGGGACTGCTCGCCGGCGCCCGGCCCGGCCGGGGCCTGCCCGTCGTCCGACGGTTCGCCCTGCGCGGGGACGTCACCGGCGGGGGAGCCGTCGTCCGGCCCGTCCTGGGGCGGCTGCCCGCCCCCGCCGGGCCCGTCCGGATCAGGGTCCGGGTCGTCGTCGGAGGGGCCCTCGCCGGAGGTGTCGTCCGAGCCCGCGAACTCCTCCAGCGTCTCGTCGAGCTTGTCCTCGTCGAGTCCGGGCGCGTCGAACGGGTTGCGCCGCCGCCGGTGCGGCAGCGCGAGCAGCGCCGCCTGCCGCACGTCCTCGGCGATCACCTCGGTGCGTCCCGCCCACGCGGCGAGCGCGGTCGCGGTCCGGGCCATCACGATGTCGGCGCGCATGCCGTCCACCTCGAAGGCCGCGCAGGTCGCCGCGATCTGCCGCAGCGGCCCGTCGCCGAGGCGCACGGAGGGCAGCAGCGCGCGGGCCGCCACGATCCGGGCCCGCACGGCGGCCTCCTCGTCGGCCCAGCGCGCGGCGAAGCCGGCCGGGTCGTCGTCGTGGGCGAGCCTGCGCCGCACGACCTCGACCCGCCGACCGGGTTCCCGTGAGGCGGCCACCTCGACGGTCAGCCCGAACCGGTCGAGCAACTGCGGCCGCAGCTCGCCCTCTTCGGGGTTCATCGTCCCGACGAGCAGGAACCGCGCGGCATGCCGTACGGAGACACCCTCGCGCTCGACGTACGAGGCGCCCATCGCGGCGGCGTCCAGCAGCAGGTCGACCAAGTGGTCGTGCAGCAGGTTCACTTCGTCGACGTAGAGAATCCCGCGGTGCGCGTCGGCCAGCAGGCCCGGCTCGAAGGCCTTCACGCCCTCCGCGAGCGCCCGCTCGATGTCCAGGGCGCCCACCAGCCGGTCCTCGGACGCGCCGACGGGCAGCTCGACCATACGGGCCGGGCGTTGCGCGCCGGCCGCCGCCTCGTGCGGCCCGTCCGGGCACGCCGGGTCGGGAGCGGCCGGGTCGCACGAGAAACGGCACCCGGGTACGACGGCGACCTCCGGCAGCAGCGCCGAGAGGGCGCGCACCGCCGTCGACTTGGCGGTGCCCTTCTCGCCGCGCACCAGCACACCGCCCACGGCGGGCGACACGGCGTTCAGCAGCAGCGCGAGCCGCAGGTCGTCCTGGCCGACCACAGCCGTGAACGGGAACGGGGTACTCACTGGTCGTCGCCCTCCAAGTCGCCTTCGAGCTCCAGATAGGTGGCGCGCAGCCGCTCCAGCGTGTCCGCGTCCGGCTCCGCCCACAGCCCCCGGTCCGCGGCCTCCAGCAGCCGCTCCGTGATCCCGCGCAGGGCCCACGGGTTGGACTTCTTCATGAAGTCCCGGTTCTCCGCGTCGAAGACGTACTCCGCGCTGAGCTTCTCGTACATCCAGTCGTCCACGACCCCGGCCGTGGCGTCGTAGCCGAAGAGGTAGTCGACGGTCGCCGCCATCTCGAAGGCGCCCTTGTAGCCGTGCCGGCGCATCGCGGCCATCCAGCGCGGGTTGACCACCCGGGCCCGGAAGACCCGGTGCGTCTCCTCGCCCAGCGTGCGGGTCTTCACCTGGTCGGGGACGGCCGAGTCACCGACGTACGCCTCGGGGGAGGACCCGGTGAGGTGGCGGACCATCGCGACCATGCCGCCGTGGTACTGGAAGTAGTCGTCGGCGTCGACGAGGTCGTGCTCGCGGGTGTCGACGTTCTTCGCCGCCACCGCGATGCGCCGGAACGCGGTCTCCATGTCCCCGCGCGCGGCCCGCCCGTCGAGCCCGCGCCCGTAGGCGTAGCCGCCCCAGACGGCGTACACCTCGGCGAGGTCGGCGTCGGAGCGCCAGTTGCGGGCGTCGATCAGCGGCAGCAGACCCGCGCCGTACGCGCCCGGCTTGGAGCCGAAGATACGGGCGGTCGCGCGCCGCCGGTCGCCGTGCTCGGCGGTGTCCTCGTCGGCGTGCCTGCGCACGAAGTTCCGGTCGGCGGGCTCGTCCAGCTCGGCGACCGCGCGCACCGCGTCGTCGAGCAGGCCGACGACGTGCGGGAAGGCGTCCCGGAAGAAGCCGGAGATGCGGACCGTGACGTCGATGCGCGGGCGGCCGAGCTCGTCCAGCGGCACGATCTCGAAGCCGGTGACCCGGCGCGAGGCGTCGTCCCACACCGGACGGCAGCCGAGCAGCGCGAGGATCTCCGCGATGTCGTCGCCCTGCGTGCGCATGGCGGACGTGCCCCACACCGTCAGTCCGACGGACGTCGGGTAGGCGCCGGTGTCCTGGAGGTAGCGCTGCACGAGCGAGTCCGCGAGCGACTGGCCGACCTCCCAACTCAGCCGGGACGGAATGGCCTTGGGGTCGACCGAGTAGAAGTTGCGGCCGGTCGGCAGGACGTTGACGAGCCCGCGGGTCGGTGAGCCCGAGGGGCCCGCCGGGACGTAACCGCCGTTCAACGCCTTGAGGATGTGCCCGATCTCGTCCGTCGTCCGGGCGAGCCGTGGCACCACCTCGCGGCAGGCGAACTCCAGCACCGCTACGGCGTCGGGGAGTTCGGTGCCCAGCACCTCGCGCACGAGCGCGGGCACGGCGGCCGTGTCCCAGCCCCGCTCCTCCATGCCCAGCGCCGCCCGGCGGCACAACTGCTCCAGGAGGTCGATCGCGTCGGCCGCCGTACGGGCCGGGCCCTCCACGAGGTCGCTCAGCTCGGCCGGCACCTTCACCGGAGCACCCGGTTCGGCCAGCAACTCCTTCTCCACCAGGCCGAAGTACCCGGCGAGGCAGGCGCGCAGACCGGGCAGCGCGTTCGCCGTGCCGCCCCACACCTGCGAGGCGCGCAGCACGGCGAGCACGAGGTTCACCCGCGGCTCGGCCTCCGGACCGCCGCCCAGGATGTGCAGGCCGTCGCGGATCTGCACGTCCTTGATCTCGCACAGATAGCCGTCGATGTGCATCACGAACTCGTCGAAGTCGCCGTCGTCCGGCTGCTCGTCGACGTGCAGGTCGTGATGGAGCTCGGCCGCCTTGACCAGCGTCCAGATCTGCGCGCGGACCGCGGGGGCCTTCGTCGGGTCCAGGTCGGACACGAGGGCGTACTCGTCGAGGAGTTGCTCCAGCTTCGCGAGGTCGCCGTAGGTGTCGGCGCGCGCCATCGGCGGTACGAGATGGTCGACCACGGTGGCGTGCCCGCGGCGCTTGGCCTGGGTGCCCTCGCCGGGGTCGTTGACGATGAACGGGTAGACCAGGGGGAGTTCGCCGAGGACGGCGTCGGGCGCGCAGCCGCCGCTGAGCCCGAGCCCCTTGCCCGGCAGCCACTCCATCGTGCCGTGCTTGCCCATGTGCACGACCGCGTCCGCGCCGAAACTGTTCTCCAGCCAGCGGTAGGCCGCCATGTAGTGGTGCGAGGGCGGCATGTCGGGGTCGTGGTAGATCGCGATCGGGTTCTCGCCGAAGCCGCGCGGAGGCTGGATCATCACGACGACGTTCCCGAACTCCAGGCAGGCGAGGACGATGTCGTCGCCGTCGACGTAGAGGGAGCCCGGCGGCTCGCCCCAGGCCTCCAGCATGCCCTCGCGCAGCGCGGGGTCGAGCGTCTCGAACCAGGCCCGGTAGTCCGCGAGCGGCACCCGCGCGGGGGCGGCGGCGAGCTGCTCCTCGGTCAGCCACTCGACGTCGTGGCCGCCGGCCGCGATCAGCCGGTGGATCAGCTCGTCGCCGTTGTCGGGGTATCCGGTGAGGGCGTAGCCCGCGTCGCGGAGCGCGTCGAGGACCCGTACGGCGGAGGCGGGCGTGTCGAGACCGACCGCGTTGCCGACCCGCGAGTGCTTGGTCGGATAGGCGGTGAAGACGATCCCGAGCTTCTTCTCCGCGTTCGGCTTGTGCTTCAGCAGGGCGTGCCGCAGGGCGATCCCGGCGACCCGCGCGGCCCGCTCGGGGTCGGCGACGTACACCGGGACGTCGTCCGGACCCTGCTCCTTGAACGAGAACGGCACCGTGATGAGACGGCCGTCGAACTCCGGGATCGCGACCTGCATCGCCGCGTCCATGGGGGACAGGGCCGCGTCCGAGGCGTCCCAGGCGCTCTTCGACGAGGTCAGGCAGAGACCCTGGAGGACGGGGATGTCGAGGTCGGCGAGCGCCCCGATGTCCCAGGCCTCCTCGTCGCCGCCCGCGGACGCCTCGGAGGCGTGGGTGCCGCCCGCCGCGAGGACGGTGGCCACGAGCGCGTCGGCCCGGCCGAGGATCTCGTACAGCCCCGGGTCGGCTCCGCGCAGCGAACCGCAGTACACGGGAAGGGCGTTGGCGCCGCGTGTCTCGATCGCGTCGCACAGCGTGTCCACGAAGGCGGTGTTCCCGGACAGCTCGTGCGCCCGGTAGAACAGCACGCCGACCGTCGGCCGGCCCTCGGTGAAGGCGCGCTCGCCGTGGACGCCGAACCCGGCCGTCCTGTGCGGCTCCTCGAAGCCCTCGCCCGTGAGCAGCACGGTGTCCGAGAGGAAGCGGGCCAGCTCGGCGAGGTTGGCCGGACCGCCCTCGACGAGATAGCGCAGCGCCTCCGCGACCACGCCCGCGGGCACCGACGACTCGGCCATCAGCTCGGCGTCCGGGACGGACTCGCCGCCCAGCAGCACGGTCGGGATCCCGGACGCCTTCAGGAAGGCCAGCCCGTCCTCCCAGGCCCGCTTGCCGCCGAGCAGCCGCACGACGGCCAGGTCCGCGCCCCGGGCGAGCGCGGGGAGTTCGCCCGTGACGTCCACCCGGGTCGGATTGCCGATCCGGTAACCGGCGCCACTGGCGCGGGCCGCCAGCAGATCCGTGTCGGCGGTCGACAACAACAGCACTGTGCTCATACGGGTGCTCCCGGTGGAATGAAGGGCAGTCCTTGCGGCGCGCCGGACTCGATGAGCCGCCACAGCGCGTCCGTGTCCGCGTGTTCCTCGATCAGGTCGCCGAGCAGGTCGAGCTGCTCCTCGCGCAGCGCCGCGAACGACGTGCCGGGAGCCGGTACGAAGCGGCGGCCCGCGGCGGCGGCCACCTCGCGCAGGAAGGCCCGCCGGAAACCGTCCGACTCCAGCGAGCCGTGCCAGTGCGTGCCCCAGACGGCGCCGGCCCGGCACCCGTCCAGGCTGTGCCCCCGGTCGTCGGAGAAGAACGCCTCGCCACCGGTCACCTCGGCGACACCGTGATGGATCTCGTACCCCTCGACACGCTCGCCGAGGGCCTCCCCGACCGGCCGCGCCAGGGTCTTCTCCCGCGCGAACCGCACGCGTACGGGGAGGAGTCCGAGACCCTCGACATGACCGGCGCGGGATTCGACGTCGTCCTCGATGTGCTCTCCGAGGAGCTGGTAGCCGCCGCAGACGCCGAGGACCGGCCGCCCCTCGGCGGCCCGGCGCGCGATCGCGTCCGCGAGGCCGCGCTCGCGCAGCCACCGGAGCGCCTTCACGGTGCCCCGGGTCCCGGGGACGACGACCAGGTCCGCGTCGGCCAGTTCCTCGGCCCGGTCCACGAACCGCACGACGACACCCGGTTCGGCGGCCAGCGCGTCCACGTCGGTGAAGTTGGACATCAGCGGGACCGCGCAGACGGCGACCCGCAGGATGTCCTCGCCGACGGGGGAGGAGACCGCCGACTCGCGGACGGCCCCGCGCAGCGAGACGCGCAGGCCGTCCTCCTCGTCGATGCCGAGTCCGTGCCGGAAGGGCAGGACGCCGTAGGAGCGCCGCCCGGTCAGGCCGTGCAGCATGTCGAGACCGGGCTCCAGCAGACTGACGTCGCCCCGGAACTTGTTGACGAGGAAACCGGCGACGAGCGCCTGGTCCTCGGGCGACAGCAGCGCGACCGTCCCGAAGAACGAGGCGAACACCCCGCCCCGGTCGATGTCGCCGACGACGAGCACGGGAAGCCCCGCGTTCCGCGCCACCCCCATGTTGACGATGTCGGTGCGCCGCAGATTGATCTCGGCCGGGCTGCCGGCTCCCTCACAGATCACCGCGTCATACGTGCCCCGCAACCGGTCCAGACAGTCGAGGACGGTCGCCAGGAGTGCTTCCTGGCGCCCCCCGCGCAGCCTGTCCCCGGCGGAGGCGGCGGAGGCGGCGGACGCTTCGGCCGACGGCGGCCGCTCCGCGGGCCCGGCCGTTCCGAAGAACCCGCGCGCGCTCATCTCGCCCACCGGCCTGCCCATCAGGACGACCTGACTGGTGCGGTCGCCGCCCGGCTTGAGGAGCACGGGATTCATCAGCGCGGTCGGCTCCACCCGGGCGGCCTGCGCCTGCATGGCCTGCGCCCGCCCGATCTCGGCGCCCTCGCGCGTCACGAACGAGTTCAGGGACATGTTCTGTGCCTTGAAGGGCGCGACCTTGACGCCCTGGCGGGCCAGCCACCGGCAGATCCCGGCGGTCACGACACTCTTGCCGGCGTCCGAGGTGGTCCCGGCGATCAGCAGTCCGCCGCTCATGCGGTGCGCCCCTTCCTGGTGGCCGGAACCCGTCCGGTTCCGGTGAGCAGAACCCGTCCGGCGGCGCTCACGCCGAGCGCGAGCCAGCCGACGCGCCGGGACAGCCGTACGGCCCGTTCGATGTCGTGGACGTGGACGGCGCGCCCCGCGCCGTTGAGCACGGGCCGGTGCTCGACCCGTCCGCCGTACGAGAGGGTGCCGCCGAGCCGTACGCCGAGCGCGCCCGCGAACGAGGCCTCCACGGGCCCGGCGTTGGGGCTCGGATGCCTGCGGGCGTCCGCGCGCCAGGCGCGTACGGCACCGCGCGGGTCGGATCCGGCCACGGCCGCGAGGACGGCGGTCAGCCGGGCTCCGGGCCAGCCGGCGAGGTCGTCGAGCCGGGCGGAGGCCCAGCCGTAGCGCCGGTGGCGGGGGGACTTGTGTCCGACCATCGCGTCGAGCGTGTTCACGGCGCGGAAGGCGACGAGTCCCGGCACACCGCCGACGGCGCCCCAGACCAGAGCGCCCACGACGGCGTCGGAGGTGTTCTCGGCGACGGACTCGACGACGGCGCGCGCGACGCCGTCGGCGTCCAGCGCCTGCGGATCGCGTCCGCACAGGTGCGGCAGCCGCTCCCGGGCCGCTTCGAGGTCACCGGCCGCGAGGGCGCCGCCGACCGCCCGCGCCTCGCGGCCGAGGGAGGTTCCTCCGACGACTGCCCAGGTGGCGGCGGCGGTCAGGGCGACGGAGGCGGTACGTGAGCCGCTTACGCAACGGCCCGCGAGTGCGGCGAGTCCGGTGGCACCGCCGACGCAGACGGCGGTGTGCAGGGCGCCCCACCCGCGGTGGTCCCGCCACAGTGTCCGCTCCACGGCCGCGGCGGCCCGCCCGAACGCGGCGACCGGATGCCCCCGGCGGGGATCGCCGAGCAGCAGGTCGCCGAGGAGGCCGGCGGCGGCGCCGTACGCGAAGACGCGATCGGCACGCACGGGGTCAGCCGGCCGTGGGGTGGAGTGGAACCCTCGTACTCAGCGAAACGGGCAACGGGCAGCCGCGCATGGCGATATGTCCTCACTCAGGGTGTCCACGCCCTGGTTCGACGAGACCGGCGGTGAGAGTTCCTGGCTCCCGGGGAGTTTCCTCCCCGATGACAGTGGCGGGACCGCGCCGGATTCGCACCGGCTTCCTCTCATGCCGCCGTACTTGGCTCCGGCAGTCCACCACGGGGTGAGAACGGCCGTCAACTGACTGTTGACCTGCGGAGGGACAGTGTGCGCAGGCCCACATACGCGTGGGGGCGGGACGGCATACGCGTGGGGTGCGGGACGGTGATCCGTCCCGCACCCCACGCGCGGTACCGCTCGGCGCGGCCCGGTTCCGGGCGGCGTCCGCCGGGCTACTTGGTGATGATCAGGGAGATGCCGTACGCCACCGCCGCGGCGCAGGCCGCGAAGCAGACGTACGCGCCGGTGGCCGCCGCGACCGCGGATCCGCCCTGGGCGGACTCCTTCTTGGAGAGGCCGGCGACGCCGAGGGTGAAGAGGGCGACGAGGGCCACGGTCACTCCGAGGCTGACCCCGAAGACGGACCCGAGGGCTGACCAGTCGATGCTCATGCTGTTTCTTCCTTCGGTTCTCAGGCCACTCGGGACGGCGCCGGCGGGTTCACCGCGGGCTCGGCCGGAGCCGGGATGGTGGCCGTGAGGCCTTCGGCCACGGTGCCGGCCGGGGGCGGGGTGACGGCGGCGATGGCCTGCGTCACCACACCGGAGGGCTCCTCGGTGTCGTTCACGTTGGTGTGGTCGATCACCTCGCGGCGCGAGCGGCGCCAGATCGCGAAGCTGGAGCCGACCAGGAACACGGCGACGAGCGCGGTGCCCCAGGTACCGAAACCGGTCACCCACTCGGCACCGGCGCCGACCAGGGCGGCGGCGGGCAGCGTGAGGACCCAGGCGACGACCATCCGCTTGGCGGTGGACCAGCGGACCACACCGCCCTTGCGGCCGAGGCCGGCGCCCATCACGGAGCCGGAGACCGAGTGCGTGGTGGAGAGGGAGAAACCGATGTGCGAGGAGGCCAGGATGACCGTCGCCGCGCTGGTCTGGGCGGCGAAGCCCTGCTGCGGCTGGAGGTCGGTCAGGCCCTTGCCCATCGTGCGGATGATGCGCCAGCCGCCCAGGTAGGTGCCGAGCGCGATGGCCAGACCGGCGGAGAGGATGACCCAGACCGGCGGGTCGGAGTCGGGAGCGACGGCGCCACCGGCGACCAGGGCCAGGGTGATGATGCCCATCGTCTTCTGCGCGTCGTTGGTGCCGTGGGCCAGCGAGACCAGGCCCGCGGAGGCTATCTGGCCGACGCGGTAACCCTTCTTGGTGGCCTTGGTGTCGGCGTTGCCACTGAGCTTGTACGACAGCCGGGTGGCGAACATCGCGGCCAGGCCGGCGACGACCGGGGCGGCGACGGCGGGCAGGAGCACCTTGCCGACCAGGACGTCCCCGTGCACGGCGCCGGTACCGGCGGAGGCGATGGTGGCGCCGACCAGGCCGCCCATGAGGGCGTGCGAGGAGCTGGACGGGAGTCCGACGAGCCACGTCACCAGGTTCCAGAGGATCGCGCCGACGAGGGCGGCGAAGATCACTTCTGGCTGGATGCCGGATTCGTCGACGAGGCCTTTGGAGATCGTGTTGGCGACCTCCACCGAGAGGAAGGCGCCGACAAGGTTGAGGGCGGCGGACATGGCCACCGCGACCTTGGGCTTGAGTGCGCCGGTCGAGATGGTGGTGGCCATCGCGTTGGCGGTGTCGTGGAAACCGTTCGTGAAATCGAACACGAGAGCGGTGACGATCACGATTCCGAGGAGGAGCGTGATGTGTTCCATTTACCCAGGCTTCTGTTGGACGTCAGTGGCAGGGGGAACGTAGGCAACCTGGGTGAACGGAAGATGAACTGAGTCGGACTTGGTGGTGTCCTGAACAGTGGATCGTCATTCCGCTTATGCCGACGGGCGGCTCGCCGGGTTCGAACGGATGCGGAATTCCGTACTCCGGTTGGGGTCGGGGCTCATGGTCGACCGTCCTGGTCGGGACGGGTTTGAGGGGTGAGATCCCCGTCACTCGCAGGCTGTAGCCGTGGTCACGGCGCCCGGAAACCCGAAAGGGCCGCTCCGGGGACGGGGTCCGGGTGCCGACCGGGCCGTAGCGACCCGACCACGGGGTGTGATCCGCGGCAAATGTCCGACCGGGGCGCCGCGGGCGTCCCCTCGGTGTGATGTGATGCAAGTCACATGCAACCGTGTGCTGTTGGCGGCCCGCCGCCGCCCCGAAGCCCGCTCGCGCGGGGTGCGTGGAACGCGGTGCCTGGCAGGATCGCGTCATGACTGAGCCGCACCGGGACGCACGGGTCGGGCACGAGCACGCACGGACGACGGGCGAGGCCCGCGAACGCGACGAGCGAGACGGGCCGGACGCGCGGGACACCCTCCGGCGGGCCTGGGACGAACTGGTCTCCACGGCCCGGCGCACGGTCGCCGACGGGCTGGTCGTCGGCACCTCCGGCAACGTCTCCGTCCGCGTCGGAGACACCGTCCTGGTCACCCCCACGGGCGTGCCCTACGACCGGCTGACGCGGGACGGCATCGTCGGCGTCGGCCTCGACGGCCGGCAGGTGCTCGGATCGCTGCGCCCGACCAGCGAACTGCCGATGCATCTCGCGGTCTACCGCGCGACCGGGGCACGGGCCGTCGTCCACACCCACGCGCCGCACGCGACGGCCGTCTCGCTCCTCGTCCCCGAACTCCCGCTGGTCCACTACATGGCGGCGGCCCTGGGCGGCCCGGTCCGCGTCGCCCCCTACGCGGCCTACGGCACACCGGAACTGGCCGAGAGCACCCTCCGGGCCCTGGCCGGCCGCACCGCCTGCCTCCTGCGGAACCACGGCACCATCGCGTACGGGGACTCGCTGGACCAGGCGTACGACCGCACGGCCCAGCTGGAATGGATGTGCCGCGTCTGGCTCCTGTCCTCCTCGGTCCCCGGGCTCGCTCCCGCCCTGCTCTCACCGGACCAGCTCGCGGAGGCGGGGGAGCGGCTGCGGGGGTACGGCCAGCAGGAGTGAGGCGCCGCCGCGGCGCCGCCCGGTGAGGGGCCCGGCGAGCACCGGCGCGGGGGTCCGGCGAGCGTCGGCCGTCACCCCTGGAGGCGCTCCCGCTGGCCGATGGCCGGGTCCCCCGGGAAACTGGTCGGGTGCGCACCCTAAGAGCCACGGCAGCGGCCGTCACCGTAGCCATAGCCGCGGGCGCGGCCTCCGTGGCGGCGGGCCGGTTCGCCAGTGATGCCGCGCTGAAGACGAGGCCGGGCAAGCCCCTGCCCACCGAGCCCCGGCTCACCGTGCACGCCACGACGTCGGGCGGGATCACTCTGACCCGGGCCCTCGCGTCCCGGCGTCCGGGAACCTACGGCCTCGCGGGCGACGGCTCCCACGCGGTCGTCGGCCCCCTCCAGAACTCCGTGCCCCACACCGCCGACACCGTCGTACGCAGCCTGGAACGCGTCACGCACGGGTCCCTGGAGCCCGGCGACAAGGTGTGGCTCACCCCGAACCTGTACGTCGGCGACCCCGGGGCCGCCCTCGGACTCGAACACGCCGACGTCGACGTGCCCGGTGAACTCGGCGCCCTGCCCGCCTGGTTCGTGCCCGCGGTCCGCGACACCTGGATCATCACCGTCCACGGCCTGGGCGCCACCCGGGAACACCCCATGAACCTGATGGGGTTCCTGAACAGCCGGCACTTCCCCGTCCTCGACCTCGCCTACCGGGGCGACCTCGGCGCACCCCGCCCGCCCGACGGCCTGAACCACCTCGGCGAGACCGAGTGGCGCGACCTCGACGCGGCCATCCGCTACGCCGTGCGGTTCGGTGCCGAGCGGGTCGTCCTGTACGGCTGGTCCACGGGCGCCACGATGGCCCTGCGCGCGGCCGCCCACTCCGCGCTGCGCGAGCGGATCTCCGGGCTCGTCCTCGACTCCCCCGTCCTCGACTGGGAGACGACGCTGCGCGCTCTCGCCGGCGCCCGCCACACCCCGCGGTTCCTGCTGCCGCTCGCGGTGCGCGCCGCACAGGGGCGCACCGGCGTACGCGGAGACCGCATCGCGCACGCCGCGCACCCCGACCAGGTCAAGGTGCCGACCCTGCTCGTGCACGGCCCGGACGACCGCATCGCCCCCTGGGGCACCTCCCGGCGCCTCGCCGCGAGCAGGCCCGACCTGGTCACCCTGCACACCGTCCCGAACGCCCCGCACGGCGCCATGTGGAACGCCGACCCGGCGAGCTACGAGGAAGCCCTGCGCCGCTTCCTCACCCCCCTGATGTGAGCCACAGCGCCCGGCGCCCCCGGTCCCGGCCCCCGGCCGGTCCGGCGGGGGAGGCCGGGCCTCGGTCCCGGCGGGCTGGGCCCCGGCCCCGGGTGGGCCGGGCCCTTGGCCCCGGGAGGACCGTCGGGCGGGCGGGCCGGGGGCTTCCGTCCCGGGCCGTCCGGTGGGAAAGCCCGGCCTCGGGTCGGGCTCGGGTCGGCCTCGGCCCGGGCTCGGGCCGGGCTCCGGGCGGGGCGGCGCGGTGGGCGCGACGGTGTGCTTCCGGTTCGGCTCCGGGCAACTCCGCGCGGCGCTCCTGCCCGCCTGCCGGGCACCCCGAGAGGGCCCCGCTCCCGTCGCCCCGTGGCCTGCGACGGCATTCCGTTTGGGTTTTCGGACTGTCAACCGCAAGACTGCACCCGTGACGTCCCGTAACCCGCGCGACTCCAGGCTCCGACTCGTCAGCCCCCGGTCCCTCGCGACCGCTCCCCGAGCGGTGACCCAGCGCCGCACCCGCCGCCCCGCACCGCGGCCGCCGGAAGGCACACCGCCGCCCGCGGAACTCGCCCGCATGGCGCGCACCGGCCTGTCCGACGCGGCCCGCGTGGCGCGCTGGGCCGACGCCGCCCTGCGCCCGGGGCGCGACACCGCCAGCCCCGACGGCAAGGGCACCCTCTCCGACGCCACCGCCGAACGCGCCGCGACGGATCTCGGACTGACCCCGGTCAAGGTCCGCGCCGACTGGGACACCGCACGCCTGGCCGGCCTCATCGAGGTGCACGGCGACGACGCCCGCCCGGGCTGGCGGCTGCGCGCCTGGAGCCGCGACGACAGCGCCGTCCTGCGCGGCTGGGTCGCCCTCTTCGACGCCTGGTCCCTCGCGTACCCCGAGCCGCTGGACCGCGAGCCCGCGGCCGTCGCCGAGGTCGTCTCCGCGATGCCCCAGGTGCTCTCCTTCCTCCAGCTCTCCGCCGGGCCCGTCCCCGTGGACCAGCTCCTCGACCTTCTCGGGCAGCGCGTCACGGAACTGCGCACCGAGCGCTGCGAGATCTCCTACGGCCCCGAGCCGGGGACCGAGCCCGCCCCGGAGCCCGCCGAGGTCCCGGACGCCCCCCTCGCCCCGCTCCTCGAATGGGCCCTCCAGGCCCTCGCCTCCGTCGGCGCGCTGACCTACGGCGAAGGACAGGCCACCCTCACCGCGCTCGGCAGCTGGGCGGTCTGGGTCAAGCTGGAGCAGATCTGCGTCGCCGCGCAGAGCCCCGCCGGCAACATCGAGCAGTCCGCCGAGGACATGCTCCGCGGCTGCGCCCAGCTCCGCCCCAACGCCGCCCGCGCCGAGTACCGTGCGTGGCTCGCCGCCCGCCCGGTCGGCGGCGCCGTCACCGAACTCATCGCCGCGGCCCGCGGCGAGGACGCCCTCACCCGCGGCCTCGCCTTCGAGGCACTGCGCGTCGTCGGCGCCCCCGCCGAGCCGGACGTGCGCGCCGTGGTCGAGGAGACCCCGCTGCGCCCCTACGCCCTGCTGTGGCTCGCCGAGCACGACGGCTACGACCCCGAGGACGCCCACGAGGTCCTCACCCGCGCCGAGTCCACCTGGCTGTGGGTCGACACCGCGGCGGCCGTCGCCGACCACGGTGAGGCCCCGCTCCTGGTCCGCCACCTGGAGTCCGCGGTGCAGCCCACCGTGCCCGCCCTCCTCGACGAGGTACGGGCCGTCGGGCACCCGCGCACGGTGCAGGTGCTGGTCGCGCTCGCCGCCGCCCACCCGGACCCGGCGCTCGCCAAGGCCGTACGCAGGGCCGCCTTCCAGGTGCACACCGGGGGGAGCTGACCGGGGCCGGCCCGGAACCGGCCGCGGGCCGGATCCGGAGCGGTCCCGCGCGCCGTCCTACGCGCCTATCTCCGGGGCGTAGGTGCCGAAGCTCCAGATGTTGCCCTCGATGTCGCGGGCCATGTAGTCCCGCGAGCCGTAGTCCTGGTCGGTCGGGGCCATCAGGATCTCGGCGCCGTGGTCCACGGCCCGCTGGTGGTGTGCGTCGACGTCGTCCACGACGATGTACACCCCGCACGGGCCCGCGCTCTTCATCGCCTCGTCGAAGCGTCCGCCGCGGCCCTTGGAGCCGAGCATCACCGCGCCGTTGCCCTGCACCAGCTCGGCGTGCGTCACCGAGCCGTCCTCACCCTCGTAGACCGCCAGCTCGGCGAAGCCGAAGGCCTCCGTGAGCTGCCTGATCGCCGCCTTCGCGTCGGCGTACAGCATCGAGGGGTAGATGCTCGGGCGCCCGCCGCTCGTACCAGCCATACCGATCACTCCGTCTCGTCACGAACTGCCGGATTCCGATCCGCCGCCCAGTCTGGCACCGGCCACTGACAACGCCCCGCGGCCCGGAACCGGGCCCACCCCCCGGGGTACCGGACCGCGTGCCGCCCCGTTCACCGGAACGTGTCGCACTGCGCCATGTCGCCGCTGGTGAAGCCCTGGTAGAACCACTGCTGCCGCTGCTTGGCCGACCCGTGCGTCCAGGTCTCCGGGGTCACCCGGCCCTGGTACCTCTCCTGGATCCGGTCGTCACCGACGGCCGCCGCCGCGTCCAGGCCGTCGCGGATGTCGGTGTCCGTCAGCGTGGTCGGCAACGGTCTGCCCGTCGACGAGGACGGCGTGGTGGTCGCGTTCCGCGCCCACACCCCCGCGTAGCAGTCGGCCTGGAGCTCCACCCTCACCGAGTCGCTGTCCGCGCCGGTCACGCCGTCCCGCGACCGGGCCGGCGTTCCCGTCAGGCTCTGCACGTGATGCCCGTACTCGTGCGCCACCACGTACGCCTGCGCGAACGGTCCGCCGCCGGAGCCGAACTTCGTCCGGAGATCGTCGAAGAAGCCGAGGTCCAGACGGACCTTGCGGTCCGCGGGACAGTAGAAGGGCCCGACGGACGACGTGGCGGTACCGCACCCGGTGTTCACCCGACCGCTGAAGACCACCGTCGGGGCGGGGGTGTAGGTGCCGCCCCTGCGCGCGAACTCCCACGTCCAGTAGGCCTGGACGCTGTTGACCACCGCCACGATCCGGCAGTCCTCCCGGGCGTTGGCGTCCCGCCCCTTCAGACAGGTCCGCTGCACCTGGGCGAGGGAGGAGCCGGTGGCTCCGGGCTCTTCGCCGCCGGAGGTGAGCCCGAGCCGGTCGGGGCCCACCCCGAAGAGCAGTCCGAGGACCAGGGCGATCAGACCGGCGAGCCCGCCGCCGACGGTCGCCCTGCCGCCGGGGATGTGACTGCCGCGTACGTCCTGGACCTCGGAGGTGTCCAGGCCGGCGTCGTCGTCGAACCGCATGAGCACACCACTTTCGTCGCTCCGTGGCGCCATCCTCGTACGCTCCCGGACCCCCGGCCCCGGCCCGCGGTCCGAACGGGCGACGCCCGGCCCCGGCCGATCCAGGCGCCCGGAGCGTCCCGGAAGGGGGCGAGCATCACAGTGCGCACCGGAAAAGTGGTTGCACGGCCCCGTTAGACTTGGCCCATGGCCATTCTCCTCGCGCATTAGACGGCGGGAACGCCTCAGCCGCCCACCCCGCCACTCCCCATCGCTCTGGAGTCTGTCCGTGATCTCCGCCTCCGGTATCGAGCTGCGCGCCGGCGCCCGCATCCTCATCGAGTCCGCGACCTTCCGCATCACGAAGGGTGACCGCATCGGCCTGGTCGGCCGCAACGGCGCGGGCAAGACGACCCTCACCAAGGTCCTCGCGGGCGAGGGCCAGCCCGCCGCCGGAACCGTCGCCCGCTCCGGCGAGGTCGGTTACCTTCCGCAGGACCCGCGCACCGGCGACCTCGACGTCCTCGCCCGCGACCGCGTCCTGTCGGCCCGTGGCCTGGACGTGCTGATCCGCAAGATGCGCGAGAACGAACAGCGCATCGCCAACGGTTCGGGCGCCACCCGCGAGAAGGCCATGCGGCAGTACGAGCGCCAGGAGACGGAGTTCCTCACCAAGGGCGGGTACTCCGCCGAGGCCGAGGCCGCCACCATCGCCGCCGCGCTCAACCTGCCCGACCGGGTGCTCGGCCAGCCCCTGCACACGCTCTCCGGTGGTCAGCGCCGCCGTATCGAGCTGGCGCGCATCCTCTTCTCGGACGCCGACACCCTGCTGCTCGACGAGCCGACGAACCACCTCGACGCCGACTCGATCGTCTGGCTGCGCGACTACCTGAAGACCTACCGCGGCGGCTTCATCGTGATCTCCCACGATGTCGACCTCGTCGAGACGGTCGTCAACAAGGTGTTCTACCTGGACGCCAACCGCGCCCAGATCGACGTCTACAACATGGGCTGGAAGCTCTACCAGCAGCAGCGCGAGGCCGACGAGAAGCGCCGCAAGCGCGAGCGCCAGAACGCCGAGAAGAAGGCCGCGGCACTGAACGCGCAGGCCGACAAGATGCGCGCCAAGGCCACCAAGACGGTCGCCGCCCAGAACATGGCCAAGCGCGCGGACCGGCTGCTCGCCGGCCTGGACGCCGTCCGTGTCTCCGACAAGGTCGCCAAGCTGCGCTTCCCCGAGCCCTCGCCCTGCGGCAAGACCCCGCTCATGGCGGAGGGCCTGTCGAAGTCGTACGGCTCCCTGGAGATCTTCACCGACGTCGACCTGGCCATCGACAAGGGCTCCCGCGTCGTCATCCTCGGCCTGAACGGCGCCGGCAAGACGACCCTTCTGCGCCTGCTCGGCGGCGCCGAGAAGCCCGACACCGGAGAGGTCATCGAGGGCCACGGCCTCAAGCTCGGCTACTACGCCCAGGAGCACGAGACCCTCGACCCCGAGCGCACGGTCCTGGAGAACATGCGCTCCGCCGCCCCCGACCTGGACCTGGTCGAGGTCCGCAAGACGCTCGGCTCGTTCCTCTTCTCCGGCGACGACGTCGACAAGCCGGCCGGGGTGCTCTCCGGCGGCGAGAAGACCCGGCTCGCGCTCGCGACCCTCGTCGTCTCGTCCGCGAACGTCCTGCTCCTCGACGAGCCGACGAACAACCTCGACCCGGCCAGCCGCGAGGAGATCCTCGGCGCGCTGCGCACCTACAAGGGCGCCGTCGTCCTCGTCACCCACGACGAGGGCGCCGTCGAGGCGCTCCAGCCGGAGCGGATCATCCTGCTGCCGGACGGTGTCGAGGACCTGTGGGGCGCCGACTACGCCGACCTGGTGGCCCTCGCCTGAGTCCCGCGCGGCCTCCTGGAGGGGGCGCGCACCGCTTGATCGATTGACTGATCCACCGCGTATGGATCATTCGGCCGATCCGTGATCCACCATCTGTGTGAGATCTCCTCGTACCGGGGTGTGTCGTACACCGATTTCACGGCCGAGTCCTTTGTTCCCAAGGGCTCGGCCGTCTTGCGTCGCTGACCAGGTACTTCTCGGAGGAACCCGTTCGGCTGTACGGGCCGCACCGCCCGGAATCACTGATTCCACTCGTGGGGACGGGCTCCTGTCGTCAAAACCTTGTCTTACGGACCTTGCCGAATGGGTGGCCATGACGCCCGAAAGGGGTGATCATGAGAGTCCAGAGCGCACTTCCCATGAGGAGGACCGGGTGGCCGAGACTCTGAAGAAGGGCAGCCGGGTTACCGGCGCCGCGCGCGACAAGCTCGCGGCAGACCTGAAGAAGAAGTACGACTCCGGTGCGAGCATCCGAGCGCTGGCCGAAGAGACCGGCCGCTCGTATGGCTTCGTGCACCGGATGCTCAGCGAGTCGGGCGTCACGCTCCGAGGGCGTGGCGGTGCGACGCGGGGCAAGAAGGCCGCCTCGGCCTGAGGCCGGGCGTCCCCATCGGCTTCGGTGGTGACCACCCGGTCGGTCGGGTGACCGACCGGGTGGTTACTGTGCAGTCACTTAGGTGCGTTCCTCGTGTCTTCGCGAGGTGCGCGTCTGATCCGACCGCACCCATCGGAGGCACCCCATGGCTTCGCTCGACAAGGATCTCGACCCGGTACTCGACAAGGACGGCGTACGGCTCACCGTCGACGGCGCGACCGCCACGGTGACGCTGACCAATCCGGCCAAGCGCAATGCCCAGAGTCCTGCTCTCTGGCGGGCCTTGACGCAGGCCGGGCGGTCACTGCCGGGCTCCGTCCGGGTGGTCGTCCTGCGTGCCGAGGGCCAGTCCTTCTCCGCGGGGCTCGACCGGCAGGCGTTCACGCCCGAGGGTTTCGACGGGGAACCGTCGTTCATCGACCTCGCGCGCGGTTCCGACGCCGAGCTCGACGCGACCATCGCCGAGTACCAGGAGGCGTTCACCTGGTGGCGGCGCAGTGACATCGTGTCCATCGCCGCGGTCCAGGGACATGCCATCGGTGCGGGGTTCCAGCTCGCCCTCGCCTGTGACCTGCGCGTCGTCGCCGACGACGTGCAGTTCGCCATGCGCGAGACCAGCCTCGGCCTGGTGCCCGACCTCACGGGCACGCACCCGCTGGTCGGCCTCGTGGGCTACGCCCGCGCGCTCGAGATCTGCGCCACGGGCCGCTTCGTCCTGGCCGAGGAGGCCGAGCGCACCGGGCTCGCCAACCTCGCCGTGCCCGGCGAGCAGCTCGACGCCGCGGTCGGCGACCTGGCCGCGGCGCTGCTGGCCGCGCCGCGGGACGCCGTGATCGAGACGAAGGCGCTGCTGCGCGGGGCCCAGGAACGGTCGTACGAGGAGCAGCGCTCCGCCGAGCGCGCGTCCCAGGCCCGCAGGCTCCGCGACCTCGCGGGCACGGGCGACTAGGCCTCCGGCCGCTGACCGGACACCCCGCTGTGGTGGCCCCGGTGAGGCCGGGCCGGCCGCCGCACGGGGTCACGGGGTCACGTCCCTCGGGCCGGGCGCTCCCGCTCGCGGCGGTCACGCTTTCCGGGAAGGGGCGCCCCGGCCTACGGTGGTCGGCCCGTGGCGGTCACGCTTTCCGAGAAGGGGTGTCCCGGCCTAGGGCCGTCGCCCTGTGGCGGTCACGCCTTCTGGGAAGGGGCGCCCCGGCCTACGGTGGTCGCCCCGTGGCGGTCACGCTTTCCGGGAAGCGGTGCCCCGGCTCACGGTGGTCGGCCCCGTGGGGGTCATGTTTTCCGGGAGGGGGTGGCCCGGCTCACGGCGGTCACCAGGACCGCTACGGACGGGGTGTCCTGGGCGGCCTGAGCGATCGCGGCTCTGACCGCGCGTGCCACGTCCACCGCCCGCTCGTCCCCGGAGACCCCCAGCTCGACGCGGACATGGCGGCGCGGCAGGGCCGCTTCGGCGGCGGGCGCGCTCCCCACGTGGACCGGTCGGCCCAGGACGTCCGTCAGACGGGTGACGCCCGGGACGGCCAGGGCGGCCGCCGCGATCCGCACCTCCTCGGGGTCCTTCGGCACGGACGCCGTCCGCACGTCGTCGGCCGCCCCGGCACCAGTACCGGCACCGACCCCGTCCCGCGACCCGGCGGCCGGCGCACCGCCGGGGTGCTCCCGCAGGCCGTCGGCCGGTGCCGCGGCCCGCTCCTGCACGCCGTCGGCCGGGACCGCCACGGCCGCGCCTCGGTCACCGCCCGCCGGGTGTTCCGTGGGCGCCTCGTCCGCCTCGTCCGCCTCGTCCACGAGGCCCGTCACCCGCAGGTCCACCTCCGTGACGTCGAGCCCCAGGAGCCGTGTCGCGGCGGACACCACGGTCAGGCGCAGCCGGGCCGCGACGGCCGGAAGGGGCTCGGCGCCCGGGGACGTGGGATCCACCGAGGCGCGGAACTCCGCGGTGACGCGCAGCGGACCGGGCGGCAGCGCACCGGGCGGGGGAGGCACGGCCGGTGTTCCGGCCCGGTCCGGGTCGGCGAGAGCGATCCGCAACGCCCCGAGCCGTACCCCCTCGACGGCCGCGGCCTCCCGCCGCAGCACGGACCCGGCCGCCTCCTCCGTGATCCACGCGCCGTCGAGCGCGAGACCCAGCGGCAGGAACCTGCCGAGCCTGAGCTGATGCCGTACCACTTGCGTCCACCGGTCCGCCGTCATTGCTCCAGCGTGCCCCATCCACGGCGCGCGACCGCGCGACCCGACCTAATGTGAGCAGAGGAGGACGACCGAAAGGGACGTACGGCGATGACCGACATGACCGAGCGGAACCGGACGGACAGCCCCGACACCGAGAAGGAGGGCCAGCAGACCCGTAAGCCCACCAGGCGCGGCGGCGGGGATCCCGCCTCGCGGGGACGGACCACGATCGCCGACGGGGTCGTGGAGAAGATCGCCGGGCTCGCCGCCCGTGACGTAGTCGGTGTCCACACGATGGGCAGCGGGTTGAGCCGGACCTTCGGAGCGGTACGCGACCGGGTGCCGGGCGGTTCCACCAAATCGGTGACGCGGGGCGTGAAGGCCGAGGTCGGCGAGGTGCAGACGGCGCTCGACCTGGAGATCGTCGTCGACTACGGCGTGTCGATCACCGAAGTGGCCCGAGCCGTGCGCGAGAACGTCATCGCCGCCGTCGAGCGCATGACAGGGCTCGACGTGGTGGAAGTCAACATCGCGGTGAGTGATGTGAAGCTTCCCGAGGAAGAGGACGAGGAGCCGGAGTCACGGCTCCAGTGACCCCAGGGCGGGTTACCAGAACTCCGGGACACCCGGCACCGCACCATGAGTGATCACCGCGGCCACCGACTGCTGAGGAGCGCACCATGAGCTTGGCCGTGATCGGCATGATCGCCGGAATGGCGCTGGCCTTCGCCGGATATTTCGGAGGCTTCGGCGCCTTCCTCCTGGTGGCCGCCCTGGGGGCCGTCGGGTTCGTCGTCGGACGGCTCCTGGAGGGGGACCTGGACATCGGCGACTTCTTCCGCGCCCGTGACCGGCGGCGGTGACGCGTGCCAGGTCAGGCCGACCGGCCCGGTGAGACCAGGCCGGGCCTCACGACCGTCCCGCCACCCGAGCGGGGCGCCACCCGGATCGCCGACCGGGTCGTCGCGAAGATCGCGTCGCGGGCGGCGCGCGAGGCGCTGCCCCCGCCGCCCGCCGACGCCGTGCCCCCGCACGCGACGGTCGTCGTGCGGCGCCAGGCGTCGGGTTCCGGGGGGACGGACGGCACCCCGACGCACAGCGCCCGGGTCAGGCTCAGCCTCGAACTCGGCTACCCCGCCGACATCGGTGCCCAGTGCGGCGAGGTGCGTCGTCATGTCGCCGAGCGGGTAGAGGCGTTGGCGGGGATGGAAGTGCCCGAGGTGTCCGTCCACGTGGAGCGACTGCACCTGACACCCGGGCCCGGCGCGGCACAGGGGAGGACGCAATGAGCGAGCCCCAGGGCTCCGAGAACACCCGGAAGATGCCCGTACTGGAGAAGCCGGAGCACCCGGAGAAGGGGGACGGCGCGGGCGCACTCGGGCAGTCCGCCTCCGCCGCGGCCTACGAACCGCTGTCCACCGTCGACGACGAGGACGGCCGGCAGGGCCGGTTCTGGTCCGCGCGCCGTGTCCCCGCGGGCATTCTCGCGCTCGTGCTCCTCGTCGCGGCGGGCGCCTTCCTGTACGACGTCGTGGCCGTGCGCGCCGGACGGTCCGCGCTGCGCTGGCGGACCTGGCTGGCCGAACAGCTCGCCGAACGGCCGCTCGACGACACCGCTGTCCTCGTCGGCGCGGGAATCGCCGCCGCGTTGGGACTCTGGCTGATCGTCCTCGCGGCCACACCGGGACTGCGGGACGTGCTGCCGATGCGGCGCACCCACGCCGACGTCCGCGCCGGGCTGCACCGGGGCGCCGCCGCGACGGCGCTCCGCGACCGGGCCATGGAGGTCGCCGGTGTGCAGTCGGTGCGCGTGCGGGTGAAGCGCCGGAAGGTCGACGTCCGCGCGCTGTCGCACTTCCGGGAGCTCGACGACGTGCGCGCCGACCTCGACATCACCCTCGCCGACGGCATCAAGGGTCTGGGACTGTCCCGTTCGCCCGCCCTGGCGGTGCATGTCGCGCGTCCCGGACGGAAGGGGTGAGATCCGTGCTGCGGATCGTCAACCGTGTACTGATCGGCTTCGTCGGGCTCGTGCTGATCGTCCTCGGCGGCTCCGTGCTCGCCGTCGGACTCGGCGTACGGCCGCCGTCGTGGTGGATCCACGACGGGCGGCACGACGTGCTGCTCAGTACCGCCGAACGGACCAGGTGGCGGGAGCAGGGCTGGTGGTGGCCCGTCGTCATCGCCGCGCTCGCGGTGCTCCTGCTGCTCGCCCTGTGGTGGCTGGTCGCCGTCGTGCGGCGCCGGCGGCTGGCCGACGTGCTCGTCGACACCGGCGACGGCGCGGGCGCGCTGCTGCGCGGACGGGCTCTGGAGGGTGTCCTGGCCGCCGAATCGGCCCGGCTGGGCGGCGTCGACCGTGCCGACGTCCACCTGACCGGCCGGCGCAGCCTGCCCGAGGCGCGTGTGCGGCTCCTGCTGGAACCGCATGTGGACCCGGGGCACGCGCTGCGGCTGCTGACCGTGGAGGCGCTCGCGCACGCACGGGACTCGGCCGGTCTCGCCGCCCTTCCGGCGGAGGTTCGGCTGCGCGGGGTCAAGCACCGTGCCGAGCGCGTGACCTGACCGGGCACCGGCCCCGCCCGCTCGGCGAGGGCCCGGGCGGCCATCCGTCGGGGCAGAACCCCGACGGGCGGGACAGGCTGCCCGGCGTGCGGCCGGGCCGTCCGGGTGACCGGCGGACGAGCAGACCTGTCGACCGGCGGACGACCGGACGGTCGACCGGCGGACGACCGGACGGTCGACCGGCGACGGGCTGCCGCACGGACCGGCCGACGGGACCACCGGTCGCCGGTAGTCGGTCGCCGGTCGCCGTGCCGGCCTAGAACCCGCCCCGCATCCCGCCGTCCACCGGAAGCATGATGCCCGTGAGGTACGACGCGGCGGGGGAGAGCAGGAACGCGGCCGTACGGCCGAACTCCTCCGGGGCGCCGTAGCGGCGCAACGGGATGCGGGACTCGTTGGCCGCGCGGGTGGCCTCGGGGTCGGCGGACAGACCGTCGAGCTGGCGGACGCGGTCCGTGTCGATGCGGGACGGCAGCAGCCCGACGACGCGGATGCCGCGCGGGCCCAGCTCGTTCGCGAGGGACTTGGCGAAACCGGCCAGGCCCGGACGCAGACCGTTGGAGATGGTGAGCCCGGGGATGGGCTCGTGCACCGAGCCGGAGAGCACGAAGCCGATGACCCCGCCCTCGCCGAGTTCCTCGGCCGCCGCGCGGGCCAGCCGTACCGCACCGAGGAAGACCGACTCGAACGCCACCATCCACTGTTCGTCGGTGTTGTCCGCGGCGAACCCGGGCGGCGGTCCGCCGACGCTGATCAGGATGCCGTCGAAGCCGCCGAAGTGCTCACGGGCGCCGGCGATCAGCCGGGCCGGGGTCTCGGCGGCCCCGTTGTCGGCCGCGACGCCCGCCGCGTTCGGGCCGAGCGCGGCGGCGGCGTCGGCCGCGCTCTTCTCGTCGCGTCCGGTGACGACCACCCTGGCGCCGTCGGCCACGAGTTCACGCGCGGCGGCGTTGCCCAGGCCCCGGGTGGCTCCCGTGACGACGTACACACGATCCTTCAGTCCAAGATCCATGGCCTCATCCTTCCCTATCCCGGTGCTCCGGTCCCTGGTGCTTCCCCCGTCCCGTCGACGCCCAACAGGCCGAGGGCGGAGACCACCGGACCGAGGTGGCTGAATGCCTGCGGGAAGTTGCCGAGAGCCGGAACGAGCAGACGACGAAGGTGCCCTCGTCGCCCGGGGGCTACCGTCGCCGCGCTACACGCCCGCCGGTTCCGCCTCCGGAGCGGTCCGCGCGGCGGCGGCCTCCGCCCGGTCGCGGCGCTCACGGCGGACGAGGACCACCCAGCCGAAGGGGACGCCCGCGGAGAAGAGCCACCACTGGATCGCGTACGCCATGTGCGGGCCGATGTCGCTGTGCTCGGGGTCCGGGATCAGCTCGGGGGAGCCGCCCTCGGGCGCCGGCGCGGTCTGCTCGACGTAGCCGCCGAGGACCTGCTTGCCGAGCCGCCGCGCTTCCTGCCCGCTGCTGATCAGCATGACCTGACGGTCGGGCAGGCCCCGCACGTTCTTGATGCCGCTGTCGGCGGTCGTCTGGTCGGCCATCAGCCGGCCGGTGACGGTGATCTCGCCCGGGGCGGGGGCCGGGATCTTCGGGAAGGCGGTCTGCGCGCCGTCCGCCGGGACCCAGCCCCGGTTGACCATGAGGACGCGGCCGTCGGCCAGGACGAACGGGGTCAGGACGTGGTAGCCGACCGCGCCGTCGGCGTTGGTGCGGCGGCGGACGACCTCTTCGTGCGCGGTGTCGAAGTGCCCCTTCGCGGTCACCCGGCGGTACAGGTCGTCGTCCCGGATCTGCCGGCCCGGCTCGGTGACGGTCTCCACGGGCACCGGCTTCGCGGCGAGCGAGTCGGAGATCACCGTGTTCAGCGCGACCTTGTGCTCGTGCCGGTGGAGCTGCCAGAAGCCCAGCTTGATCATCGTCGGGATGAGCACGAGGGCCACGAGAGTGAGGATCACCCACTGGCGGGTCAACAGGAAGCGGTACACCCCATTGACGGTACTCGGCATGATTCGGCCCCCGACGGGAGGGTCCCGCCGAGGGCCGTGCGCTGCCCCGCCCGGGGACGGGCCTGTGCTCAGACCTTGTCGACGATCCCCGCCTTCCCCTCCGCGCGGGCACAGTGCGCGCCGCAGTACCAGTGGCCCTCGACCTCCACCCCCTGGCCGATCACCTGCACGCGACAGTGTTCGCAGATCGGGGCCATCCGGTGGATGGCGCAGGAGAAGCAGTCGAATACGTGCACTCTCCTCTTCGAAGAAATTGACACCTTCTGAAGAGGCGGTGACCTGCACAAATGACACGTAGTGAGTGGCTCGAACACTGGCTGTCACAAGCCCCGACGCTGTCTGACGACGTTCTAGAGGGCATCTACGACGCCCTCACCACCGCAGGCGACGACGACAACGACTGAGCACGACCCTACCCAACACGCAAGAGACCCCGGCCAGATGCGCAGTGCGCCAACACTGTGCGAGCCGAGGTCCCAACTAGAGGGGTTATCTCTAGGTGCACGTCAAGCGTACCCGGCACACCCGTGCCTACGTCCAGGTCCCCAACGGGGCCGCACAGAACCACAGTCTGTCCCTTGAGGCTCGGGGACTGCTTACCTATCTGCTGTCGCTTCCGGACGCGAACCGGTCCACGGTCGAGCGCATCACGGCGTTGGTTCCCAACGGCCGCAGGTCTGTCTCGAACGCCATGACCGAGCTGGAGACAGCGGGATACCTCAAGCGTGCTCGCGTCCAGGACCCTGAGACCGGCCGTTGGGTCACCCTCACCTCTGTCAGCGACTCCCCGACTGACCACATGCCGACGGTCGGTGTCCCGACTGATCGGGTTGTCGGCGATCATCCCAAGGGAAAAGACGTTGGTAGCAATGACCTCCCTACCTCGCCTGCGGAGCCGATAGGCCGCGCCGGATCTGAGGGGGAGGGGGATGAGTCCACTCTCCAGAAGACGAACCCGCTCACAGAGCGAGCAGTGACGCTCTTGGAGAGGCTCATCATTCACAACCGCCGGCTCATGCTCACGTCGCGAGAAGCGCGACGACTGGCCCCTCTGGCCGCTGAGTGGCTGGCAGAGGGCATCCAGGAGAAGCAACTCACTCAGGTGCTGACTGCCGCTCTCCCAGCGCGCGGGGTGGCTTCCGCTGCGGCCCTGGTGACATACCGCCTCCGCAATCACCGGCCGGAGCCTGCGGCGTCCCCTGAGTCCTTCCGGGCGCCCACCAGGGCCGTTGAGAGGGCCAAGTGCCCTGAGTGTGAAGTGATCTTCCCTCTCGGCCACCCCGGCGGTATCTGCCGTTCCTGCCGCTAGCCGGCTGACCCCTCGCAACCCCTTTGAAGGGACACCCATGTCTAGAGCTGTGCCCTGGTATATCTCCGCCGTCCTGTACGTCGCTATCCCGCTGGCTGTCGTCGCAGCGCTGTACCTCTCGATCCCCGGTGAGATGGCGTTGGCGAGAACTGCGGGGTGGACCGAGCGCTATGCACCCGCCATGCCGGTGTGTCTCAGCGTGTATGCCCTCGCTGCTGGTGCGATCTCCTGGTACCGCCGGCAGATGCATCTCCCTGGTGAGAGAACAGCTCTCATCGGCGGAGCTTTCGCCCTGGTTCTGGCCATGTCTGCTCAATCGATCTCCCACCTGATCGAGCAGGACTACATGGGGACGTCAGCGAAACTGGTGGTGGCTGTCTCCTGCGTTCCGCCGCTGGTGATCGCTCACCTGGTGCACATGGCAGAGAGTCCCTCTCAGGGCAAGAGCGTCTCTGATGAGCTGGAGGAGTCCCGCGGATTCGCTGACTACCTGACAACGGCCCTGGTCGCCTCTGAGGCAGGCAACCTGCTCTCTCACTCCACTCGGGTGGCGGTCGAACTGTCCCGGCTCACGGATGGTGCAGCGGCTGCGGCCTCTGACGCTGAGAGGGCTGTCACCGAACTGGAGAGGGACCTGAACGCAGCCGAGAAGGCCGAAGAGGGCGCCCCTCGCAGGAAGGCTCTCACCGCGAACAGGCGCATGATCGAGAAGGCGCGAGAGGATCTCTCCCGGACCCGGGAGAGGGTGACCGTCTCGATGATCTGTGAGTCTCTCGGGATCTCCTCAGCCACGTACTACCGCCACGTAGGCGCTGCCTGACCAGGGAACGACGTAAGGCCCCTGCACCGTCTTGGGAAGTGCAGGGACCTTACAGGGGCGAGTGTGCCAGATGTTTTGATCTTGAACGAGGGGTAGGCGTCGGCGGCCTCGATCATCGAGACCATGTCGCATGGCCAGCAAGGGACTGCGCATCGAGCGCCGTGACGTCGTCATGACCAACTGGCGCGGCGTCGAGTTCCCCGGCTTCTGGTCGGTGAGCGCGGTCAACATCGTCACCATCAAGTACTTCCGCTGTCTCCTTCATGCGCGGATGGGGCTGTGCGGCGAGCGCATTCACACCCTCCCGGATCGTCTGGTTCAACGGTCATCACCGGGATGGACAACGTGGCATGCAGCCTGGGCCGTGGCCTCGAGCCCGACCTGCCCGCTGTGCTCGGGCGGCTTCGTTCATCACCGTCTGCTTCATGCGCGGGCGTCAACCACTGGCACACGGAACTGCGGCGGACATCTCCATCTGCTTCGCGGCGAGTACATGCACCGGCCCGGATCTTCGAGCACACGCGTTCTGCAGGCACCCCGCTGTCTCCTTCATGCGCGTCGATCCTCGACTGGTACAAGGAAGCCGGGCAACACGTCCTGCAACCGACTGGCGCGGCCCGTGACCTGCGCTAGATCTTCAGCTTCACGGGCCGCTGGTCACGTCAGCCCCTCTCGATGGTCTCCCTGCTGCACAGCGGTGGCCTTTCCGAAAGGTTGCGCCAAACGCGCGTTCGATTCCGCATACCGGCTGGCCATACTCGGACCCCCGTAGACACCCGCCCGTGTGGCGTGCTTGAGGTTCGCGTCCGTGTACCGGGCCTTCGACTCGCTCGATGACTTCGAGGGACGGCGCACCGGGCAGGTTGCCGGCCACCTACGTACAGCGTCAGAGCGGCCAGGTCGCTTCGACGTTCGTCTATGGAGTGGCCTCCATCACGTTCACGCTGTGTAGCAAAAGCGCCGTTGAGCTGCGGAAACCTTCAAAGGCTCTCGACTCCATAGAGATTCCTTGCCGGGGCAGCGCCGGGGCCGGACACCGGGCAGGTGACCGACGAACTTCAGGCTGCATACGAGGGCAGCGAGCGGCGCTGAGACCGGTGACCCGATACATCACCGAGTAGGCGACAAGCGTTCTCAGCGGGCCACCGGGAGCCCCCTGGCTACAGGTACAGCCGCTGATGCGCGGCACACGGATTTCCCCTGGCGGGGGGTAAGGGCAGGGCCCAGGTCATCGCGACCTGGGCCATTCCTTTGCCCTTTTACCTGCCGCAATCACCGATAGGAAGTGAGCCCCCATGGATGAGATCCCACAGCGGGTAAGGGCCGTTGGTGCCCGACGTAAGCGCCTGCGCGAAGAACTAGGCGCCGTTGACCGTGAGTTGCGCAGCATGATGCCCACGGCAAAAGCGCGCATGACTCAGGAGGAAATCCGAGGCGCAACCGGCCTGAGTATCCAGACCATCCGGTCGTACACGGCACGGTAGGACCACTCCCCGCCAGGAGGAAGACTGCATGGACCTAGACACACACCAGCCGCGCGTAGCGGCATACCTGGTTGAAGACTTCTATCCCAACGGTCGTAAGGCCGGCGAATCCCGCGTGATCACCTGCCCGTACTGCCTCATGGAACACAGTCACGGCGCACCGCTGGGAAGCCGGGCAGCGCACTGCACGGACTACGTGAGCCCACGGCGCCGGAAGGTCGATCCGCGGGACGCCAAGGACACCCCCGGCTACGTGCTGTGCGATCCGGCCGAAGGAATCGACTGGGACCGCGAGCGCGTCTACGGACAGCTATACGTCCTGCGGAACAAGCACCGACGACTACGGGCCGAGTGGGAGCGCATGAGCCCCTGGACGGCGCGCGAGAAGAAGGTAAAGCAGACCCTGAGAGACGAGATTGACGGCATCGCAACGGTGCTCCGAAAGGCCGGTGTGCCCCTGTGACGGACGTGAGCGAGCTACTGGCCGCTATCCAAGCGCTACAGGGTGAGTCCAGCGCCGAAAACCTCGGCACCATGTCAGACGACGATCTGGCCGTTCACGCGCTGGACAACCGCTTCGGCGGGAACCTCGCTTACAGCCGTTCGCTGGGATGGGCCACGTTCGGCGAACATCACTGGGCATACGACAGCGAGGGCGACAGCGTCATAGCGAGCGTACAAACCATGCTCCGCGAGCTACGCAAGGCAGAGAAAGATCAGCGCCGTTCGCAGTACCTCGGTTCAAAGCAGCGCCGGGACAACGTCGTTGCCATGCTCCAGGGTCTGCCAGAGGTGCGCTACGGCGGACCGTGGGATTCCCAGGAACACCTACTCGCGGCGCCCAACGGGGTCATCGACCTGCGGACGGGCGAGCTGTTCGAGGGCGAGCCGGCCCAGCGGATCACACGCGCCGTGACCGTGCCCTACGACCCTGAAGCGGCATGCCCACGCTGGGAACAGTTCCTCGCCGAAGTGTTCGCCGACGACCCGACCATGCCTACCTATCTGCAAAGCCTGCTCGGCTACGGCATCACCGGCTCGAACGCTGAGCAGTGTTTCGCTGTGCTGTGGGGTTCCGGATCTAACGGCAAAAGCGTTTTCCTTAACTCGATGCACAAGATCATGGGGCAACACGCTGCAACGGTCCCGTTCGACACCTTCACGGTTTCCGGTAAGGCGCGCGGTGGACCTGAGGCAGAAATGTTGGTCGGCGCCCGGCTAGCACTGGCCAGCGAGACGAACAGATCGGCCGTACTCGACAGCGCCGCAATTAAGAACGCGACCGGCGGCGAGGAAATCACGGTCAACCCCAAGTACCGGAAGCCCTACGCGTTCAAGCCTCAGGCGCTCATCCTGCTGGCCACCAACTACAAACCCAGCGTCCGCGAGCAAGATCACGGGACATGGCGCAGGGTGAAACTCATCCCGTTCACGCAGAAATTCGAGGGCTCCCGTAAGGATCTCGCCCTGGACGACAAACTCAGCGCCGAACTGCCCGGCATCCTCGCCTGGTTGGTCCGGGGCGCAGTCACCTGGTACGCGGACGGTCTCACCGATCCGGCCAGTGTCAGCGCCGCTGTGGAGGCGTACAGAGACGAGTCAGACACTCTCGCCGGGTTCTTCCCCGGAGTGCTCGCCGAGGACCCCCAGGGGCGCATCACGGGCGCTGAGCTGTGGTCCGCCTACCAGACGTGGGCGACGGCTGAGGGCATGGACGCGTTCCGCACCCAACGATCCCTGACGGCTGCTCTCAAGGAGCGTTGCAGGGGCATGCAGCCGTTCAACACCAACGGCGCGCGTGGCTTCCACGGGATCCGCCTGAGTGCTTCCCGTAACGACTCAGCCACCCCAGAGCTGTTCAGGGGCGCGTGAGTCACAGCGGATGAGGGGGAAGTGCACTTCCGCACTGCCATGCGCACTGGAAACGCACTGCCTCTGACCTGGGAAAACAACACAAGCAACACATAGTGCGGATAGATCAGTAACTTCTGAATTCCCACCCAGGTGGCATAGGGAAGTTCAGATGCAACCGCACTTTGCGTTGCGATGTGTTGCGCCCATCCTCGCAACCAGCACATCACTCGATAAGGACCACGCCATGACACCTGCCGACATGCCGCAGAGGCACCCGCAGATTCCCAATAGTGCCCGAACCCGGGTCAGTCTGGAGGGAGTTGTAACTGCACTCGCTAAGTCCATTGAGGCCGATACCGACGGTCTCGACATGGAGGCAGTCATTCACCTGACGCACCTGGTTCGGAGCGTTGCCTCACTGACGCAGGCGCAGGCAGATCTCGCCAGCGCAATAAACGTGCGTCATGCCCAGCGTCAGGGGTCCAATGCTGTTCGCTCTGTCTAACGAGGGGTCAATTGCTGCGGATGCGGCGACTGATCGCGCCGGTTACACCTGCGTGGAGTGCAGCGGCCCTGTCTCGCTGAGGGTCAGCGGTAACAAGCGCAGCCACTTCATGCACCGGCCTGGTGCCGAATGCCGCCTTCGCCGTGACGCTGGTGATCGCGCGCACTACCGGGCCATGTCCGAAATGCTCAAAACCATCGTGAAGGAGATACACCATGACTGAGAACACCACGCAGTTCACCGGTACCGGTACCGAGGCTGACCCGCTCACGTTCACTGTCCGTACGCCTGCGCCCGATGCGGCGAAGGTTGCCGTTGCCTCGCTCGCGGACGATGCCCGCCGCTATGAGGCCGCTTACCATTCGGCCGCTGGCCTTTCCGCGGATGTCCCGCAGGATGTTCGCCGGCTCATCAGTGAAGCGGCGAGCGCTATCACGTCCTCCATCGGCGTTTCTGCCAATGCTCGCGCCAAGGCGGAGGGAATCCGGGCCGACCGGTCCATCTACCCTGAGGGTCGCTCGGAGATGGCCAGCGCAGCTATCCGCGAGGCTTCCGAGAAGGTGGCTGAGGCTTTCTCCAGTGCAGATCTGCGGCTGACCGTGGCCGAGGCTGACCTGTACGACGCTGCCCGCCCGCGCATCTCGCCGGATGCTGCCATGCCCGCTCGCGCTGATCTGGCCCTACTCACGCAGCGCTTTCTCGACAACCCTCGCGGGCTCGCGAACACGCTCAAGAGCATTGCGCAGCGCGGTGACGCCGTAGGGGCCCTGGTCGCCGACTCCTCGTACCTGCGTGACTGGCTCGATGGTAACGGCGTCGAGAGCGAGCTGCGGGACGCGATCATGACCAGCGTTCGCGCGGAGGTGGTCAAGGCTGCGGCCGAGAGTGGAGACCCCAAGCGAAGCGCCGCCGGGCGTACGTCCATGGCCCTGGTGGAGCTGCGTAGGGCCCGTGTGGCTGCGGCGAGCTATACCCGGCACACGCTGAACGGCAAGTAGGGGCAAGTCGGTTGGGGGTCCTGAGCGCTACCTCAGGGCCCCCGTGGCGAGTGCGCTGAGCAGTGGCTAAGCCGCTGGCCTGGTCACGCCCATCGACGTGCACAGCAGCCATGACAGGCATGCGCATGCGCCGGCCGAAGGCAGTAACACCAAGTGAACAGTCCTTGATGTCCGAATCGGGTAGGTGGGGGTGGGGATGGGACCTTTACCCCCCTGGGGGGTCTGATCGCGGGGGAGGGCGCTGTCTGGTGCGCTCGGGCGAAAATTCGCGCCGTGTTCAAAAACCCGTTTTCCGTAACACAACGCAATCGAATGGAGGTCACTCACCGTGGCCGATTCCGAGAACCTGCGCCGTGGCCGCTCGCGCCCCGGTCAACAGCGTACCGTCCTCCCCTCTGAGTGCAGTCTGCCCGTGCCCCAACCGCCTGCCCGCGCGGAATCCTGGACCGATGATCAGCTACGCCGCTGGCTCGAATTGTGGCGCGGGCCGAGTGCCAATCTGTGGGATGACGGCTCGCGCGGAATGGTCGCCCTGCTGGTCGAGCTTGAGTCGCTGGGGACAAATGTGAACGCCGCTCAGCTCACCGAGGTTCGCCGGATTTCCGAGACGCTGCTACTGACTCCCGGCTCGCTGAGTGCCGCCGGCTACGCCCTGGAAAGTTGGCCAGCGTGAGCCAGGAGCGACGTCGAGCAATGGCCCAGCGTGTTGCGCAGGAAGATGCACCGGAGCCTGCACAGGAGCGCAGGGACTTTGGGAGCGAGCTTGCCGACGACATGGCACACACGGCCCTGCTGGACATGACCACGGGCACTGATGATGCAGCGCTGAACCGTATTCGCGCTGAGCACGCAGCCTGCCGTACACCCGACTGCCCCCACCTGACTGCGTTCGCCAACGTCGAGCAACGCATACAGGCCATGGGGCGGCGCTGGTCCATGCAGCCAGCGGAACGGCACAGGCGCTGACCACTGGGGGGAGGAAGCCTTGACGAAGGAAGAGTGGTTGGAGAAGTGGGTAAGCGAGGCTCCGCCTCTGACCGAGGATGAGACAGACGAGATCTTGGAATTGATGGAGCTGAAGTGACCCGCTACGCCGACCAGGTACAGCCCCGGTCGGGAAAGTGCTGTCAGCTTGCGAGACGCTGGCCCGCGCCCGACGATGCGGCGTATGGCCCGTTGTGAAGTATGTGGAAACGACTACGCTCTCGCGTTCACCGTGCTGACCAAGGACGGTGCACGCCACGTATTCGACTCGTTCGCCTGCGCGATTCATCGCATGGCCCCGATCTGTGAACACTGTCGAGTGCAGATCATTGGGCAGGGTGTAGAAGTGGATGGACATTGGTACTGCGGGGCGCACTGCTCTCGTGCCGAGGGGAAGGCTGGAATCATCGACAGGGTGGGCAGCGCCCCTAGCTCCGCTTGAGAAATGCTAGAAACAAGAAGGCCCCTCCTGATCGGGAGGGGCCTTCTCTGCGTGTGCGCCTCACCTAACGGGCTCAACGCGTCCAGCGTCGAAGCGTCCACCTCGGCTCTTGGCAGGGTGGATGACAACGGCCGGAGTCACCATCCGGATGATGATCCGCTGTCGCTCGATTGACAGGCCCTTCCAACCGTTGGACAGCAGCTCTTCCGTGATGGCTCGCTCGCCCGCCGGCACAGTGTGGAAGGCGCGGTCTGCAAGGAGTTCGTTCCTTCGTGCGTTCAGATCGTCAAGCGTCTTGACGTACGAGGCCGCACGCACCTCTTTGGCGTCCCACAGGGCTTGCAGCTCTGCTAGCTGCTCGTTCAGGTCCGCTAGCTGTGCTTCGCCCTGCCAGGGCTCGGAAGCCTCGGGCACGCTCTTTGCCTTGCTGGACTTGAGTACGCGGGCGTGTACGTAGTCCCGGATCAGCTCTTCCAGCTTGGGGCCGTCGATGGAGAGCGCGCCGCAGTGTTCGGGTCGCTGCTTGTTGCAGTTGTAGTTGTATCCCGCTGTCCTCTGGCCTTTTACCCATTTGGGGTGCCCCTTGAGGCCTGCGCCGCACCGGCCGCACCTTGCGATGGCAGTCAGCAGGTAGGTGACGTTCGACTCACCAGCGACGGAGCGGGCATCCCTGCCCTTGATGCCTTGCAGTCGATGCCAAGTGTCAAGGGTCGGGAACAGAGGCTGCCAGTCACCCATAACGATCTCGTTGTCATCGTCGTATATGAGCTCTTCGTTGTAGGTGCGGATTCCCCAGTTGCGGGGAGCAAGGATCATGGCCTTAGTTCCGCCCCAAGTGAAGTGCTTGCCCGTGGCGGGATTGACCACTTGCATGTCTTCCGCAAGCCATTTCATGACTGTGGCGACACGGTCCCCAGAGATGTACTTCTCTACGGCTTTCCTGCGGATCGGCGCCGTCTCAGGGTTGATCACGCTCGTGTCGTCGTCCAGCCAACCGAACACGGGCCCTGTGGCGTGCGTCTTGCCATTCTTGGCCTTGGCCATGTTCGCGCGTATGACTCGGCGCTTCGTGTCCTCGGAAGACTTGTTGGCGATGTTCACGAACAGGCGGGCGGAGAAGCGGCCGTCCGAGGTGGTGAGGTCGAAGTTCTGCCCAGACAGCGTCTTGAAGACGAGCGGCTCTTTTGACTGCTGGTAGATGTCGATGACTCGTTCGAGGTCGCGCGGTTGTCGATACACGCGGTCGATGTCGTAGGCGAGGATGCCGGAGATCCGGCCTGCCTTCAGATCCTTGATCATCTTCTCAAAGTCGGGGCGCACTACGTTGCGCTTGAAGGCGCTGAGGTTGTTGTCCTCGTACCACTTGATCGGGGCACTCCCGGCAAGGGTGGAGATATCCTCACGTTGGCGGATGACCCCCTTCCGCTCCTCCTCGGCCGCTTCCTCGGGGCTGAGCACCCCGCTCTTCACTGCCCGGCGGATCTCGGCTAGGTCCACATCGGAGATGCGGCTGTAGCCACCTACTGGCTTGGCCTCCACGGGGGCTCCCTCCTGCTTGGTGTGCTGGCAGGGAGAGATCTCCCGATGGTGCGCACCCTAGGGCGAGTAGCCAACTGAGTCAAAGGGCGGTACAGCGCCCTGGGCGTGCACTTCGAAGGTCATTCCGTAGTCATTGCCGCATACTTCGCATCTCGCCATGCGCCACAGGGTGGGGTGCCGGGGCGGCGCGGGCGAGCGGGCGCGGGGCGAGTCGCCCGTCAATCACCCGTACGCCCGTCACCCTTCCGACGCGGGTTCGACGTCACGCAGGAGCTGCCCGAACGCGGCCTCGTCGACCACCGGCGTCCCGAACTGTCTCGCTTTGACCACTTTCGAGGTGCCGGAGTCCGGGTCGTTGGTCACCAGCAGGCTGGTGAGCCGGGACAGGCTCGTCGCGACATGCAGTCCGGCCTCGACGGCCCGGTCCTCCAGCAGCTCGCGATCGACGGACGTGTCCCCGGAGAACGCGATCCGCATGCCCTGCTTGAGCGGTTTGTCCGCCGTGTAGCGTCCGGGGTTCGGATGGGGGCACGCGGGGCGCTTGCGGGAGGGGCGCCAGCTCCCCGACGGGTAACCGCCGGACGCGTAGCCCCCGGACTGCCGTCCGGTCCGCGGAGTCGCGGCACTGTCGGACCACTCCTTGAGCGGCAGGCATTCGAGGAGCGGCAGCCGTACCCCGCCGTGCGCGGCGGCCCGCAGGCTCGGCCGGAACGCCTCGGCCAGCACGCGCGCGTCGTCCAGCGCGTGGTGCGCCCGCTGCTGGACGACACCGAAGTGCGCGGCCAGCGACTCCAGCTTGTGGTTGGGCAGCGGCAGGCCCAGTTCCTTGGAGAGCGCGATGGTGCACAGGCGCTGGCGCACCGGCGCCTCACGGTCCGCGCGCGCGTACTCCCGCGCGATCATCGACCAGTCGAAGACCGCGTTGTGCGCGACCAGCACACGGCCGTCGAGCCGGGCGGCGAACTCCTCGGCGACGTCCCTGAAGAGCGGCGCGCCTTCGAGCATCTCGCTCGTCAGGCCGTGGATCCACACCGGGCCCGGGTCCCGCTCCGGATTGACCATCGTGTACCAGTGGTCCTCGACCTCGCCGCGCGCGTCCAGCCGGTAGACGGCGGCGGAGATTATCCGGTCGTCGCGGGCCAGTCCTGTGGTTTCCACGTCGACGACCGCGTATCCCTGCGGATACGCGGCCGGCCAGGAGGCAGGGGACGCTGCGGTCGTGAGGTCTTCGAGCATGGTCAATGAGGATACGGGCCGTGACTGACAGTCCCGTCCCGTCTTCCCGGAACCGGCGCCCCCGCGGGCCCGGCGTTGACGCGCTCGGCCCGGCGCGGCCACCAGGTCCCCCGCCGTCAGGGCGGCCGGACCGCGGCCGTCGACCGGGCCGGGCGGCAGCCGGCACACGGATCCGCTCACCTCGGGTGGGGCGACACCCCCGTGCACCAGGGCGAGCGGCGCATGCCTCTCGGGGACGGCGAGCGCGGCGCGCGGCGGAGCCGTCGGGGCGCACCCCCGGTCCAGCGGCCCGGCGGTCCGCGGGGCCACCGAATGTTCCTGGGGCTCGTGAAGCCGGTCGGTCCGGTCGGGTCCGGTACCCGCGCGGCCGGTCCGCGCATGGCTATGGACCTTTCGTCCGTGCGGTGCAAGCGTGCTGCGCGCCCCAGCAGGTAGCGCCTACGAAGGGCGGTACGGACATGGCACGAGTGAGGTACGGCGCACGGACCGAGGCGGAGATCGCCGCCTCGCGCGCCGCGAGCTCCAAGCTCCCCGACATCTGGTCCACCGGTGTGGTGGCCGTCTGGGAGAGCGACCCGGACGCGGTCGCGGCGGTCCTGCCCCCGCCGCTGAAGCCCACCGCGAGGCCCCTGGTGCGGGTCGGCGTCAGCAAGGTCGATCTGCCCGGATATCCGCTGGGCGCGGGCTCGTTCGCCGTGGCGGCCGCGCACGACGACGTCGAGGGCTGGTATCCGCTCGTCATGCCGATGACCCACGAGCGGGCCCTGACCGGTGGCCGTGAGGTCTTCGGGGAGCCCAAGAAGCTCGGCGAGGTGACGGTGGAGCGCGACGGTCTCGTCGTGCGCGGCGTGCTCGCCCGGCACGGCATCGCCTTCGTCGAGGTGCGCGGCGCGGTCAGCGGGGCCCTGCCGCTGCCCGAGCCCTCCCAGAAGACCGACTTCTACTTCAAGTTCCTTCCCGCGGTGGACGGTTCGGGCTTCGACGCCGACCCGGTCCTCGTGCACTGCGTGCGCAACGAGAAGGTCCGCAGGCTGGAGCGCGTCACCGGGGACGTCGTCCTGCGCGAGTCGATGTACGACCCGGTCGCCGATCTGCCCGTACGCAGGCTGCTGGAGATCACCATCGGCGAGAAGACCACCGACCAGAGGGGCAGGGTCGCCGAACGCGTCAGCGCGCGGGCCCTGTTGCCGTACATCCACCAGCGCTACGACGATCCGCGGCAGATCCTCGACGGGCCGCCCGAGGGGAGCGTCTGATGGAACTGCGCGCGGGGCAGGTCGCCGTGGTCACCGGCGCGGCGAGCGGCATCGGGCTCGCCATGGCCCGGCGGTTCGCGGCGGACGGACTGAAGGTGGTCCTCGCCGACGTCGAGGAGGGCGCGCTGGAGAAGGCCGCCGGGGAGCTGCGCGAGGACGGCGCCGACGTCCGGGCGCGGGTGGTGGACGTCGCGGAGCGCTCCGAGGTCCTCGAGCTCGCCGAGGACGTGTACGCCACGTTCGGCGCGGTGCACGTGCTGTGCAACAACGCCGGTGTCGGCTCCGGCGCCGAGGGCCGGATGTGGGAGCACGACCCGAACGACTGGAAGTGGGCCTTCGCCGTCAACGTGTGGGGCGTCTTCCACGGCGTCCAGGCGTTCGTGCCCCGGATGCTCGCCGGGGGCGAGCCCGGCCACGTCGTCAACACCTCGTCCGGCGACGGCGGGATCGCCCCGCTGCCCACCGCCTCCGTGTACGCCGTCACCAAGGCGGCCGTGGTGACGATGACCGAGTCGCTGTACGCGCATCTGAGGGCGGAGCACGCGCGCGTGGGCGCCTCCGTGCTGTTCCCCGGGCCGCACATGCTCCGTACGGGTCTGTGGGAGTCGCACCGCAACCGGCCCGCGCGGTACGCGAAGGAGCGGCCCCGCAGGACCCCGTACCGCAGCCTCGCCCAGTGGGAGGCCGCGATGAACGAGGCGGGCCACGAGGTGCGGTTCACCCCTGTCGAGGAGGTCGCCGACCTCGTCGCGGAGGGGATCCGCGAGAGCCGCTTCTGGCTGCTGCCCGAGAGCGAGCACAGCGACCGGCAGATCCGGGCGCGGTCGCGGTCGATGCTCGACCGGGCGAATCCGTCGTACCTGGAAAGTTTCATCCTCGACTGAGGGGGCGCGGTGACCGAGCAGGACCCGTATCTGATCATCTCCTCCGACTGCCACGCCGGACTCCCCACCGAGGAGTACCGGCCCTATCTGGACTCCCGGTTCCACCGGGACTTCGACGAGTTCCTCGCGGGCCAGGGCCGGCGCCGTGAGGAGATGAACCGCCTCGGCATCCGCAACGAGGCGTTCGCCGACAAGTGGTTCCAGGACAACGAGGAAGGCCTGCGCGGCGGTTGGGACACCGCCCAGCGCCTGAAGGAACTGGACGGCGACGGGGTGGCGGCCGAGGTCGTCTTCCCCGACGCGGACGCCGTGGACAGCCGCACCGCGGCCCCCTTCGGCGTGGGCCTCGGCCTCTCCGGGGACCAGGACCCCGAACTCGGCATGGCGGGCGCGCAGGCGCACAACCGCTGGCTCGCCGACTTCGTCTCCGAACACCCCGAACGGCACTGCGGGGTCGCCCTGCTGCCGGTCACCGGGGAGACGGGCGAAGTCGTCGCCGAGGTGTACCGCGCCAAGGAGTCGGGCCTCGGCGCCCTGATGATCCCCTCCATGTGGGTCGACAAGGAGCCCTACCACGACCGCCGTTACGACCCCGTGTGGGCGGCGGCCGCCGAGTGCGCGATGCCCGTGCTCACCCACTCCGGCGCGGCGCCGCGCCACGAGTACGGCGACCACCTGGGGATCTACGTCTCCGAGGTGACCTGGTGGCCCGCCCGCCCCCTGTGGTTCCTGCTCTGGTCGGGAGCCTTCGAGCGGCACCCCGGGCTCCGGTTCGGCGTCGCCGAGTCGGGCTGCTGGTGGCTGCCCAACCTGCTGTGGTTCATGGACCGTCTCTACCTCGGCGCGCACGGCGGCAAGAAGCTGTCGCCCTTCGCGGAGCTGAAGCGGCCCCCGCACGAGTACCTGGACCGGCAGGTCTTCGTCTGCGCCACCAACACCAAGCGCCGCGAACTCGCCCAGCGCTACGAGATCGGCGTCGACAACATCCTGTGGGGCAGCGACTTCCCGCACCCCGAGGGCACCTGGCCCGACACCCGGGCGTGGCTGGCCAGGACCTTCCACGACATCCCCGTGGCGGAGACCCGCCGCATGCTCGGCCTCTCGGCGGCCGAGGTGTTCGGCTTCGACACCGCCGGACTGGCCCCGATCGCCCGGCGGATCGGCCCGACCCCGGCCGAACTGGGCCAGGACGAGGACCAGTCGGCGGTCGAGGCGTCCTGGGCGCGCTCGCGCGAGGTGGGCCGCCACTGGCTGACGGACCACGACTTCCCCGTACTGGGAGTGAGCCCGTGAGCGCCGGGGAGCGAGTGACCGCCGTGGACCGCGCGAGCGCCGGAGACCGCGCCGGTGCCGAGGAGCGCTACACGGTCATCTCCGCCGACTGCCACGCGGGCGCCGACCTCCTCGACTACAAGCCGTACCTGGAGCGCCGGTACCACGACGACTTCGACGCCTGGGCGGCCGACTACGTCAACCCGTACGAGGACCTGCTCGCCGACACCGCCGACCGGAACTGGAACTCCGGGCGGCGCCTCGCGGAGCTGGAGGAGGACGGCATCGTCGCGGAGGTGGTCTTCCCGAACACCATCCCGCCGTTCTTCCCGTCGGCCTCCCTCATGGCACCGGCCCCGACGGCGACGGAGTTCGAGCGGCGCTGGGCGGGGCTGCGGGCCCACAACCGCTGGCTCGCCGACTTCTGCGCGGCGGCGCCCGGCCGGCGCGCGGGCGTCTTCCAGATCCTCCTGAACGACGTCGACGCGGCGGTCGAGGAGATCCACCGCTCGGCGGGCGCGGGCCTGAGGGGCGGGCTGCTGCTGCCCGGTACACCCCCGGGTTCGGGTCTGCCGGAGCTGTACTCGGTGGCGTACGACCCGATCTGGGCCGCCTGCGCCGAGCTGGGTGTCCCGGTGAACCACCACGCGGGCTCCGCCTCGCCGCCGCTCGGGGACGAACCGGCGGCCCGCGCGGTCTTCATGGTGGAGACGACCTGGTTCTCGCACCGGGCGCTGTGGCACCTGGTGTTCGGCGGCGCGTTCCGCCGGCACCCCGGCCTGAGACTGGTGCTGACCGAGCAGGGATCGGGCTGGATCCCCGGAGTGCTCGACATGCTGGACTACTACCACGGGCGGCTGGTCGCGGCGGCGGGCAGGGCGTCGACGGCCGAGTCGAAGTTCGGCGCGGGGCTGGCCGCGACGATGGGCGAGCGCCCCTCCGAGGTCTGGCGCGAGAACTGCTTCGTCGGCGCCAGCTTCATGCGCCCCCACGAGGTGCCGCTGCGCGACCGCATCGGCCTCGACAAGATCATGTGGGGCAGCGACTACCCGCACGACGAAGGCACCCATCCCTACACCCGCGAGGGCCTGCGCATCGCCTACGCGGGCCTGCCGCGCACCGAGATCGCCGCCATGGTCGGCGGCAACGCGGCCCGCGTCTACGGCTTCGACCTGGCGTACCTCGACGAGATCGCCGCCAAGGCCGGTCCCACGGTGGCCGAGATCGCCGAACCGCTGGACACCCCGCCCGCCGACGCGACGAGCCCGGTGTTCGCGAGAGGAGGCTCGGTGCGCGTGTGGTGAACCCGTGGCTCTTGGCGGAGATGGCCGAGAAGTAAGCGCGTACCGCCGGTAATACTTGTTGGTAACAGCCTCTGTACGCGGCCGACCAGCGCATCTACGGTTCACCCATGCCGAACCTGCCCGATGTCGTGCTCTGGTCGATACCCGCCTTCGTCCTCCTCGCCGTGATCGAGATGATCAGCGTCCGGATCCATCCGGACGAGGACGCCGCGGGGTACGAGACGAAGGACGCCGCGACGAGCCTCGGCATGGGACTCGGCAGTCTCTTCTTCGACTTCCTGTGGAAGTTCCCGATCGTCGCCGTCTACAGCGCGGTCTACGCGCTGACGCCGCTGCGGGTGCCCGTCCTGTGGTGGACGATCCCGCTGATGCTGCTCGCGCAGGACTTCTTCTACTACTGGTCCCACCGCGGCCACCACGTGATCCGCCTCCTGTGGGCCTGCCACGTCGTGCACCACTCCAGCCGGAAGTTCAACCTCACCACCGCCCTGCGCCAGCCCTGGACGGGCTGGACGTCGTGGCCCTTCTACCTCCCGATGATCGCGCTCGGGGTGCACCCGGCCGCGCTCGCGTTCTGCTCGTCGGTGAGTCTGGTCTACCAGTTCTGGATCCACACCGAGCGCATCGACAAGATGCCCCGCTGGTTCGAGTTCGCCCTCAACACGCCCTCCCACCACCGCGTCCACCACGCCTCCCAGGGCGGCTACCTGGACCGCAACTTCGGCGGCATCCTCATCGTCTGGGACCGGCTCTTCGGATCGTTCGTCGCGGAGACCGAACGGCCCGTCTACGGGCTCACCAAGAACATCTCCACGTACAACCCGCTGCGCGTGGCCACCCACGAGTACACCGCCATCGCCCGCGACGTGCGGGCGGCGGCGAACTGGCGCGAGCGCGCCGGACGGCTCCTCGGCGGCCCCGGCTGGCAGCCCGCGCCGCCGGCCACCGCCCCGGCCCAGGCCCCCGTCCAGGCCCCGGCTGCGGAACCCGTCGCGTGAGCCCCCGTACCGCACGCGTCCTGCTCGTCTGCTTCGCGCTGGCGGCGGCCGTCGACCTCCTCTCGCTGCTCGCCGGATTCGACCCCGGGCACCGGATCGCCAAGCCGCTCCTGATGCCGCTGCTCGCCGCGTACGCCGGTGTGCGCGGCGCGCCCCGGCTGCTCCTCGCGGCCCTGCTCCTCGGCTGGTGCGGCGACCTGGCGCTCATGTCCGACGCCGACCCCGCCTTCCTGGCCGGCATGGCCTCCTTCGCGGCGGGGCACGTGTGCTACCTCGTGCTCTTCCGCCGGACGGCACGCGTGCGGGACCTGCGGCTCGTCGGCGCGTACGCCACCGTTCTCGTCGCCCTCGTCGTCCTGCTGTGGCCCGGTCTGCCGGCCGGCCTGCGCGTCCCCGTCGCCGGGTACAGCCTGCTGCTGACCGCGATGGCGTACGGGGCCACGCGCCTCGGGCCGCCCGCGGCGCTCGGCGGCGCCCTCTTCATGCTCTCGGACACCCTGATCGCCACCGGTGTCGCCGACTGGCCGCAGCTTCCGAAGGCGGCCTTCTGGATCATGCTCACGTACATCGCGGCCCAGTTCCTGCTGGTCCGAGGCGTGCTGGGCCCCCTCGCCGCGCGTCCCGCGCGCGTGGCGGCGTACGGTGAGATGCGCTCAACCACCCCCTGAGCGCATCTCACCCACGCTCCGCAACGAGAAGGATCCTCGCCATGCGCGCCACCACCATCCACGCCCCGTACGACATGCGTGTGGAGGAGGTGCCGGAGCCCATGGTGCAGCTGCCCACCGACGCGATCGTGCGGGTGCTGCGTTCCTGCATCTGCGGCAGCGACCTGTGGGCGTACCGCGGCGAGGCGGCCCGGCAGCCGGGCCAGCGGATCGGGCACGAGTTCCTCGGCGTCGTCGAGGAGACGGGCTCCGAGGTCACCGGCGTCCGGCGCGGCGACCTCGTCGTCGCCCCGTTCATGTGGTCCGACGGCGTGTGCGACTACTGCCGGGACGGACTCACCACCTCGTGCGTGCACGGCGGCTTCTGGGGTTCCGTCGGCTACGACGGCGGCCAGGGCGAGGCCGTGCGCGTCCCCTTCGCCGACGGCACCCTCGTACAGCTCCCCAAGGAAGCGGCCTCCGACGACCACCTGCTGACCGCGCTGCTGACGCTCTCCGACGTCCTCGGCACCGGTCACCACGCGGCCCTCGGCGCCGGTGTCCGCAAGGGCTCGACCGTCGCCGTCGTGGGTGACGGGGCCGTCGGACTGTGCGCCGTCCTCGCCGCCAAGCGGCTCGGCGCGGAGCGGATCATCGCGCTCGGCCGTCACCAGGTCCGTACCGACATCGCGCGCCGCTTCGGCGCCACGGACGTCGTCGCCGAGCGCGGCGAAGCGGCCGTCGCGGCCGTCCGCGAGCTGACCCGGGGCCAGGGCGCGATGTGCGTCGTCGAGGCGGTCGGCACCGAGCAGTCCATGAGCACGGCGGTGAACATCACCCGCGACGGCGGCGCCATCGGCTTCGTCGGAGTGCCCCACGGCAGCGGTACGGGCCTCGACCTGGGCGTCATGTTCGACCGGAACATCGCCCTGCGCGGCGGGGTCGCCCCGGTGCGCGCGTACATCCCCGAACTGCTGCCCGACGTCCTCGACGGCACCGTCGACCCCTCGCCGGTCTTCGACATGACCGTCGGCCTGGACCGCGTGCCCGAGGGCTACAAGGCGATGGACGAACGGACCGCCCTGAAGGTTCTCGTCACGGCCTGACCCGCACGGGAACGTGCGCCGGGCGGATGCTCCGCCCGGCGCCGCGGTCCCTCAGGTCCAGCGGGCCGGGTCCGTCCCCCAGCGGCCCGGGGGACGTGACCAGTCGGTGGGCCCGCCCGCGAAGGAGACCGGGGGCAGGGCGTGTCCGAGGAGGCCGACGGGGCCGGCCCGCTCCGACAGCCAGGCGTCGGGACGGTCGTACGGTTCCGCCACCGAGAGGTCCGCCGGCGCGCCGGGCCCCTCCTCCCGCCCGATCCCGTCCGTCAGCCACATCGCCGTGCGCGCCAGCGCCAGTCGTACGACGCACCCGTGGCCCCGCTCCGCCCGCTCGGTCAGCGCGCGCAGGACGGCCGCCGCCAGCAGATACCCGGTGCCGTGGTCGAGGGCCTGCGCAGGCAGCGCGCCCGGCCGCTCCGGCGACCCCTCGGTCACCGCGATCCCGGTGGCCACCTGCACCAGGCTGTCGAATCCCCGCCGGCCGCCCCAGGGCCCGTACGCCCCCCACGCCGACACCTGAGCCACCACCAGGCCCGGGTCGCGCTCGGCCAGCGCCTCGGGGGAGAGGCCGAAGCGGTCCAGCGCGCCGGGCCGGTACCCGGTGACGACCACGTCCGCCGACGCCAGCAGCTCATCGAGGGCGCGGCGGTCGGCCGCCAGGTCCAGCAGCGTCGAGCGCTTTCCGAAGCCCGTGTCCGCGTGCGCGTCCGGGTCCTCGGGCAGCCGCGGCGCGTCCACCCGCAGCACGTCGGCGCCCAGCAGGGCCAGCGTGCGGGTGGCGACCGGGCCCGCGATGACCCGGGTCAGATCCAGGACGCGCACCCCGGCGGCGGGCAGCAGCGGGCCGCCGCCGGACAGCGGGGCGAGGACACGCTGCCGTGCGGCCGTCCCGTCGTCCCGTCCGGCCGTCCCGCCTCGCTCGATCAGCGGCCGCCGGGCCAGGGCGAGGCCCTGATCGTGCGCCGCCCACTCCTTGGGCGTGCGCAGCGCGACGGCGAGCCCGCCGGCGTCGTACACGCTCTCCTCGATCTCCCGCGCGGACCGCTCGGCGAGCAGCGCGGCCACGTCCTCGGCGCTCGCGTCGTCCGGCGCGCCCAGCGCGTCCAGCAGCCTGGCCCGGTGATGCGGATAGTTCGCGTGCGTCCGCACCCAGCCGTCCGCCGTCCGCCAGAACCGGGACAGCGGGGCGAAGTTCACGGGAACGCGCCCGTCGATCCGCAGATGCCGCTCGCTGACGAAGGCCGTGGCGACGGCGCCGTCGTCCACGCTCACCCGCGGCACCCGCGCGAGCCCGGCCCGCCGGGCCCCCAGCTCGGCGGCCGCCAGCGCGCAGGCGCCCACGCAGGCGCGCGCCAACTCACGTACGGGCAGGGCGGCTTCCAGCGCCCCCGCCCGCACCACGGTCGAAACCCCGGGGAGCAGTGCCGGATCTCCGCCCAGCTCTTCCCACACAGCGGCCATCGGTGCATGCGTCATACCGGCACTATGCGGTGTGGACGCGATCAACACGGGAGGCGGCCCCGACGGCGTGGCCCCGGCCGCCGCACAGGGCGGCGCCGGGGCCACGAAGGGTTTCGGCGGGCGCTACTTGACGGCCCGCAGGGCGTTGACGATCCCGGCTCCGTAGAAGCCGTTCACGTGCTTGCCGCCCACGCAGGTCGCGTCGACGACGCCGTCGCCGTTCCCGTCGTACGGCTCGGCCGGGCAACCCGGGTTGTCCGCCTGGACCTTGAGGAGGAGCTGGAGCTGAGCGGGCGTGGCCCAGGGGTACTTGGACTTCAGGAGCGCGGCCACGCCGGCGACGTGCGGAGTCGCCATCGAGGTGCCCTGGAGGTAGGCGTACTGGTTGTTCGGCATCGTGGACAGGATGCGGCCGTTCTGCGACGGCGTGTCCGGGATCTGGTAGCGGTCGCCGCCGGGTGCCGCGACGTCGATGACGCCGTCGCCGTAGCTGGAGAAGTACGACTTGGCGCCCTTGAAGCCGGTCGAGGCGACGGTGACGACACCGGGCAACTGGGTCGGGATGTCGAAGCACTTGTGCGGGTCGACCGTGCGTGTCGTGGCGGTCGAGTCGTCGGGGCTGGACGCGTCGGTGAGCGCGTCCGAGTCGAGGTCGTCGTTGGAGTTGCCCGCCGCGGCGACGTTCAGCGTGCCCTTCCTCTGCGCGTACAGCTGGGCGCGGTTGACGGCGTCGACGATGGCCTTCTGGTCGGGGTCGTCGAGGCAGTTGTACAGCCACGGGTCCACGTAGTAGCTGTTGTTGGTGATCTCGACGCCGTGGTCGGCGGCGAACACGAAGGCGCACACGACGCTCTCCGGGAAGAACAGCTGGGTGGAGTCGGGCTCGGCGACGGTGATGCCGGAGACCTTCACGCCCGGCGCGACACCCGCGACGCCCACGCCGTTGCGGGCCGCCGCGATCTCTCCCGCGACATGCGTGCCGTGATAGTGGTCGGCGTCCGCCGGGCGCCAGGAACCGTACGTCGTGTCCGGCTTGCCGCCCACGCAGTTCGCGGACTGCGAGGCGGAGAAGTTCGGCGCGATGTCGGGGTGCGTGTCGTCGACGCCGACGTCGATCACCGCGACGGTCACCTTCTTGCTGCCCGGGTTGATCGCGGCGGCCTTGTCGGCGCCTATCGCGCGCAGGTCCCACTGGTCGGCCTCGAGGGGCTCCTGGCCCGCGTCGGCGCTCTTCGTGACCTTGGCGGCCTCGGCGGCGGACAGCACCTGCGCCGCGCCCTCGTCCGTCGTGCCCGCGGCCTTCAGCGGCGAGGTGCGGGTGGCACCGGCCGACTGCACTCCGCGCACGGTCCGGATCTGCGTGCCGAAGTCCGGGTTCGCGGAGTGGACGACGATCACGCCGATCTGCTCGTACGCGATCACGACACTGCCGCCGGCCGCCGCGATCGCCTTCTTCACCGACGCGATCGTGCGGTGGTCCGTCGTCGTGTTGACCACGTACGAGAGGTTCGGGCCGTCCGCGGTCGTCACGGCGGGCGTGGTGAGAGGTGTGGCCGTCGCGACGCCCGGCAGGAAGCCGAGCGAGGCGGTGAGCGACAGGACGACCGGCACGGCGAGTGCGAGACGGTGTCGGGAACGCAGATGAGCCATGGGATCTCCACATCATCCGGAGAACGGAGCTGCCCGAACACGGATGGTGCTCGGGCAGGTACATGACGGAACAGTGCAGGCCGAAGCTATCCCCCCGCCGACCGGGCCAGCAATGACTTGCGGCGACGACTTCGGAAAGAAGCGGGGCGAGTTGAACCGGTCCACGCGTGGCGCCGTGACCTTGGGCAGGGAGCCCGTGGACGATCGAGCCCCCCGCTCCGATCACGGAAAGGACGAGTCCGACAGCGGTCCGTCACGTGACGCATGCCGATGTGAGGTCGAAGTCCCATGTCCCTGCCCGAACGGTCCCCGTCCGAGGGCCCCGACCTGCCCCCGCCCACCGTCGTAACCGCACCCGCAACGCGAGGAGACACCGTGGCCACCGACGCACCACCACCCGCGCGGGCCGGAGCCCAGCTCCCGTCCACAGAACAGTTCGTCGAGATGCAGGAGAGCGCCGAATTCGGTGAACTCCGCAGCTCCCACCGCTCCTTCGCCTTCCCGCTGACCGTCGGATTCATCCTCTGGTACCTGCTGTACGTGCTGCTCTCGAACTACGCGGGCGACTTCATGGGCACCAAGCTGTTCGGCAACGTCAACGTCGCCCTGGTGCTCGGACTCGCCCAGTTCCTCACCACGTTCCTGATCGCCTGGTGGTACTCCCGGCACGCGGCCGCTCAACTGGACCCCAAGGCCGACGCCATCAAGTCCCGGATGGAGGGCGGCGCATGAGCCCCGTACAGACCACCGCGCACACGACCGTGCTGGCCGCGGGCGAGGCGAGCGAGCACCGCCCGCTGATCATCACCCTGTTCGCGGTGTTCGTCGCCGCGACCCTCGTCATCACCGTCTGGGCCGGCCGCCAGACCAAGGACGCCGCCGACTTCTACGCGGGCGGACGCCAGTTCACCGGTTTCCAGAACGGACTCGCCGTCTCCGGCGACTACATGTCCGCCGCGTCCTTCCTCGGCATCGCCGGCGCGATCGCCCTCTTCGGCTACGACGGCTTCCTCTACTCCATCGGCTTCCTGGTCGCCTGGCTCGTCGCCCTGCTCCTGGTCGCCGAACCCCTGCGCAACTCCGGCCGCTACACGATGGGCGACGTCCTCGCCTACCGCATGCGCCAGCGCCCGGTCCGCACCGCCGCCGGCACCTCCACCATCGTCGTGTCGATCTTCTACCTGCTGGCCCAGATGGCGGGCGCGGGCGTCCTCGTCTCCCTGCTCCTCGGCATCACCAGCGACGGCGGCAAGATCGGCATCGTCGCGCTCGTCGGCGTCCTGATGATCGTGTACGTCACCATCGGCGGCATGAAGGGCACCACCTGGGTGCAGATGGTCAAGGCGGTCCTGCTCATCGCAGGCGCCCTCCTGCTCACCTTCCTGGTCCTGCTGAAGTTCCACTTCAACATCTCCGACCTGCTCGGCAGCGCCGCCGAGAACAGCGGCAAGGGCACACCCTTCCTGGAACCGGGGCTCAAGTACGGCGCCACCTCCACCACGAAGCTGGACTTCATCTCGCTGGGCATGGCGCTGGTCCTCGGCACCGCGGGCCTGCCGCACATCCTGATCCGTTTCTACACCGTGCCCACCGCCAAGACCGCGCGGAAGTCGGTCAACTGGGCGATCGGCCTCATCGGCGCCTTCTACCTGATGACCCTCGCCCTCGGTTTCGGCGCCGCCGCGCTGATCAAGCCGGACGAGATCATCGCCTCCAACAAGGCGGGCAACACGGCGGCACCCCTGCTCGCCCTGCACCTCGGCGGCGTGGACTCCAGCTGGGGCGCGATCCTGCTCGCCACCATCTCCGCCGTCGCCTTCGCCACGATCCTCGCGGTCGTCGCGGGACTGACGCTCGCCTCGTCCTCCTCCTTCGCGCACGACATCTACGCGAACGTGATCAAGAAGGGGCAGGCGTCGGAGAAGGAGGAGATGAAGGCCGCCCGGTACGCGACGGTCGGCATCGGCGCCGTGTCCATCCTGCTCGGCGCCCTCGCCCGCGACCTCAACGTCGCCGGCCTGGTCGCCCTCGCCTTCGCGGTCGCGGCCTCCGCCAACCTGCCGACGATCCTCTACAGCCTCTTCTGGAAGAGGTTCACCACGTCGGGCGCGCTCTGGTCGATCTACGGCGGCCTGGTCACCGCGGTCGGCCTGGTGCTGTTCTCCCCGGTCGTCTCGGGCAAGCCCACCTCGATGTTCCCGGACGTCGACTTCCACTGGTTCCCGCTGGAGAACCCGGGCCTCATCTCCATCCCGGTCGGCTTCCTGCTGGGCTGGCTCGGGACCACCCTGTCCAAGGAGGAGCCGGACGCCGGCAAGTACGCCGAGCTGGAGGTCCGCTCCCTCACCGGCACCGGAGCGCACTAGCCACCGCCCGGACACCGGCATCGCGCGGGCCCGCCGTGGGCCACCGGTGGATCACCACTGGTAGGTCCCTACGACGGGCCCGCGCCGCGTCTCGTGGGATCGGGCCACTGTCGTCGTCAGTCCCGTCACGTAGGCTCACAGGTGTCCGGGAAATGTGTTCGGCGTCGAGGGAGGGGGCCCACGTGCTCATCGACACCTACGGCCGGGTGGCCACCGACCTGCGTGTCTCGCTGACGGACCGGTGCAACCTCCGCTGCACGTACTGCATGCCCGAAGAGGGCCTGCAGTGGCTCGCCAAGCCCGACCTGCTCACCGACGACGAGATCGTCCGCCTGATAGAGATCGCGGTCACCGGCCTCGGCATCGAAGAGGTCCGTTTCACCGGAGGCGAGCCCCTGCTGCGCCCCGGCCTCGTCGGCATCGTCGAGCGGGTCGCGGCCCTCGCTCCCCGCCCCCAGATGTCCCTCACGACCAACGGCATCGGCCTCAAGCGCACCGCGGCCGCCCTGAAAGCCGCGGGCCTGGACCGGGTGAACGTCTCGCTGGACACCCTGCGCCCCGACGTCTTCAAGACCCTCACCCGCCGTGACCGCCACAAAGACGTCATCGAGGGCCTCGAAGCCGCCCGTGGCGCCGGCCTGACCCCCGTCAAGGTCAACTCGGTCCTCATGCCGGGCCTGAACGCCGACGAAGCCCCGGACCTGCTGGCCTGGGCCGTGGAGCACGACTACGAACTCCGCTTCATCGAGCAGATGCCCCTGGACGCCCAGCACGGCTGGAAGCGCGACGGCATGGTCACCGCCGGGGACATCCTGGCCTCGCTGCGCACCCGCTTCGAGCTCACCGAGGAAGGCGCCGGCGAGCGGGGTTCCGCACCCGCCGAGCGCTGGATCGTCGACGGCGGCCCGCAGCGCGTCGGCGTGATCGCCTCGGTCACCCGCCCGTTCTGCTCGGCCTGCGACCGCACCCGCCTCACCGCCGACGGACAGGTGCGCACCTGTCTCTTCGCGACCGAGGAGACCGATCTGCGCGCCGCGCTGCGCTCGGGCGCCCCCGACGAGGAGATCGCCCGCGTCTGGCGCGCCGCGATGTGGGGCAAGAAGGCGGGGGCGGGCCTGGACGACCCGTCGTTCATACAGCCCGACCGCCCGATGTCGGCGATCGGCGGCTGACGGCAGCGGCTATTCCTCCCCGCGCTCCGCGGGCCGGGAGGCCTCCCACTCGTCGAGGGGCACGACGTCCTTCAGGAACCCGCGCACCCCGAGGAACGACGACAGGTGCTCGCGGTGCTCCTCGCACGCCAGCCAGGTCTTGCGGCGCTCGGGCGTGTGCAGCTTCGGGTTGTTCCAGGCGAGCACCCACACGGCGTCCGCACGGCAGGCCTTGGCCGAGCAGACGGGGGAGACGGGACCGGAGCCGGGGGCGTTCGAGATCACCCTGCCGACCCTAGCCGAGGCTTCGCGGCACGCGCCGCGCGCGGTGGGCGGACGGTCCGCGAGCGGGGGCTCCGAGGGCTGACAAAGGCGACGCCGAGCAGCCACGGGGGGAGCTGCCCGGCGTCGGTCCGTCGCTCCGACGGGGGATGCGGAGCGCGTACGAAGTATGTCACGGGTAACCCGCCGACCGGCACCGGAACAACATGATTGATCTGAGCTTTTCTTGAGCTTGCCCGCAAGCGGATATTCCGTTTTCGGCGAATGCGTCGACGTCCGTCCGGAGCCGAACCAGCCTTGTACCGGGGCGAGTTCACCCGCGGTTCGGCTCCGGTCCGAACTCAGTCCGAGTCGTGCGGCTCGGCTCCCGAACGCGCCTCGGGACCGCTCGCGGCATCCTCGGGGAACGGCTTCCCGGAGTCGTCCGGCCGGGGCGGCGCGATCATCGGACGCGGCGGAGCGGTGACGAACGTCGAGGGGAGCGAGGGCGCGTTCTCGCGTCCGGCGTTGGCGATGACCACCGCGACGTACGGGAGGAGAATTCCGAGGACCAGAGCGACCAGAGCGACGGGCCGCTCGACGTTCCACAGGACGGCCGCCAGGATCACCGCCACCGTGCGGACGGACATCGAGATGACATAGCGGCGCTGCCGGCCGCGCACGTCGTCGTCCAGGCTCTGTCTGGCTCCCGTGATCCGGAAGACCTGGACGTTGCTCTGCTTCCTGATCACACTCCACCACCTGCCTGTGTCGGACGCTCCCCGGTCCGTACCCGGCACGGACCCGTCGAGGAAGCGGGCCCGGACTGCTTCCACGGTACGCCGCGTCTGCGCCGCCTTCGAGACCGGGGCATGTCCCGTCCGGGCGGGACACGGTGCGCCGTAGCGCGTACGGCTCCGCCCGACATGCGCCGTATGGAGGACAGCCAGAGACTGGCGGTACCGCTCACGGGGAGCGGTGGAGCGGTACGAGGAGGCGGACATGGGCTGGTTGTGGGCGATCATCGTCGGGTTCGTGCTGGGCCTGATCGCCAAGGCGATCATTCCGGGGAAGCAGCACAGCCCTCTCTGGCTGACCACCATCTTCGGCATCCTCGGAGCGATCGTCGGCAACGCGATCGCCCGGGGCATCGGCATCGCCGAGACCAGGGGCATCGACTGGGGACGGCACGCGCTGCAGCTGGCCGCCGCGATCGTGCTCGTCTTCCTCGGCGACATGCTCTACATGGCCCTGCGGGGCGACAAGGTCAAGACCTGAGACGGACACCGGCCACCCTCCCGGCCCGGCCCGCCCTCCCGGCCCTCCCGGAAACGGCGCTACGACGAAGGGGCAGCTCCGCCAGGAGCTGCCCCTTCGTCCACGTCCACGGGTGACGCGGTAGGCCTCAGCCGCCCGTGACCTCGACCGCGGCCAGGCTCTTCTTGCCCCGGCGCAGCACGAGCCAGCGCCCGTGCAGCAGGTCCTCCGCGGCCGGCACCGCGTCCTCGGCGGCGACCTTCACGTTGTTCACGTACGCGCCGCCCTCCTTGACCGTGCGGCGCGCGGCGGACTTGCTGGCCACCAGGCCGACCTCCGCGAAGAGGTCCACCACGAGACCCGCCTCGGCGACCTGGATGTGCGGCACCTCGGACAGGGCCGCGGCGAGCGTCCGCTCGTCGAGGTCGGTCAGCTCGCCCTGCCCGAAGAGGGCCTTGGACGCGGCGATCACGGCGGCCGTCTGGTCGGCGCCGTGCACCAGCGTCGTCAGCTCCTCGGCCAGCGCGCGCTGGGCGGCACGTGCCTGCGGGCGCTCCTCGGTCTGCTTCTCCAGCTCCTCCAGCTCCTCGGTGGACCTGAAGGACAGGATGCGCATGTACGTCGAGACGTCCCGGTCGTCCACGTTCAGCCAGAACTGGTAGAACGCGTACGGCGTCGTCATCTCGGGGTCGAGCCAGACGGCACCGCCCTCGGTCTTGCCGAACTTGGTGCCGTCCGCCTTGACCATCAGCGGCGTCGCCAGCGCGTGCACCTGGGCCCCGGGCTCCAGGCGGTGGATCAGGTCCAGGCCCGCCGTGAGGTTGCCCCACTGGTCGCTGCCGCCCTGCTGAAGGGTGCAGCCGTGGCGCCGGTACAGCTCCAGGAAGTCCATGCCCTGGAGCAGCTGGTAGCTGAACTCCGTGTAGCTGATGCCTTCCGCGGACTCCAGGCGACGGGCCACGGAGTCCTTGGTGAGCATCTTGTTGACGCGGAAGTGCTTGCCGATGTCCCGCAGGAACTCGATGGCCGACAGGCCGGCCGTCCAGTCGAGGTTGTTCACCATGACCGCGGCGTTCTCGCCCTCGAAGGACAGGAACGGCTCGATCTGCGAACGCAGGCGCGTCACCCAGTTCGCGACCGTCTCCGGGTCGTTCAGCGTGCGCTCGGCCGTCGGGCGGGGGTCACCGATCTGGCCCGTCGCCCCGCCCACCAGGGCGAGCGGCCGCAGCCCCGCCCGCTGGAGCCGGCGCATCGTGAGCACCTGCACCAGGTGACCGACGTGCAGGCTCGGCGCGGTCGGGTCGAAGCCGCAATAGAACGTGACGGGACCGTCCGCGAGCGCCTTGCGCAAAGCATCTTCGTCGGTGGACAGGGAGAACAGCCCCCGCCACTTCAGCTCGTCGACGATGTCCGTCACTGTTCTCGTATCTCCTTGAGTGGTCTCGTGAATCAGGTACGAGGTTATACGCCCTGGCTGACAGAGCTCATATTGAAGTCCGGCACCCGCAGGGCGGGCATCGCGGCCCTGGTGAACCAGTCGCTCCATTCACGGGGCAGCGTCTTCTCCGTCCGCCCCGCCTCCGTGGCCCGCCCCAGCAGGCCCACCGGCGACTCGTTGAACCGGAAGTTGTTCACCTCGCCGACGACCTCGCCGTTCTCGACGAGGTAGACGCCGTCCCGGGTCAGCCCGGTCAGCAGCAGGGTCGCCGGGTCGACCTCGCGGATGTACCAGAGGCAGGTCAGCAGCAGACCGCGCTCCGTGGAGGCGACCATCTCCTCCAGGGAACGGTCCTCGCCGCCGTCGAGGACGAGGTTCCCGATCGTCGGCGTCACCGGCAGCCCGGTCAGCTCGGCGCTGTGCCGGGTGGTGGACAGATGCCGCAGCTCGCCCTCCCGGATCCAGTCGGTGGCCTTCAGCGGCAACCCGTTGTCGAACACGGAGGCGTCGTCGCCCGAGGAGTGCGTGAGGACGAAGGGAGCGGACTCCAGGCCCGGCTCGTTCGGGTCGCTGCGCAGCGTCAGCGGCAGTTCGGTGAGCCGCTCGCCGATCCGGGTGCCGCCCCCGGGCTTGCTGAAGACGGTCCGGCCCTCGGCGGCGTCCCGGGCGGCGGCCGACCACATCTGGTAGATCAGCAGGTCCGCGACCGCGGTCGGCGGCAGCAGGGTCTCGTAGCGTCCGGCGGGCAGCTCGACGCGCCGCTCGGCCCAGCCGAGCCGTACCGCCAGCTCCGCGTCCATCGTGGCCGGGTCGACGTCCTTGAAGTCCCGCGTCGAGCGCCCCGCCCAGGCCGAACGCGTACGGTCCGGGGACTTGGCGTTGACCTCCAGCGTGCCGTTCGGCTGGTCGTGCCGCAGCCGCAGGCCCGTCGACGTACCGAGGTAGCTGGAGACGAGCTCGTGGTTGGCGAAGCCGTACAGCTCACGGCCGCCCGCACGCGCGCGGGCGAACGCCTCGCCGAGCGCCGGCGCGAAGTCGGCGAAGACGGTGGACGAGGTCTCGGCGGGCGCGTCCGTGAAGTCGGGGGACCCCGGTACGCCCGTCACCAGCGCCCGGCCGTCCTCGGCGGGCCCGGCACCCCGCGCCGCCGCCTCGGCCGCCCGTACCAGGGGCTCCAGCTCGTCGGCGGTCACGGCCGAGCGCGAGACCACCCCGGACGAGGTGCCCTCACGGCCGTCGACGGTGGCGATCACGGTGAGCGTGCGGCCGCGCGTGACCCCGTTCGTGGTGAGCGCGTTGCCCGCCCAGCGGAGGTTGGCGGTGGACTGCTCGTCGGCGATCACCACACAGCCGTCGGCCCGGGACAGTTCGAGGGCGCGCTCGACGATCTCGTGCGGCTTGTTCGTACGGGCACTCATCGACCGGCCTCCGACGTGGTGTTGAGACTGTGCTGTCCCGGGAGGCGACCCCCGGACCCCCGGCCGTTCCCCTGCTGAACGCTCATCGACCGGCCTCCGACGTGGTGTTGAGGATGTTGACACCCTTGAAGAGGGCGGAAGGGCAGCCGTGCGACACCGCGGCGACCTGGCCGGGCTGGGCCTTGCCGCAGTTGAAGGCACCGCCGAGGACGTACGTCTGGGGGCCGCCCACGGCGGCCATGGAGCCCCAGAAGTCGGTGGTCGTCGCCTGGTACGCGACATCACGGAGCTGGCCCGTGATCCGGCCGTTCTCGATCTTGAAGAAGCGCTGGCCGGTGAACTGGAAGTTGTAGCGCTGCATGTCGATGGACCAGGAGCGGTCGCCGACGACGTAGATGCCGCGGTCGACGCCTCCGATCAGGTCCTCGGTGGACAGCCCGCCGGGGTCCGGCCGCAGCGACACGTTGGCCATCCGCTGCACGGGAACATGCCGGGGGGAGTCGGCGTAGGCGCAGCCGTTGGAGCGCTCGAAGCCGGTCAGGCTCGCGATCCGCCGGTCGAGCTGGTACCCGACGAGCGTGCCCTCCTTCACGAGGTCCCAGGACTGGCCCTCGACGCCCTCGTCGTCGTACCCGATGGTCGCGAGGCCGTGTTCGGCGGTGCGGTCACCGGTCACGTTCATCAGATCGGAGCCGTACCTGAGCTTGCCGAGCTGGTCGAAGGTGGCGAAGGACGTCCCGGCGTACGCCGCCTCGTAGCCGAGCGCGCGGTCCAGCTCGGTGGCGTGCCCGATGGACTCGTGGATGGTCAGCCACAGGTTGGACGGGTCGACGACGAGGTCGTACAGCCCCGCCTCGACGCTCGGCGCCCGCATCTTCTCCGCGAGCAGTACGGGAATCCGCTCCAGCTCGGAGTCCCAGTCCCAGCCGGTGCCCAGCAGGTACTCCCAGCCGCGCCCGGCCGGCGGCGCGATCGTCCGCATCGAGTCGAACTCGCCGCTGGACTCGTCGACGGCCACCGCGGTGAGCTGCGGGTGGAGCCGCACCCGCTGCTGCGTGGTCACGGTCCCGGCGGTGTCCGCGTAGAACTTGTTCTCGTGCACGGTCAGCAGGGACGCGTCGACGTGGTTGACGCCCTCGGCCGCCAGCAGCCGCGCGCTCCAGTCGGCCAGCAGCCCCGCCTTGTCCTCGTCCGGCACGGAGAAGGGGTCGATCTCGTACGACGAGACCCACGTCCTCTCGGCGTGCACCGGTTCCCGGGCCAGCTCCACCCGCTCGTCCGACCCGGCCGCCTTGATCACCTGGGCCGACAGCTTGGCCATCGCCACCGCCTGCGAGGCGACCTTCGCGGCCGCGTCCATCGTCAGGTCGACGCCCGACGCGAACCCCCAGGTCCCGCCGTGCACGACCCGTACGGCGTACCCCAGGTCCGTGGTGTCCGACGATCCGGCCGGCTTGGCGTCGCGCAGCCGCCAGGACGCGCTGCGCACCCGCTCGAACCGGAAGTCCGCGTGGTCGGCGCCCAGCGCCCGCGCCCGCGCGAGCGCGGCGTCGGCGAGTGCGCGCAGCGGTAGCGCCGTGAAGGCTTCGTCGATGGAATGAGGCACCGAGGTCTCCCTGCTGTCGTGGCCCGTCGGGTCCGATCATGTCGCGCGGGCGGGTCCGGCGGCCACGCCTTTGCCGTGACCGGGCGCGTCTTTCGGCCGCGAGGCGTCCGTCTTCAGGCCGTGGAGCCCCGGCTTTCTGTAGGGATCCGACAGCAGTGACACGAACCCACTGTCGGTGCCCGATTCTCTGGGAGGCCTGGCGGACCGATAGGTTTTCGGGGAAGGCGCCTGTATTGCAGGGGTTTCAGTCCGCTAACGAAAGGGTGATCCGTTGAGCCGCTCGGTTCTCGTCACCGGAGGCAACCGGGGCATCGGCCTCGCCATCGCCCGCGCATTCGCCGACGCAGGCGACAAGGTCGCGATCACGTACCGCTCCGGTGAGCCGCCGGCCGGCTTCTTGGCGGTCAAGTGCGACATCACCGACACCGAGCAGGTGGAGCAGGCCTACAAGGAGATCGAGGCCGAGCACGGCCCGGTCGAGGTCCTGATCGCCAACGCCGGCGTCACCAAGGACCAGTTGCTGATGCGCATGTCCGAGGAGGACTTCACCTCGGTCATCGACACGAACCTCACCGGCACCTTCCGCGTGGTCAAGCGCGCCAACCGGGGCATGCTGCGGGCCAAGAAGGGCCGCGTCGTGCTGATCTCCTCGGTCGTCGGGCTGCTCGGCTCGGCGGGGCAGGCGAACTACGCCGCGTCCAAGGCCGCCCTTGTCGGCTTCGCGCGATCGCTCGCCCGCGAGCTCGGCTCGCGCAACATCACCTTCAACGTCGTCGCACCCGGCTTCGTCGACACCGACATGACGCAGGCGCTCACCGAGGAGCAGCGCGGCAACATCGTGTCGCAGGTGCCGCTGGGCCGTTACGCGCAGCCCGAGGAGATCGCCGCGACGGTGCGGTTCCTCGCCTCGGACGACGCCTCGTACATCACTGGAGCCGTCATCCCGGTTGACGGCGGACTGGGAATGGGTCACTGATCACCATGAGCGGAATTCTTGAGGGCAAGCGCGTCCTGATCACCGGTGTGCTGATGGAGTCCTCCATCGCCTTCCACACCGCCAAGCTGGCCCAGGAGCAGGGTGCCGAGATCATCCTGACCGCGTTCCCGCGGCCCACGCTGACCGAGCGCATCGCCAGGAAGCTGCCGAAGCCCACCAAGGTCATCGAGCTGGACGTCACCAACGAGGAGCACCTCGGGCGTCTCGCCGACGTCGTCGGCGAGGAGCTGGGCGGCCTCGACGGCGTCGTGCACTCCATCGGCTTCGCGCCGCAGGACGCCCTCGGCGGCAACTTCCTGAACACGCCGTTCGAGTCCGTCGCCACGGCCATGCACGTCTCGGCGTTCTCCCTGAAGTCGCTGACGATGGCCTGCCTGCCGCTGATGCAGAACGGCGGCTCCGTCGTCGGTCTCACCTTCGACGCGCAGTACGCGTGGCCGCAGTACGACTGGATGGGCCCGGCCAAGGCCGCCCTGGAGGCCACCAGCCGCTACATGGCGCGCGACCTGGGCAAGCAGAACATCCGCTGCAACCTCATCTCGGCGGGCCCGATCGGCTCCATGGCCGCCAAGTCCATCCCGGGCTTCGGCGAGCTCGCCTCGGTGTGGGACACCCGTGCCCCGCTGGAGTGGGACCTCAAGGACCCGGAGCCGGCCGGCAAGGGCGTCGTCGCCCTGCTGAGCGACTGGTTCCCGAAGACCACGGGCGAGATCGTCCACGTGGACGGCGGTCTGCACGCCATCGGCGCGTAAACGCTTACGCCCGGTTCCGACGCCCCGTTTCCCGCAGCGCGCGGGGAGCGGGGCGTCGCCCGTTCGGCCCAGTCGGCCGGGCGGGCGGGACCCCCTGAACGGCACTCTGGGAGAACGCACCGCCCGCCCCGCAGCCTTACGGCCGAGGAGGTCCCCTTGTGCGCCTGTCCCGCCGCTTCGTTCCGGTGTTCGCCGCTGTCGCTCTGGTACTGGCCGTTCCGCACGACGCGATGTCACACCCTCGCGCGGAGGGTGTGAACGAGGGGGCCCCGCGGGCCGCCCGGAACGAGGGGGCGCGGCGGCCGGCCGTGCCCCAGCCGTTCGGCGCCGAGTGCCGGATCACCGTCACCGGCTCCCGGGCCGTCGCGTACTGCCACAACCCCTATGTGGGCACCGACCGCGTCGCCCTGCACGTCGAATGCGCCCGCTGGTGGGACATCGACAGCGACAGCGCCCCGGTCGAGGTCGGACCGGCGGCGACCGTCAGGCTGACCGGCCGCTGCTGGAAGGAGATCCGCACGGTCTGGATCACCCACGAGGACTGAGATCCGCCGGCCCCGGGCTTCCGCGCCCGTCCCGGGGCCGGCGCCCTGTGTCCGCGCCTGCTCCCCGCGGGCCGGGCCGGCGCTCCGTGTCCGTGCCTACTCCCGGGCTCCCGGCGGGCCGGGCCGGCACTGGAAGGGATAGCTCGCGGCCTCCGCGGCCGCCGCCTCCACGTCGCCCGCCCTGATCGCGTCGACGAGCAGGGCATGGTCCATGTACGACTCCGGTGTCAGCTCCTTGCCGACGTCCACGCGCAGCCAGTCGCGCAGCACCTCGCCCAGGTCCGCGTGCATCGCCGTCATGACGTCGTTGTGGGACGCGGCCACCACCGCCAGGTGGAAGGTCGCGTCGGAGGCCACGAAGGCCTCCGCGTCGCCCGACTCCCAGGCCTCCTCACGGCGTACGAGGAGTGCCTCCAACTGCTTGAGATCGCGTTCCGTGCGCCGTTCGGCGGCCAGCCTCGCGGCGCTCGACTCCAGGGTGGAGCGCAGTTCGGCGATGTGCCGCGGGTCGGCGTCCGCGAACCGGCGGTGCATCACGCCCGCCAGCTCGCTGGTCGCCACGACGTAGGTGCCCGATCCCTGCCGGATGTCCAGCAGCCCGTTGTGGGCGAGCGCCCGGACCGCCTCGCGCACGGTGTTGCGGGCGACGCCGAGCTGGTCGACGAGCTCCGGCTCGGTGGGGATGCGGGAGCCCACCGGCCACTCGCCCGAGGTGATCTGGTTCCGCAGCTCGGCGATGACCTGCTCGGACAGGGCCGAACGGCGGGGATGGCTCAGCGGCATGACGGTCCTTCGTACGGGCCCGGGTGTGATCGTTCGCGCGGGGCCGGAGATTCCGGAGATTAACGCAGCGGGATTGGACAGCCAATCATCCCATGATTCTATGATGGGCCTCATGGTCCCCGAGGAAACCCGCACGCCGACACGGCTCCCCGCGACACGCCGCTCCACCGGCAGCACGGCACCCGCAACGCCCCTCCCGCGCGCGTGGACGGCACGGCTCATGGTGGCCGGCATCGTCCTCGCCGCCCTCAACCTGCGCCCGGCCATCACGAGCCTCGGCGCCCTCCTCGAAGAGGTGCGCGACGACCTCGGCATGAGCGGCGGCGCCGCCGGACTGCTCACCTCCGTGCCGCCCCTGTGCTTCGCCGTCTTCGGCGTGACGGCACCGCGGCTCGCCCGCCGTTTCGGGCCCGCCGCCGTGGTCTGCGCGGGCATGGTCGCCATCGCGACCGGCCTCGCCGTGCGTCCGTACATCGGGGGAACGGCCGGCTTCCTGGCCATGAGCGCGCTCGCGCTCATGGGCATCGCCGTCAGCAACGTCCTGATGCCGGTGATCGTCAAGCGCTGGTTCCCCGACCGGGTCGGCTCCATGACGGGCCTGTACTCGATGGCCCTGGCCCTGGGCACGTCCGCCGCCGCGGCGGCGACCGTCCCCGTGACCGACGCCCTCGGCGGCGACTGGCGCTCCGGCCTCGTGGTGTGGGCGGGACTCGCGGCGGCGGCCGTCCTGCCGTGGGTGCTGCTGGTACGAGCGCGGGGCGCCGGTCCCGGCACCGGTGACCGTGGACCGGCCGCGTCCCGTACCGGTGACCGCGCACCCGCCACAACCACCGCGACCCCCTCCGTCACCGAGACCCCCTCCGTCACCGCGGCTCGCGCAGGTGCCCCGGTGCCCGCTGCCGCCGTCGTCACCCGCCACGCGCCCGAGGGCCTGCGCATCACCCGCAGCCGTACCGCCTGGGCCCTGGCCGTCTTCTTCGGCCTCCAGGCCACCGCCGCCTACATCACGATGGGCTGGATGGCCCAGATCTTCCGCGACGCGGGCGTCGCCGCCGGCACCGCGGGACTGCTCCTCGCCGTCACGATGGTGATGGGCGTACCGCTGGCCTTCGTCATCCCGCGCCTCGCCACCCGCCTGCCCCGGCAGGGGCCCATCGTGGTCGTCCTCGGCCTCTGCGGACTCGCCGGATACGCGGGCCTCTACCTGGCCCCGGCGGCGGGCGCCTGGGCCTGGGCGCTGCTGCTCGGCGTCTCCAACTGTGCCTTCCCGCTGGCGCTGACCATGGTCGGCATGCGTGCCCGCACCGGCGCCGGTGTCGCCGAACTGTCCGCGTTCGCCCAGAGCACCGGGTACCTGATCTCGATCCCGGGCCCGCTGCTCGTGGGCGTGCTCTACCAGCACAGCGGCGGCTGGGGCCTGCCGCTCGCGCTGATGGCCGCCCTGATGGTCCCGCAGATCGCCGTCGGCATCATGGCGGGCCGCGACCGCACGGTGGAGGACGAGGCCGCCGGATGACCCCGGCTCCCGGAAGGGGGTCCCGGCGGCGGTACGGCGGCTCCCGGAAATGGGCCCCGGCGGAGCCCGGAAGCGGGGCCCCGGCGGCGGCACGGCGGACGAAGGGTGCGAGACTGGCCGCATGCCTGTGCTCGACCCGAACCCCCAGAACGGCCAGAAGAAGCTGCTGCTCGTGCTCGGCGCGATGCTGGCCATCACGGTGATCATCGGCATCATCGCGTCCGTCGCCTCCCCGTGACCGTCGCCTCCCCGTGACCGGCGGAGGCCTGGCCCGGTGGCGTCGCGCTGACCGCCGTTGCACCGGTGCCGTCGCACCGGTGCCGTGACACCCCGCCCGCCCCTCCGGCCCGCGCCGTCCGCGGCATCGGCAGGCCCTCGCGCCCGGAGGTAGGGATAACCCCCCATCCCCTAGGGGGTGAGTGTCAGGGTCAAGTGGGTGGATCACCGGATGGGCCGGGGGCGACGGATTCCGTAGCTTCGAATCGTGACCGCGAACCGCGGCCAGGGACCACTCGAAGACTCACGGAGGCGGCATGTCGGCCCCTACGCACACCCGCCCCCGCCCGGCGACCACGGGACGCGTGGACATCCGGCTGCCCTGGTGGGCCCTCGCCCTGCCCACGCTCGCCTTCGTCACCCTGCTGCTCATGATCCTCAACCCGGCGGACGCGCACGCCGCGACCGGCGACCCGGCGATCACCCACCTGTTCGAGCGCGTCCAGCAAGCGGTCCTGCACAACGCCCAGTGAGCCGCGGACCCCGGGCCCGGCCGCCGCGCGCCAGGGAGTCCCGACCCGCCCCGTTCCCCCTCGCGGGGCATGCCGTTCCCCCTGACGGAGCAGGGCGTCACCCTCCCCGGGGGACCGCATCAACTCCCTGCGCCCCATGGCATGTTTCGTGCGAAGCTGGGACGCATGAGCGTCGCAGAATCCCGCAGGATCGTCCTCTTCCGGCATGCGAAAGCCGACTGGCCGCAGATGTCCGACCATGAGCGGCCGCTCGCCGACCGGGGCCGTATGGACGCCGCCGTCGCCGGGCGCAGGCTGGCCGACAGCGGCATCCCCCTGGACCTGGCCCTCTGCTCCACCGCGATCCGAACCCGCGAGACATGGAAGCACGCCGTCCAGGAGCTCCCGCACCGGCCGAAAACGGTCTACGAGGAGCGGATCTACGAAGCCTCGCCCGGCGAGCTGATCGCGGTGCTCAACGAAACCCCGGACGACGCCCGGAACGCGATCCTGATCGGCCACAACCCGGGCATGCACGGCCTCGCCGAGATCCTGGCGGGCCGGGCGGAGGGCGACACCCGCACCCGGATGAACGCCCACGGCTTCCACACCGCCGCGTTCGCGGTCCTCGCCTTCGACGGCCCCTGGAAGTCGCTCGAACCCGGATCGGCCGCCCTGACCGACTACTGGGCCCCGACGGAGTGAAACCGCCTCGACGACGGACGGGGGGCCCGCCCCCCCCCCGGGCCGGGGCCCCCGCCCGGGGCGGGGGCCGCACACACCCCGGGGGGTGGGGCCCCGGGCAGGGGGGCGGCGCCCCCGAGTGAACGGG
>NZ_JBIAQM010000019.1:127102-146977 GCF_042888945.1 Streptomyces sp. NPDC002698
ACACGGGGCCCCGCGGTTGTAAACCCCCCCCCCCCCGGCCGGGGGCCCGGCCCCCCCCGGGGGCCGGGGCCCCCGTCCGTCGTCGGGACCGTCACTCAGCCGGTGCTGTCGTCCTCGTGCATGTCGGCGGCCTCGACCTCTTCACGGGTGACGCCCAGCAGATACAGGACCGTGTCGAGGAACGGGAAGTTCACCGCGGTGTGCGCGGCCTGCCGTACGACCGGCTTCGCGTTGAACGCGACCCCGAGACCGGCGGCGTTGAGCATGTCGAGGTCGTTGGCGCCGTCGCCGATCGCCACGGTCTGGGCCAGCGGAACCCCGGCCTCGGCGGCGAACCGGCGCAGCAGCCGCGCCTTGCCCGCCCGGTCCACGATCTCGCCGGTGACCCGCCCGGTCAGCTTCCCGTCGACGATCTCCAGGGTGTTGGCCTGGGCGAAGTCGAGCCCGAGCCGCTCCTTCAGATCGTCGGTGACCTGGGTGAACCCGCCGGAGACGACACCGACTTGGAAGCCGAGCCGCTTCAGCGTACGAATCAGGGTCCGCGCGCCCGGCGTCAGCCGTACCTCCTCGCGCACCTTCTGCACCACCGACGCGTCGAGCCCCTCGAGGAGCGCCACGCGCGCGTGCAGGGACTGCTCGAAGTCCAGCTCACCGCGCATCGCGGCCGCCGTGACCTCGGCGACCTTCTCCTCGCATCCGGCGTGTGCCGCGAAGAGCTCGATCACCTCGTCCTGGATCAGCGTGGAGTCGACGTCCATCACGACGAGCCGCTGGGCCCGCCGGTGCAGGCCCGCGGCCACGACCGCGATGTCGACACCGAGTGCCGAGGCCTCGGTCACCAGCGCGGTGCGCAGCACCTCGGTCTCCGTACCGGACACCGCGAACTCCACCGCGGTCACCGGGTACTTGGCCAGCCGGAAGATACGGTCGATGTTGCCGCCGGTCTTCGTGATCCGCGCGGCGATGGCGGCCGTCGACTCCGCGGTGAGCGGATGTCCGAGCACCGTGACCAGCGAACGTCCCGAGCCGCGCGGGCGGTTGTCGCCGAGGCCGGAGATGATCTCCGCCTGCATCTTCATCGACTCGGCCCAGCTGTGGACGGTCGACCGGAGATCGCCTTCGAGGCTTGCGGGCGGCTCGGTCACGAGCGCGCACAGCACGATCCGGCCCCGGGTGACGACCTGCTCGATGTCGACCACGTCGACGGAGTAGGCGGCGAGGGTGTCGAAGAGTCCGGCGGTGATGCCCGGCCGGTCCTTGCCGAAGATCTTGACAAGAAGAGTGGGCACATCAGGGGTATGTGAAGCGCTCATGGTATTTCCCACCGTATCCGGCACCCAGTGCCGCCCGCCCGCCCGGTCCGCCTAGCGGACACGGAACACTGGGTGACGCCCCGAGGACCCACGGGTGACGAACGTCCACCCGACCGGCCCGGGGACCTCCCCGACAGCACCCCGCACCCCTCCGGTTCACCCCAACCCCGGTCCCACGGGCCCCACAACCGTTTCCTCGCCCCCTCCGCCCCTACCCGACCCACCCCTGGGGCTCCGCCCCGGACCCCGCTCCTCAAACGCCGGAGGGGCTGGATCCTGTACCCGCAGTCGGGATCCGGCGCGAGGGGACGTGCCGGTACATCAATGCCCGTCGCCACCGACGGCCACGCCTCACCCAACGGCGACGGGCTGATGCACCGGCACGGCCCCGACCCACCCACCGGACCCGCACCGCACCCGCGAACGCCAGCGCAGCGAACCGCCCTCAACGCCGGGGCCGACGCGGAGGCGGCGGCCCCTCGTCCGGCGGCGGCGGAACAGGCGGCGGAGGGGGAGGCAGCGGCGGCGGCCCGTCCGGCCGCCGCTTCGACGACGGCCCGATCGGTCCCACCACGGTCGGCGCCCCGTACACATCACCCGGTGCCCGGGAACGAGAACCCCTCGGAGCCGCCCTCCGGTCCTCCGGCTCCCGCAACTCGTCCGGAACCCTCAGGTACGGATTGGTGTCAGGGTTGGGCGCCCGGTACGACCCCCGAGGCCGATACGGCCCGACCGTCCCATCGCCACCACCAAGCCCCTCGGACCCCGCAGCCTCCCAGGATCCTCCAGAAACTCCTGGCCCCCCAGGCCCCCCAGGCCCCCCAGGCCCCCCAGGCCCCCCAGGCCCCCCGGCCTCCCCGTCCCCCCATGCCGCCCCGGAAGCCAGGGCAGCCCCGGCGACCCTCCGCCCCGCGGCCCCGCTCGACCAAGCCAGCAACGCCCCCGCGCCCCCGGCCCCCGCCCCCCACAGCGCACCCAGCACCAGCGCCGTACCCAGGCGCCCGCGCAGCTCGATCCCCGCCCCGAACGCGTCGAACCCGAACACGGACAGGGAGGCGTCCACCGACACCTCCGTCAGCCAGGCGAGCAGCGGCAGCGCCAGCGCCGTCACGACCCCCAGACGAAGTGCGCAGCGCCCGGCGAACCGCAGAGCACTGTCCCCCCGTCCATCCGGCCCCCCCGAAGCTCCTCCCGCCGTCGCACCGACCGCCCGTACGAATGGCGTACGCGCAGCCGTCAGGACGCCCGCGTACAGCATCATCAGAGCGACCGCGAGCGCCAACAGCCATACGCGCCCGTCGAGTTCGGCGAGCCGTCCGAGGGTGACGGGCCGGGACGCGTCGGCGGTGAGGAGCTTGTCGAGGGGGTCGGGCAACAGCTTGGCGAGCTCGCCCGTGGCCTTGCCGTCCCAGGGGACGAAGAGCCCGAGGGGGATGCCGAGCCACACGCCGTTGGGCGCGCCGAGCAGCGCGGCTCCCGCGATCCGCTTCGGGTGGTCGTCGCCGATCGCCGCGTACGCGGCCGCCGCGAGCCCGGCGAGGACGGCGACCAGCAGGACGGTGACGAGCGAGGAGACGGCCGGCCGTACCGCGCGGTGCACGGCGTCCCAGCCGCGCGGCAAAGGGGTGTGCCGGGAGGCCAGCAGCGCGATCAGCAGCACCGCGGCGGCCCACGCGGCTCCGCCGAGCAGGGTCGGCACGGTGTCGACGGAGAACCCCACGGCCGCCTTGGCCTTCACGAGGTCGTCGATCCTGCCGGGCAGCAGTCCGCCGAGGTCCCCGAGGCCGCCGGGGAGTTTGTCGGTGATGGAACCGAGCCCGCCGTCACCGCCCGCGGCCTTGCCGAGTCCGAGCTTGTCGCCGTCGATCGTGATGACGTCGTGTCCGGCCCAGGCGAGCCCGCCCAGGGTCGCCACGAACAGGGCGAGCACCGAGCCCGCCCGCGCCAGGAGTTCGGCCGGCGTGATGACGACTCCCGCCCCGCGCAAGGAGCGCAGGAAGAACCACGACAGCAGCAGGGCACCGACCAGCCCGACGCCCAACGGCGTGATCTGTATGGCGGTGTGCGCCTGCGCTCCCTCCAGCCCGAAGGCCGAGACGTTGCCGGAGGGCGTCACCGTGCCGCCCGCTCCGAGCGCGACCATCGCGGCGGTCATGGGGCCGAGCGAGGCCGCCGCGTCCGCCCCGAGCAGGTGCAGACCGAGCGCGGCGGTGCCCGCCATCCCGATCAGCGCCCAGCTCACGGAGGCGACCGCCGACAACAGCACGTCCCCCCACGGCACACTCCTGGCGCTCCCGCCGTGGTGCATGGTCCCGATGCTCATCGCCAGCCCCCCCGATCAGCGCCGCGGTGATCCCGCGCATGTCCCCCTCGTGTGGGATTACCACTCTCCGGGCCGTTTTCAACCCCGTCAACGGATACGGGCAACCCGCCCGTCACCGACGTTCACAAGGCCCGACTTTCGGTCAGGGGGCCTGAACTGAAATAGTTCCCCACGATGTTCGACATCCCTAGACTCCCTGTGATGGGGGAAACTCGGGGGACAACTCAGTGGGGCTGGAGTGCCGGAACTCGTACTGGAATTGAATGGACGGACCTGGACGCTCGACGCGTCCAGGCCTCACACCCTCGGACGTGATCCGCAGGGGGACATCGTGCTCGAGGACGCCAGGGTCTCCTGGCGCCATGCCACGATCAGCTGGAACGGCCGCAGTTGGGTCATCGACGACCACGGGAGCACCAACGGCACGTTCGTACAGGGGCAGCGGATCCACCAGTTGGAGATCGGTCCCGGATCGGCTGTGTTTCTCGGCAACGCGACCGACGGTCCGCGCCTGAACGTGTCCGGTGCCGCGGCCCCGGTGGCGCAGCAGCCGTTCGCGGCGCAGGGCGCCGGCCCCGGCTGGGCTCAGCAGCCGACGCCGCAGGCGTCGACGCCTCCGCAGAACTCACAGCATGCGGGGGGCATTCCGCAGCAGCAGGGACCCGGCGCCGGCGCGGGGGCGCCGCCGGTCTACGGCGACCGCAGCCCGACGACCTTCCACCAGTTCTCGCTGGGCCGGGTGATGCGCATCGGTCGTGCGCTGGAGAACGAACTGGTGGTCTCCGACCTCCAGGTCTCGCGCCACCACGCCGAGTTCCACGCGACGCCGGACGGCCGCTTCGAGATCCGCGATCTCGGCTCGCACAACGGCACGTACGTCAACGGTATGCCGATCGCCAAGGGCGGCTCCGCGCTGCTCGGCCCGAACGACATCGTCGGCGTCGGCCACTCGACGTTCCGGCTGGTCGGCGACCGCCTCGAGGAGTTCGTCGACACCGGTGAGGTCTCCTTCTCGGCCCGCCACCTGACGGTCACCGTCGACGGCGGCAAGCAGATCCTCAAGGACGTCTCCTTCGGTGTACCCGAGAAGTCGCTCGTCGCGGTCATCGGCCCCTCGGGTTCCGGCAAGTCGACGCTCCTGAAGGCGCTCACGGGCTACCGCCCCGCCAACCAGGGCGACGTCCTCTACGACAACCGGAACCTGTACAAGCAGTTCGCCGAGCTGCGCCAGCGCATCGGTCTGGTCCCGCAGGACGACATCCTGCACAAGGAACTGACCGTCAAGAAGGCCCTCAAGTACGCGGCCAAGCTGCGCTTCCCCGCCGACACCACGGGCGAGGAGCGCGACGCGCGCATAGACGAGGTGCTGCGCGAGCTGAAGCTGGACGTCCACAAGGAGAAGAAGGTCACCTCGCTCTCCGGTGGCCAGCGCAAGCGTGTATCGGTGGCCCTGGAGCTGCTCACCAAGCCGTCGCTGATCTTCCTGGACGAGCCGACCTCCGGTCTTGACCCGGGCATGGACCGCGATGTCATGCAGCTGCTGCGCGGCCTCGCCGACGACGGCCGTACGGTCCTCGTCGTCACGCACTCGGTGGCGGAGCTCGCGATCTGCGACAAGCTCCTCGTGATGGCGCCCGGCGGCTCCGTCGCCTACTTCGGTCCGCCGGAGGAGGCGCTGAACTTCTTCGGCTACGAGACCTGGGCCGATGTGTTCTCCGCGTTCGAGAACTACCGCGACTACGACTGGGCGGGCCGCTGGAAGGGCTCGCAGCACTACCAGATGTACGCGGCGGACATCGACGCGGTGGCTCCGCAGTCGACGCAGATGCCGTCCGCGCAGGCGATGAAGCCGCCGAAGCCGCAGAGCTGGGGCTCCCAGCTGATGACGCTGATGCGCCGCTACGTCTCGGTGATCGTGTCGGACAAGGGCTTCCTCGCGCTGACGGTGATCCTGCCCGCTGTCCTGGGCTCGGTCAGCCTGCTCATCGACAACGGCAAGACGCTGCTGGTCAACGACAAGATCCTGCCGTCGGGCGCCCATGTCGCGAACGGCACCGCCACGACCGTGCTGCTGATCCTCGCGGTCGGGGCGTGTTTCGCGGGCGCCGCCAACTCGGTCCGTGAGCTGATCAAGGAACGGGTGATCTACGAGCGGGAGCGCGCGACGGGTCTGTCGCGTTCGGCGTACCTGATGTCCAAGGTGATCGTCCTCGGTGTGATCACCATGCTGCAGGGCGCGCTGGTCGGCGCCATCGGTTTCGGCAGCCGCGAGGTCCCGTCCGAGGGCCTGATCCTCAAGAGCCTGCCCAAGGTCGAGCTCACGCTGCCGATCATGGCTCTGGGCTTCGTGTCGATGATGTTCGGCCTGATCATCTCCTCGCTGGTGAAGACCGCTGAGAAGACGATGCCGCTGCTGGTCATGTTCGCGATCGTCCAGGTGGTCTTCACCGGCTGCCTGTTCATCCTGAACGGCACGGTGGGTGTGAACCAGTTCTCGTACCTGATGCCGGCCCGCTGGGCGGTGGCCGCGTCCGGGGCCACGCTGGACCTGAACAACATCTTCCCGAACCAGGACGACCCGACGAGCACGGACCCGCTGTGGGACCACACGGCCGGAGCCTGGACCGTGGACATGATCGCGCTGATCGTCCTCGGTGTCGCCTGCGGCTTCTTCGTGGCCCGCTTCCTGCGCCGCCACGAGCCCGAGGTCATGCGCAAGTAGACGCCCGGGAACGGCGCGAGGGCGGCACCCCGACCGGGGTGCCGCCCTTCGGCGTCTGTGTGGGAGCTCCGCGCCGAGCCCTCAGTACGCGCTGTTCACGTTGTCCATGGAACCGTACTTGTCGGCGGCGTAGTTGCAGGCGGCGGTGATGTTGGCGACCGGGTCGTAGATGTTCCACGAGGTGCCGGCCACGTGGTAGGCCTTGAACGTCGGCGGGATGACCTGGAGCAGACCCTTCGACGGGATGCCGTTGATGGCGTTGATGTCCCAGTCGTTGATGGCCATCGGGTTGCCCGAGGACTCACGCATGATGTTCTTGTGCAGCCCGTGGTAGGAGCCGGGGATGCCCTTCGACTTCATGATGTCGAGGGACTCGCGGATCCAGCCGTCGAGGTTGTTGGCGTACGTCTTCGCGGAGACCGTCTGCATCTTGATGCGCTGCGTGGAGCGGCTCGCCGCGGCGGCCTTGGCGCGGTCGGCGGCGGCCTTCTTCGCGGCCTTCTTCTTCGCGGCGGCCTCGGCGGCCGCCTTCTTCTTGGCGGCAGCCGCCGCGGCGGCCTTCTTCTTCGCCGCGGCCGCGGAGTCCGCCGCCTTGTGCTCGGCCTCGATGGTCTTGGCCTTCAGATCGGCGGCGCTCGTGCCGGCCACGTCGGACTCGACGCCCTTGATCTGCTTCCCGCTGTAGGCGACGGGCGCCGTGGAGGAGGCGGCGGCGTCCGTGGTGGTGTGGGAGCCGCCCGGCGCCAGGGAGAACGCGAGGGTGGCGGCACCGAGGGTGGCCACACCGGCGACCGAGTACTTGTGGAGCTTCGTCAGCTTCGGACTACGACCACGAGCGGCAATGTTCTTGAGCATGACTGATAGACCTCTTCGAATAGCGCGGAGGTCGCTCTTCGTCCCGGTTGGGGACTGTGTTTCCGGAACAAACGCCCCGGGGGAGAACCCGAGGCGCTGAGCGACATGAGCAATTCTTAGCGGTCGCAAAATGCCCTGGCAAAGGTGTGACCTACGAAGCTGGGTAGTGGACGCAGATGGGACAAATCGGGGCAGACTGGCACGTCTTCCCTGTTCACCTTGTCCCTTTTATCTCCTATGCCCCTTCGTACGTGACGTGGACCCTATGCGCGGGCTCACAGGGGACCACGATCATTCTGACGTGGAGTTGCGAGAGTAACGCTCAGAGTGAGGCCTCTCGGGGAGGATGAGGTGCACGTCGCCGAACTCGTGCCAGAGGTAGCGCCCGCGCAGCGCCTCCTCGTACGCACGCTCGATCGCCGCCCCTCCCGCGATCGCCTCCAGCATCAGCAGATGCGAGGCCTCCGGCTCGTGCAGCCCGGTCAGCAGCCCGTCGACGGCTCGCACGCCGCGCTCCGGAGTCACCACGAGGCCGGTCCACCCCTTCGCCGCCCGGACCAGCCCGTCCTCACCGGTCGCGGACTCCACGGCCCGCACCGCCGTCGTACCGACCGCGATGATCCGGCCTCCGCCGGCCCGCGCGGCGTTGATCAGCCGGGCCGACACCGCCGGAACCTCGTACCGCTCCGGATACGGCGGCTCGTGCGACTCCGCCGAGGCGACCCCCGTGTGCAGGGTGACCGGCGCGAACTGCACCCCCCGGCTCACCAGCTCCGCCACCAGACGCGAAGTGAAGGGGCGCGCCGCGCTCGGCATCTCCGCGCTTCCCGCCCCGTCGTCCGACGGCAGCGCGAAAACCGTCTGGTACACGGACAGCGGCTGGTCCCGGTCCGTGTAGGAGTAGCGGATGGGCCGCCCGTACCGCCGCAGCAGCCCCAGCACGTCCGCGCCCGGCACCCGCCCCCACCACAGCCGCCGCCCCCGCGGGGCCAGCGGCTCCTCCAGGACGAGGCGCGCGTCCCCCGGCAGGCGCACCACTGTCCCCGCGGGACCGCCCGCACGCGCGCGCGTGGTTCCCCGGCTGTCGGGATCCCGCAGTTCGACCGCCCACCGCCCGTCGTCGCCGCGCGTGGAGAAGTGCACCACCACGCGCGCGTGCCCGATCCGCCCGTCCACGGCCGCCGCCAGAGTGGCCGAGGTGTTGACGATCAGCAGATCCCCGGCCCTCAGCCGCCCGGGCAGCTCCACGAACGCGTGATGCGACACCTCGGTACCGCGCGACACCAGCAGCCGTACGGAATCCCGGTCGCGGCCGGGACCACGCTGCTCCGCCGGCACCCGCGCCGACAGCTCCTCCGGAACGCTTCCCCACGCCCGGCCGCGCCCGTCCCGGGAGACCCCCGCCACCGTGGTCACCGCTCCTCCAGCAGATCCGAAGCCGCGTAGCGCCCACTGGCAGGCCGCTCGTCGAGCAGTCGCAGAAAGGCCGGAACCACACGGTCCGGCGCCGGCCGCGGATCATCGTCGTCCGGTACGGCCGCCGCGTAGAGGTCCGTTCCCATGTCCCCCGGATCCACCGCCCACACCCGCAGACCGGGCTCCTCCTCGGCGAGCACCGCCGAGAGATGGTCCAGCGCGGCCTTCGAGGCCCCGTAGCCGCCCCACGTCTCGTACGCCTGCACCGCGGCGTCCGAGCTGACGGCGACGACCGCGCCCGCCCCGGCCGCCCTCAGCAGCGGCAGCGCCTCCTGGAGCAGACCCAGCACGGCCACCACATTGACCTCCAGCGCCCGCCGCAGCCCCTCCGGATCCAGCTCCTCCAGGCGCACCAGCGGCTCCGCGCCCAGCGCGCTCGCGTTGTTCACGAGCAGGTCGACACCGCCCAGCTTCCGGGCCGAGGCCACCAGGTCGGCGCGGTGACCGGCGTCCGTCACGTCCCCCGGGAGGGCCTCCACCCGCGTCCCGTACGCGCGGAGCGCCTCCGCGGTCCCCTCCAGCACCCCGGCCGTCCTGGCGTCGAGCACCAGATCCCAGCCGCGCTCGGCCAGAGCCGCTCCGAGCGCCCTCCCCAGTCCCTTCGAGGCCCCTGTGATGATCGCTACCGGCATGACAACCGTCCCCTCGCTCGGACCGCCTTCCCGGCGGCTGCCCTCACGGTAGGAACGCGGCCCGCCCGGGCGCCTCGTGCGCGGGCCGCAATGATCAGGGGCCCTTCGTCCTAGGCCCAATGGCCCGGTGGACGAGGCCGGCGGCCCGATACGCGCTGTCACACCCCGCCGGTAGTTTTGGGGTCATGAGTCACGGACCCCGGTCGGGCCTGTACGCGGTCAGCTCCGCGTTGCTGGCCATGAGCAGGCATCTCGAAGTGCGCGACGTCCTCAAGACGATCGTCGCTTCGGCGCGCGAACTGCTCGACGCGCAGTACGCGGCGCTGGGCGTGCCCGACGACCACGGAGGCTTCGCCCAGTTCGTCGTCGACGGGGTCAGCGACGCGCAGTGGAAAGCCATCGGGCCGCTCCCGCGCCAGCACGGCATCCTCGCCGCGATGCTGCGCGAGGCCCGCCCCGAGCGCCTGGCCGACGTGCGCGAGGACCCCCGCTTCGAGGGCTGGCCCGCGGCCCACCCCGACATGTCCGACTTCCTGGGCCTGCCCATCCGCGACGGCGACGAGACCATCGGCGCACTCTTCCTCGCGAACAAGATGCGGCCCGAGGGGGAGCCGCCGTGTCCCCGGCCCGGCGGCCGCTGCGGCTTCACCGAGGACGACGAGGAACTCCTCACCATCCTCGCCCAGCACGCGGCGATCGCGCTGACCAACGCCCGGCTCTACGAACGCAGCCGCGAACTCACCATCGCCGAGGAGCGCTCCCGGCTCGCGCACGAACTGCACGACGCCGTCAGCCAGAAGCTGTTCTCCCTGCGCCTGACCGCGCAGGCCGCCGCCACCCTCGTCGACCGCGACCCCTCCCGCGCCAAGGGCGAACTCCAGCACGTGGCCGCGCTCGCCGCGGAGGCAACCGAAGAACTGCGCGCCGCCGTCGTCGAGTTGCGCCCCGCGGCCCTCGACGAGGACGGACTCGTCGCCACCCTGCGCACCCAGATCCAGGTCCTCGACCGCGCCCACTCCGCGCGCGTGACCTTCTCCAGCCACGGTGTACGAGCACTGCCCGCCTCCCAGGAGGAGGCTGTGCTGAGGGTCTCCCAGGAGGCCCTGCACAACGCGCTGCGGCACTCCGGCGCCGCCCGCGTCGACGTCACCCTGGACCGGCGCGGCCCCGGCGCCGTGCTGCACGTCCGCGACGACGGCAGCGGCTTCGACCCCACCGCGACACGCAGCGCCGGCCGCCATCTCGGCCTGGTGTCCATGCGGGACCGGGCGAGCGGGGTCGGCGGCACACTCACCGTGGAATCGGCGCCCGGGAAGGGCACCGTGATCGAGATGGAGGTCCCTGGTGGCTGACGCAATCAAGGTGCTGCTCGTCGACGACCACCAGGTCGTCCGCCGGGGACTGCGCACCTTCCTGGAAGTCCAGGACGACATCGAGGTCGTCGGGGAGGCGTCCGACGGAGCCGAAGGCGTCGCCCGCGCCGAGGAGTTGAAACCGGACATCGTCCTCATGGACGTCAAGATGCCGGGGATGGACGGCATCGACGCGCTGCGCAAGCTCCGCGAACTCGCCAACCCCGCGCGCGTGCTGATCGTCACCAGTTTCACCGAGCAGCGCACGGTGGTGCCGGCCCTGCGCGCGGGCGCCGCCGGGTATGTCTACAAGGACGTCGACCCGGACGCGCTGGCCGGGGCCATCCGCTCGGTCCACGCGGGACACGTCGTCCTGCAATCCGAGGTCGCGAGCGCCCTGCTGTCCCAGGAAGAGGTCAACTCGGGCCAGGGGAGAGGTGTTTCGCTCACCGAACGGGAGCGGGAGGTGCTCGGTCTGATCGCGGACGGCCGCTCCAACCGGGAGATCGCCCGCGCCCTCGTCCTCTCCGAGAAGACGGTGAAGACCCACGTCTCGAACATCCTGATGAAACTCGACCTCTCCGACCGGACCCAGGCCGCGCTCTGGGCGGTGCGGCACGGGATCACGGACTGATTCGTCAATTCGGAGGGCTTCGCTCCGGGATGAGATTCATACCGTCGTGTGTATGTCACCCGGATGGCGCATCCTCCGTGGGGCCCGGCCGTTCTCCAGTGCGCCGCGGTGGTTCGCCGCGGTGTTCGCGAGGAGGGGTTTCGCAAGTGAAGAACCTGAAGAAGTTCACGGCTGTCGCGATGGTGGCCGGCGGTCTGGTCGCCGCCGGTGCGGGCATGGCCTCGGCTGCGGGCGGCGCGTCGGCGGGCGGCAAGGCCGTGGGCTCCCCGGGTGTCGTCTCCGGCAACCTCGTCCAGGCTCCGGTCGACGTCCCGGTGAACGTGGTCGGCGACAGCGTGAACGTCATCGGCGCCCTGAACCCGGCTTTCGGCAACCTCGGTCTCAACCGCTGAGGTCCCCCGTCGAGGCGACCACGACCACCGGCCTCCCAGGGACTCCCTGGGGGCCGGTCGGCTTGTCCGCTCATCCGCGGACTGGACCGGACGGGGCAACCGGCAGGGCCTTCCCGTGCCGTCCCCGGCTCCCGGGCGTTGCTCAGCGTGCGACCCGCGACAGGGTCGCAGCCGTGAACGCAGGAGGAACGCTTCCCATGAACATCGCCAAGAAGGCCGCCCTGGCCGTCACCGTCGTCGGTATCGCCGCGGGTGCCGGTGCCGGTGCCGCTGTCGCCGACTCGGGTGCCGAGGGCGCTGCCGCGCACTCGCCGGGCGCCGTCTCGGGCAACGTCGCCCAGGTCCCCGTCCACATCCCCGTGAACGTCGTGGGCGACTCCGTCAACGTCGTCGGCCTCCTGAACCCGACGTTCGGCAACGCAGGCGTCAACGGCTGAGACACCCCGCAGTGAAGGGCCCCACGAACGGAAACGTTTCGTGGGGCCCTTCCGCATGCGGTCCCAGCACCCTGGAGCACGTCCGACCCGCCCCACCCGTCCCACCCGCACACAAGCTCCCCGGCGCGGTGGGTCGTGGGACGCCCCACCGCCCGGCGCGCTCCGGCGTGCGAGCGCCCCGCCTGGAGCACGCACAGCACTCGAAGCACCCGGCGTGCGCGCCGCGCGAGGTGCGAGCGCCGGGCTCCCGCGCTCCGATGACGGCCCGCAGGACGCGCACGGCGAGGAAGCCACCGTGCCCGGCCCGGTCCGGCGCCCGGCCGTGCCCAGCGCAGCGCCATGTCCAGCCCCGCGCCGCCCAGGGCCGCCCCGCGCTCAGCGCACCCCGCGCTCGCGTTCCTCCACGAAGGCGTTGTACGCGGCCACCTGCGCCCGCCGGGCCGTCCGTTCCACCGGTCGCAGCGCCTCGGCCCGCGCGGCCATCTCCGACGCGCTCACCGCCCCGCCGTGCCCGCTCTCGTACGCCACGGAGATCAGCGCCCCGACCCGCTGAGCCAGCTCCAGCACCCGTACCGCACGCGGTGGGTACCCGGGGGCCAGCACCTCGCGCCCCCGTTCCGCCCGCGCCCGGAACGCGTCGATCGCCGCCGCCGCGACCGGCCCCGAGCCGGCCACGTCCAGCCGTGACAGCGCCTCTGTCGCCTCGCGGAGCGCCTCCGCCAGCTCCCGCTCGGCCTCCCCGAGCGAGGGCACGTCGGCGGGCGGCGCCTCGCGTACGGCGAGGCAGTGCCAGACGACCTCGACGTGCACATCGCCGACGGGCCCGGCCTCGTACACCTCGGGCACGAGCCCCAGCGCCGCGCCGTGGCAGACCACGGCCTCCTCGGCGTCGAGGGCGCGCGCGTTGAACTCGGGCGGTCCGCTGAGCCCGAGCGGATGCCCCGGCGCGGGCAGCGCGACCCGCAGTCCGGTCACCCCGAGCGTGCGCAGCCGGCCGAGGGCGAGCGTGAGCCCGACGGGCGCCGACTCGCCGGGCAACCCCTCGACCCGGTGCACCGCGTCGTCCCCGACGACGGCGAGCACGGCGTCGTCCGGAGAAACAAGTCCGGCCAATAGGGCATTTCCCCATGCCGTCAGCTGTCCTGAGCGTGGTTCCGAGAGCATGCCCCCACCCTAAGGACCGGCCGATGGGTCGGGGTGGCCGACCGGTGGCGTAGGTTTTCCCTGGGGGCTTCGTCCACAGACGTAAGCGACGGCCGAGACTGCAATGGGAGACAACGCGCTCATGAGCGATGTACTGGAGCTGGTGGACGTATCCGTGGTCCGCGAGGGCCGGGCTCTGGTGGACCAGGTCTCCTGGTCGGTCAAGGAGGGGGAGCGCTGGGTCATCCTCGGCCCCAACGGCGCCGGGAAGACGACCCTCCTGAACGTCGCCTCCAGTTACCTCTTCCCCAGTGCGGGCACCGCCACCATCCTCGGTGAGACCCTCGGCAAGGTCGACGTCTTCGACCTGCGCCCGCGCATCGGCATCGCCGGTATCGCGATGGCCGAGAAGCTCCCCAAGCGCCAGACGGTCCTCCAGACCGTCCTCACCGCCGCGTACGGCATGACCGCCGGCTGGCACGAGGACTACGAGGACATCGACGAGCAGCGCGCCCGCGCCTTCCTCGACCGCCTCGGCATGAGCGACTACCTGGAGCGCAGGTTCGGCACCCTCTCCGAGGGCGAGCGCAAGCGCACCCTGATCGCCCGCGCCCTGATGACCGACCCCGAGCTGCTGCTCCTCGACGAGCCCGCGGCCGGCCTCGACCTCGGCGGCCGTGAGGACCTCGTGCGCCGCCTCGGCCGGCTCGCCCGCGACCCGATCGCCCCCTCCATGATCATGGTCACGCACCACGTCGAGGAGATCGCCCCGGGCTTCACCCACGTCCTGATGATCCGTCAGGGCAAGGTGCTCGCCGCCGGCCCGCTGGAGCTCGAACTCACCTCGCGCAACCTCTCCCTCTGCTTCGGTCTTCCCCTCGTCGTCGAGCAGGTCGGCGAGCGCTGGACCGCGCAGGGTCTGCCGATGGCCTGAAACCGTCACAACACGCGGACGCACCCCCGTCACCCGGCGTACCAGACTTGATCGCGTGCTCTGTCCGCCGGGGGAGCGCGGTCCTACCATGACCACGTGAACGACATCAACGCATGGGTGTGGTGGCTGGTCGGGGCGGCCGGACTCGGCATCCCGCTCGTGGTGACCGCGATGCCGGAGTTCGGGATGCTCTCCGTGGGTGCCGTCGCCGCGGCGGTCGCCGCGGGCCTCGGCGGCGGTGTCGTCGTCCAGGTACTCGTCTTCGTCGTCGTGTCGGTCGCGCTCATCGCCGTCGTACGCCCCATCGCGGCCCGGCACCGTGCCCAGCGCCCCGAACTCGCGACCGGAATCGAGGCGTTGAAGGGCAGGCAGGCCATCGTCCTGGAACGCGTGGACAGTTCGGGCGCCGGCCGCATCAAGCTCGGCGGGGAGATCTGGTCCGCGCGCGCCCTCGACGGCGCACAGGCCTACGAGGTGGGCCAGGAAGTGGATGTCGTGGACATCGACGGAGCCACGGCCATCGTCATGTGACCTCGTACAACGCAAGTGAACCGAACGCCCCACGTGGCAGACGACGTTCTGTCAGACTCGTCCAGCAAGATCTTCAACACCCATAAGATCTTTCGGAATTGCCGAGTGGAGAAGGGTACGGGGAGCATCGATGGAACCGATCATCATCGTCCTGATCATTCTGGTGGTGCTGGTCTTCATCGCCCTGATCAAGACCATCCAGGTCATCCCGCAGGCCAGCGCCGCCATCGTCGAGCGTTTCGGCCGCTACACGCGGACGCTGAACGCAGGCCTCAACATCGTCGTCCCGTTCATAGACTCGATCCGCAACCGCATCGACCTGCGTGAACAGGTAGTGCCGTTCCCGCCGCAGCCGGTGATCACCCAGGACAACCTGGTCGTCAACATCGACACCGTCATCTACTACCAGGTCACCGACGCGCGAGCCGCGACGTACGAGGTCGCCAGCTACATCCAGGCGATCGAGCAGCTCACCGTCACCACCCTGCGCAACATCATCGGCGGCATGGACCTGGAGCGGACCCTCACCTCCCGCGAGGAGATCAACGCGGCCCTGCGCGGCGTCCTCGACGAGGCCACCGGCAAGTGGGGCATCCGCGTCAACCGCGTCGAGCTGAAGGCGATCGAACCGCCCACCTCCATCCAGGACTCGATGGAGAAGCAGATGCGCGCCGACCGTGACAAGCGCGCCGCGATCCTCACCGCGGAAGGCATCCGCCAGTCCCAGATCCTCACCGCGGAAGGCGAGAAGCAGTCCGCGATCCTGCGCGCCGAAGGTGAGGCCAAGGCCGCGGCCCTGCGCGCCGAGGGCGAGGCCCAGGCCGTCCGCACGGTCTTCGAGGCCATCCACGCCGGAGACCCGGACCAGAAGCTCCTCTCCTACCAGTACCTCCAGATGCTCCCGAAGATCGCCGAGGGCGACGCCAACAAGCTCTGGATCGTGCCCAGCGAGATCGGCGACGCCCTCAAGGGCCTCAGCGGGGCCATGGGCAACTTCGGCAACCTGGGCGGGGGTTCGGGCAACCGGGGCTCCTCCGGGGATTCCGGCGGCAACAGCGAGCGCCGCGAGAAGCCGTCCATCACGGACTGACGCGCACGACGTTACGACGATGGGGCCCACCTCCCGCGGGAGGTGGGCCCCATCGTCATGTCGTACGGGCTCGTCATGCCGTACGGGCTACGCGGCCGGCTGGGCCAGCCACTCCGGCAGCGCGTCGAAGTCGTCCTGGCCCAGCGCCAGCAGCATGGCGTCGGCGGGAGTCGGCTCGAACGGCTGCCGCAGCAACGGCATCTGGGCCTGCTCCGGCGTACGGTCGGCCTTGCGGTGATTGTCCTCGGCGCAGGAGGCCACGGTGTTCAGCCACGTGTCCTGACCGCCCTGCGCCCGCGGCACCACGTGGTCCACGGTCGTGGCCCGGCGCCCGCAGTAGGCGCACCGGTGCCGGTCGCGTACCAGCACACCCCGCCTCGACCACGGCGCTTGTCTTCGGAACGGCACCCGGACGTAACGGCAGAGCCTGATCACCCGGGGCACGGGTATGTCCAGCGCGGCACCGCGCATGCGCAGTTCGGGGTGGGCCTGCTCGACGACGGCCTTGTCCGTCAGCACGAGAACGACGGCTCGGTTCAACGTCACCGTCGACAACGGCTCGAAGCTCGCGTTCAGTACCAGCGTGTCCCGCATCCAGCCCACCTCCTATTGCGCACCGGCCCACCTGCGGCGGGCTGGGATCAACTCTGGCCGGGCACGCCGAGATGGACAACGCAATAAAAAATGCCCGCCTCTGATCACTTCCATGACCAGAGGCGGGCAAACGTTCTATGAACGTCAGTCTTCGGCGGGAGCCGCGTACTCGCCGATCAACTGGGCGCGCGCCAGCGTGTGGAACCGCAGATTGAAGCCCACCACGGCGGGCGACACGTCCGCGTCGGGACCGAGCTTCTCCTGGTCCACGGCGTACACCGTGAAGACGTACCGGTGCGCGGGATCCCCGGCCGGCGGCGCGGCGCCGCCGAAGTCCCGGGACCCGTAGTCGTTGCGCACCTGGACGGCACCGTCGGGCAGACCCTCGAACTTGCCGCTGCCCGCGCCCGTGGGCAGCTCCGTCACCGAGACCGGGACGTCGAACAGCACCCAGTGCCAGAACCCGCTCCCCGTGGGGGCGTCCGGATCGAAGCACGTCACGGCGAAGCTCTTGGTCTCCGGCGGAAAGCCTTCCCAGCTCAGCTGCGGCGAGGTGTTCCCGGCCGCGTAGACCTGCGCGTCCTCCAGCACCGCGCCCGGCTCGACATCCTCGCTGGTGAGCGTGAACGTCGGCACCGGCGGATGGAAGTCGTGGGGAAGCGGCGGCCTCTTGAGCTCGGTCACGTCAGTACCTCCTGAACGGCGGAATCCGTGTGCCGAGCCTAGAACCAGCTGCGCTTGCTGCCGACCTCCGACAGCCACTGGTTCAGGTATCCGGTCCAGTCGGTGCCGTGGAAGTCGTGGAGACCGACCTGGAAGGAACGGAACGAGTCGCTGCCCTCACTGAAGAGGCCCGGCTTCTTGTCCATCTCCAGGATGACGTCCATGGCACTGTCGTCCGCGACGAAGCTCAGTTCCACCTGGTTCAGCCCGCGGTACTGCGACGGCGGGTAGAACTCGATCTCCTGGTAGAACGGCAGCCGCTGACGGGTGTTGCGGATGTGGCCCTTCTCCATGTCCGCGTTCTTGAAGCGGAAGCCGAGCTGGATGAAGGCGTCGAGAATCGCCTTCTGCGCCGGCAGCGGGTGCACGTTGATCGGGTCCAGGTCACCCGAGTCGATGGCGCGGGCGATCTCCAGCTCGGTGGTGACACCGATGTTCATCCCGCGCAGGCTCTGCCCGTCGATCATGGTGATCGGCGTCTCCCACGGGATCTCCAGCCCGAACGGGACCGTGTGCACGGCGCCCGCCTGGAGCTGGAAGGCCCCGCCGAGGCGCAGCTTCGTGAACTCGATGTCCTGCTTGTACTCCTGGTCGTCGTGGCCCTCGACCTCGACCTTGGCCTGCAGGCCGACCGACAGACCCTCGATCGACTGGTCGACCGAACCACCCTGGATCCGCACCTCACCCTGGACGACGCCGCCCGGAACGGTGTTGGCCTCGGTCAGCACCGTCTCGACCGAAGCCCCACCGGCCCCCAAGCTCGCAAGCAGCCGCTTGAACCCCATGTCGTCACTTCCTCCCCAGGCAATGCCTGTTCGTTCTCTGCCCGTCTGGATCCTTTGATCCCTACAAACGCGATCCGGCCCCGACCGGTTCCGCGCCCTCACCCTTACAAGGGAGAGGACCCCTGACCACCCCGCGGGCACATATCCGTCCGGACTGCTCCGAACGGCTCCCGACGCCACCGCGCCGGGGAGGGCGGAGGGACTACGCTCGTACGCCATGATCGCGGCCCCTGACCGTACGCCCCTGACGCGGGACTCCTTCGACCGCCCTGTCCTGGACGTCACCCCCGACCTGCCGGGACGCGTCCTCGTACGTGCCAACCCGGGCGGCTCGGTCGAGCCGCGCCGCACGGAGACCCATGGCCCGGCAAGGCGGTCGGCATGAGGGCCGCCCTCGCCCGCCCCGCCGAAGAAGTCGCCCCCGACCTGCTCGGTGCCGTCCTCACCCACGAGACACCCGAGGGAACCGTGAGCATCACGATCACGGAGACCGAGGCGTACTCCGGCGCGGCCGACCCGGCCTCCCACGCCTACCGGGGCAGGACACCACGCAACGCCGTCATGTTCGGGCCCGCGGGGCATCTGTACGTCTACAGGTCCCACGGTCTCCACTGGTGCGCCAACGTCGTCACCGGGACGGACGGCATCGCTTCGGCCGTCCTCATCCGGGCGGGCAGGGTCATCGAAGGGGAAGACCTGGCACGCGAGCGGCGGGGGCACAAGGTCGAGAGCGCACGTCTCGCGCGGGGTCCGGGGAACTTCTGCCAGGCGCTCGGCATCACGGCGGAGCACAACGGCACGGACCTGCTGACGGACGCCTCGGTCGCACTGTCCGAGGGCGAGCCGGTACCCGCCGCGCTCGTACGGGCAGGACCTCGGGTAGGAGTGAGCAGAGCCCACGACTGGCAGCACCGCTTCTACCTCGCCGGTGATCCAACGGTCTCGGCATACCGACTGAGCCCGAGAGCCAAGCCGTCCGCCGGAGCCTGAGCCGGCGCGTGCCGCGCCCGTGACTCCGCGCCGGCGAGTCGGCGAGTCGGCGCGGAACCGGTCCCGAAGATGGGTGATCGCCCGCGTGCGTGGTGCGTCCCTCTGATGGAGTACGCGCTGTGGTGAGCCAGAACCGCTGGAGCCGCGGGTCCCGGTCCGTGGCTCTGGCCGAGGACGCGGACCTCGCCTGTAAACGTCGACTCTCGGCCCGATACGGCAGGGAACTGGCCAAAAGGCCGGCGTGCCACGCGACGGCACCGGGGTGGGCCGGTCGCTGGACGGAGCGGGCGCCTGGGGCCCGAGGAATCGCCCCTGACCTTGCCGGGAGGTACCCCCGTCCCCTCCGACCAGGTACGCAACGGTCCACGCATCGGAGATGGCGGCGACGGGAGGTGTTCACTCCGGGTGTTTCCGGGTCACCGACGACCTGACGGCGAGTCCCTATAGAGCGCATGCGCCCCGCCGCTGCTCAACTTGACGCGCCCCTTCGGGATCCGTAATGTAGCCCGAGCCGCTTGAACCGGTTACGGCGTTCAGCCAGCAGCCGAGAGCGGCCATCCACTACCTACGACTTCCCCTCAGCGGGGGTCTATTCGGCGTGCCCGCACGTCTGAATTCGAACCCGCGGAACTCGATTATGAGTCGCCGAGGGAATCGGCTAACGTAGTGAATGTCGAAAGGCCGCGAAACGCGAAAGCGCTGAAAGGCCGGAAGGCAAGCCCGCCGACTGGGAATCAGGCCCGAAAGGATCTGATAGAGTCGGAGCCGCCGGAAAGGGAAACGCGAGAGCGGATTACCTGGAAAGCACCGAGGAAATCGGATACGGAAACGGTCTGGTAGAGTCGGAAACGCAGGACCGAAGGGAAGCGCCCGGAGGAAAGCCCGAGAGGGTGAGTACAAAGGAAGCGTCCGTTCCTTGAGAACTCAACAGCGTGCCAAAAATCAACGC
>NZ_JBIAQM010000020.1:0-144284 GCF_042888945.1 Streptomyces sp. NPDC002698
GCGCCGGGCGCCCCCCCCCCCCCCCCGCGCCCCCCCCCCCGGGCCCGCCCCCCCCCCCCCCGGCCCGGGCGCGGCCGCCCGCCCCCCCCCCCCCCCCCCCCCACGCCCTCATGTCCGGGGCGTACGCGCGGTGACGCCTGGCGGGTGATGGACAGGGAGGACACCGCCTTATCCCGTTGCCCCGTTCGTCCCGGGATGTTGAAGTGACCCCATGGATCACGTAGCGGTACTGGCGCTGTTCGACCGGGACATGCGGGAAGGCGCGCGGCCCGACGCGCCGGGCGCCCGCGTCGAGCGCGCCGGCAAGGTGGTGCGCCAGGTCGGCGCCGACAAGGGCTGGAACGGGGTGCTCTGGTCCGACCTCGACGCGACGAGCGCCGACGCGGCCATCGCCGAACAGGTGCGCTTCTTCTCCTCGCTCGGGGGCGGCTTCGAGTGGAAGCTGTACGGGCACGACCGGCCGGAGGACCTGGGGCAGCGACTGCGGGCCGCGGGTTTCACCGCCCAGCCCGAGGAGACGCTGATGGTCGCCGAGCTGAGCGACCTGGCCCTCGACGGGGAACCGCCCGAGGGCGTACGGCTGCTTCCGGTCACCGACCGCGCGGGCGTGGCCCTCGTCGCCGACGTCCATGAGCAGGCCTTCGGCGACGACAGCACCCTGCTGCGCCACCAGCTGCTCGCCCAGCTCACCGGCGACGCGAACACGGTCGTCGCCGTCGTGGCGCTCGTCGGAGACGTCCCGGTCAGCGCGGCCCGCATGGAACTCCCGCCGGGGGCCCGGTTCGCCGGGCTGTGGGGCGGCGGGACCGTCGAGGCCTGGCGGGGCCGGGGCATCTACCGCGCCCTCGTCGCCCACCGGGCCCGTGTCGCCGCCGAGCGCGGCTACCGCTACGTCCAGGTCGACGCCTCCAGCCAGAGCCGCCCCATCCTCACCCGGCTGGGCTTCCAGCCGCTCACCACGACCACGCCGTACGTGTACGAAGGGTGACCCCGGCCGCCGTCGACGCGCGCGGCCGGGGTTGATGCCGCCGCGCTGAAGGCGGCCGTCCGGCACGGGAGCCCGCCGTCGGGCGCCGGGTCCCGGCCGGGAACTCCGACCGGGGCCTCCCGGGACCGATGCCGGACCGGTGCGGGACCGAGGGGACCGGCACCCCGGAGCGCCGCCGTCCCCGTCCCTCAGAGGTCCAGCCGGTACTCCAGCTCCCGGTGGGTCGGCCGATAGCCGAGTGCGTCGTTGATGCCGATCATGTGCGCGTTGCTGTCGGCCGTGTCGGTCAGCAGTCCGGCGAGTTCCGGGTACCGCAGACGGGCGGCGCGGATCGACTCGGCCTTCATCCACAGCCCGAGGCCGTGGCCGCGATGTCCGGGCAGGACGCCCGTTCCGTAGTGCTGGGCGTCGCCGCGCCCGCCGCCCGGTACGACGAGTTCCGAGAATCCGGCGACGGAGCCGTCCGAGCGGTCCACCACGGCCACCGTGTGCAGCGCGTCGCCCCGTGCGAGGACGGCCTCGGCCACGGCCACGACCCGCGTGACGTCCCAGACGTCGATGCCGTGGTCGCTGTCCTCCATCGGCATGTCGTCCATCGCCCGGCGGGAGTCGGCGAAGGTGTGCGCCAGTTCGGGCGGCACGACACCGTCCCAGCTCGTCAGCGCGTAGCCGGGGTGCGGACGTCCGGCGATCGCGGTCACCGCTTCGAGGTCGAGTTCCGGCAGCGGGAGGCGGGCGAACGTCAGGGCCAGCACCGGGCGGAACCCATGGGCCGTGAGAAACGGTTCGCCGGGGGAGCCGGCTGTGACGCGGGCGACCAGCGACCGGCGTCCGTCGCCCCGCGCGGCGGTCAGGGCGGCGTCCAGAAGGGCGCCGCCCACTCCGGCGCGCCGCTCGGCCGGGTGCACCGCGATCTCCAGCTCGGCGCGATGGTCCTGCCCCTTCCCGCCGGGCAGCCGGAGGAACGCCGAGCCCACCGGGACCCCTTCGTCGTCCGAGGCCAGCCAGGCCGGTCGTCGGTTCGAGGGGGAGGAGCCGGGATCGGTCAACGGCGTGATGCGTGGCGGCAAGGTGTCTCCGTGAAGTGGCGGCGCGGGCATGCGAAACCCGCAGAACGTAGCCGCACACACCCCCGCCCGGCAACGCAATTCGGCGAGCGCCGCCCGTCAGCCGGTTCCGGCCCGGCGGCGGCCGCTCAGTGACGCCCCCTGGCCCGGTCCAGCGCCGTGACGCCGACCGCGGCGAGGCCTATCTGGATGAGCCACTCGATCCAGTCGACGCCCTTGGTGTCGGCGACGCCGAACGCGGCGGCGATCCCCGACCCGATGAACGCGGCCACGATGCCGACCATGATCGTCCACAGGATGCCGATGCGCTGGCGTCCCGGCACGGCGAGCCGGCCCAGTACACCGATGACGATGCCGATGACGACGGCACTGATGACGCCCGAGATCTCCATCTCCGCCCCTCCTGGTCGGTCCCCCGTAGTCATGTATCTGCCCGCATCGGGCCCGGCCAGTCCGCCGCCGCGCAGGCACCCGCGGGGATGCCGCCGCAGGGCCCGCGGCGCACCTCTTCCGCCCCCTGGGAAACTCACGTTTGGACATGTGCAGTTCAATAATCTGTTGAACGGGAGACGGTCAACTTCCGTTCTACGCGCGCAGACTTGGCGCCCGCACCGCCTCTCCCCCCTCATTGCCGGAGGTTCGTCGGATGCTCGGATTCAGGAAGTCCCGTCACAGACTCACCACCGCCCTGGGCCTGTTCGGACTGTTCGTCACGGGTGCCGCGCTCCAGGCGGCCACCGCTGTTCCCGCCCACGCGGCCACCCCCCACCGCGTCCTGTTCGACAACGGCCACGCCGAGACCGCGGGCAACGCCGACTGGATCATCTCCACCAGCCAGCCCGACCCGCTCGGCCAGAACTCCAGCCCGACCTCGGAGACCTCCTGGACGGGCGCCCTGTCCTCCTGGGGCGTGGCCCTGCAGAACACCGGCAACTACAGCCTGAAGACGCTGCCCTCGGGCTCCAGCCTCACCTACGGGGGCAGTGCCGCGACCGACCTGTCGAACTTCGACGAACTGGTGCTGCCCGAGCCCGACACGCTGTTCACTGCGGCCGAGAAGGCCCTCCGATCGGCAGTGGGTTGGTGAACAGATCCTGCGTGATCCTGCCGCGCACCTTGAGCTGTGGAATCACGGGCTCCTGATAGGCCGGCGTCCCCTCGCCCCGTGCCAGCAGCACGGGCATCATCAGCTCCCAGGCGCCGGTGTTGAACCAGAGCCCCTGGGCCCGCTTGAGCGAGGCCCTGGAGACCCCGAAGGTCCCGTCCAGCTCCTCCCACGTGGCTCCCGAGCGGAGCCGGTGGAGCATCGCCCGCAGAGCCTCACGGAGGTCGTAGCGGCCCTTGAGGAGATCCGGGTCCACGTCCAGCAGGACGTCCTGTACCTGACCCCACGCCGTGTCGTCCGGGTCGTCCGGTACGGGCGTACTGCTCTCCAGGTGCCAGGCCGTGACCGAGCAGCGCCGCCCGCTGCGACGGGCGAACCGGTGCTCTTCGGGAATGACTTCGATGCCGAACATGTCGAACACCTCGGCCTGCTTGTCGAGATCCAGCGTGTGCATGCGGCCCTTGGCCTTCCCGATCAGCTCCACCATGTCCTTGGCCCGCACCTGGGCCGGGTCGTACTCGGCCAGCCAGGCCTCCGTCTCGGCGAGGGCCGACCGCAGAGCGGCAAGGTCGGTGTTCAGCTCGTCCGTCGCCTCCCTGACGGCCTCTTCATCGAGGCCGAGGACCGCGGCGTTCTTGAAGGCGTTTTTCAGCGCGCCCTGGCGCTCGTCCACCTGCCGACGCAGTGACTCCGCGCGCTCGATGTACGCCACCTGATTGCCGGGCAGACTCTCAGCCCATTCCTCGGCCGGCTGGCGTAGCCTCTCGGGCTCCTCAAGGAAGGCCTCCAGACGGCCCCAGACGTCCTTTTCGACCGCTTCGGCCTCCAGGTAGCTGTCACCGCACGGCGTGGCGTGAGTGGCCCCCTGGCAGCGGTACATGCGCGTCCCGTCGGGGCGTTCGTTGCCGACATACGTCTTGCCGCAAGAACCAAGGATGTGGCGGCTCAGCGGGTACTTGTCGCTCACCCGCTTCTCTCGGGCCCGGTCCTTCAGCGCCTTGGCCAGGGCTCCGGCGCGGTCCTCGGAGAGGATGCGCGGCACCGGCAGAGCGACGGTCGGTCCGTACAGGGGCGCCCCGTCCTCGTCCAGCTTGGTCTTGGTCGTGCCGTCGGTCTTGCGGAAGTAGACCTTGCCCTCCAGGAGATGGCTTCCGCTCAGCAGCCGGTCCACGCTGGCGCAGTCCCACTCCTTGCCCGAACGGCGCCTGCCCTTGGCTTCATTGAGCCGGCGGGCGGTCTCCTCCTTGGAGTGACCGTCGTCCAGGAACAGTGTCACGGCCCGGTTGATCACCTGGACCTCGTCCTCATGGAGGACCGCCACGGCGTCCTTGCCCTTGCCCTGGAGAGCAAGACCGAAGGGAGTGCCCCCTGAAGGCCAGCCGCCCTCGGTCAGCTTGCGGTCACGGCCGCCCAGGGTGCGCTCCAGGATCAGCGTGTGCTCCAGCTCCGCCATGAAGGCGAGCAGGCTCATCATGATGCCGAACATGTCGTCGTCGGAGTCCAGGCGGTTGTCCGCAGTGAGCACGCGGACACCCCGGTCCTGGGTGTCGTACACCCAGCGGTGAATGTCCTTAATCGTGCGCCCGATGCGGTCGAGCTTGCCGAAGATCACCGCGTCGAAGGTGCCGGCGCTGATCTGGCGGTTCATTTCGTCCAGGTTCGGTCGACTGGCCAGCTTGCCGGACACGGCGCCATCGGTGAAGACCATGACGTCGTAACCGCTCTTGAAGATGCCGTCCAGCCTGGTGCGGCAGAGGGATTCCTGGACCTCCAGGCCGTATCCCTCCAACTGCTGGGCCGTGGACACCCGGAGATACACCGCGACCCTCGGGCGGTTCTTGCGGCGGGGTGCGGGCAGGGTAGCTTTACGCATGTCAGTCCTATCGCGACTGGCCATGTGATCCCGGGAGGGCCTCAGAAACGCTCCCGGGATCACTCGTGTAGCGGCAGCCTGGGCCGTGGCGTCCTCGCCGAAGAGGATTTCCAGCAGTCTGGCCCGCTGAGCGGGCCCGGGGAGGGGGCGATCTCCCACTCGATCGAGACCTTCGGATCGGGCTTGTCCTTCAGGTCTCGCGCAGCCACTCGCCGGCCGCTTCGGCCTACCCGTTCTGCATGGCTTACCTGCCTTCCGGGTGCGCGTGGCACGCCATGCCCTCCCGGAGACCACACAGGCACACAGGCCCTGTCGTGTGGGTCGGGAGGCTTTCCAGTGCTCGAGCAATGACCGGCACGCCCTCGGTGCCGCGGTAGAAGTCCAGGCTTCATTAGCCTTCATGAACGCCGGGCCAGCATGAAGCGGCCCAGGTTCGTGCTGGTCTTGCAGTCCAGGCCAGGTCCTGGCCGGCCCGCCTGGCGTCCGTACACGGCTTCGCCAGGACGTCCCGGAAGCGCGCCTGGTCCGTGAGCTTCAGCGGGGCGTAGAAGGGCCCCAGGGTGACCGTGTGGGTCGGTTCCTGGGGCCGTAGGAGATCTGCCCGACGACGGTCAGACAGCGAGCCTGGGAGTCTCGATCGAAGATCCCGCGCCTTGTCTCCGTCCTGACTTCCGCCTTGGCCGTGGTGACGGCCAGGTTGTACATCTGATCCAGGATCAGGGCGGCCAGCTCTTCAGCCGAGCGGTGTGAGCTGAGCGCCCCGCCGGACGGAGGGGCGGGCCCGCGACCGGGGCCGCCCCTCACGCCGCTCCGCCGGGACGGTCCGCGCCCCCCCGAAGCGGTCGCGTCCTTTCGGCGCGGCCCCTCATCCGCGGCGTGGGCCGGTGCCTTCGAGATGGTTCCAGGTCCGCAGTACGACGTCCCGTCCCTTCGCCGTACGGACCACGGGCTCGTCGTCGGTCAGGACGAAACCCGTCGCCTCGGCGACCGCCTCGCTCGCCGTGTTCCCGTCCTCGATGCACAGCACGACGCGCCGGCCGCCGACGCGACGGTGGGCGAAGTCCACGACGAGCCGGACCGCGCGGGTCGCGAGCCCCCGGCCCCGGTAGGCGGCCCCCACCCCGTAGGCCAGCTCGACGTCACGGTCGTCGGCCGTGCCGGGGAACAGCAGGATCTCGCCCCGGGGCCGCGCACCGTCCGTGGTGATGGCGAGCTGCACCCCCCGCCTCTCGGCGGCCTTCTGCTCGGCCGCCGCGAGGTAGGCGAGCGCCGCCTCCGTGTCGAAGGGCGAGACGACCGGCGTCCACCGGTCGATCTCGGGATCGTCGTAGAGCGCGACGAGATCCGCGACGTCGTCGTCGGACCACTCGCGCAGATGCAGTCCCAGCCCGCCGATGCGCAGGGGCCGGGGCAAGTCGAACGTCGGTCGGCTGTCCATCGGACGATCGTGGCGTGCCGGGCGGGCGAAGGCCAAGGAGGCGAGGACGCGTACATGGGTCCGGACACCACGGCCGGTGCCCTTTACGGCCCCTTCGTGTGTTGTCCGGATGCGCGGGGGCGGGGCCAGGATAGAAAGGGGACATCGTCCGATCGTCGGGAGGCCGTGATGCTCGTCCCTTTCGGAGCGCTTGATTTCCTGGACCGCGCCGTCACCGTGTACGGCGACCGCCTCGGTGTCGTCGACGAACCCGACCAGCCCGCCGAGCCCTGGGAAGGGCTGACCTACCGGCGCGTCGGTGAGCTGGCCGTGGCCCAGGCCGCCGGGCTCGACGCGCTGGGCGTCCCGCACGGCGCGCGCGTGGCCGTCGTCTCGCCCAACAGTGCCCGGCTGCTCACCTCCTTCTTCGGCGTCAGCGGCCACGGCCGGGTCCTCGTACCGGTCAATTTCAGGCTGACGTCCGAGGAGGTGAGCTACATCGTCGAGCACTCGGGCGCGAGCGTCCTGCTCGTCGACCCCGAACTGACCGACCGCCTCGCCGGGGTCGACTGCAAGCACCGCTTCACCCTCGGCGCCGCCGCGGACGCCGAGCTGTACCGCTTCGGCACCGAACCCCGACCCTGGGAGCCGGACGAGAACGCCACCGCGACGATCAACTACACCAGCGGCACGACGGCCCGGCCCAAGGGCGTACAGATCACGCACCGCAACATCTGGGTCAACGCCACGACCTTCGCCCTGCACGCCGGGGTCACCGACCGTGATGTGTACCTGCACACCCTGCCCATGTTCCACGCGAACGGATGGGGAATGCCGTTCGCGATGGCGGGCCTCGGCGTCCGGCAGATCGCGCTGCGCAAGGTCGACGGGGCGGAGATCCTGCGCCGGGTCGCCGAGCACGGCGTGACGGTCATGTGCGCGGCCCCGGCCGTCGTCAACGCCGTACTGGCCGCCGCCGAGTCCTGGGAGGGCGAGATCCCCGGCCGCGACCGGGTCCGTGTCATCGTCGCCGGAGCGCCGCCGCCCACGAAGACCGTCGCCCGCGTCGAGTCCCTGCTGGGCTGGGAGTTCATCCAGATCTACGGTCTCACCGAGACCTCGCCCCTGCTCACCGTCAACCGCACCCGTGCCGAGTGGGACGACCTCGACCCGGAGGCCCGTGCCGAGAAACTGGTACGCGCCGGCGCGCCCGCGCTCGGGGTGACCCTGCGCACCGCCGCCGACGGCGAGATCCTCGCGCGCTCCAACGTCGTGCTGGAGGGCTACTGGGAGCAGCCCGCGGAGACCGAACGGGCGCTGGCCGACGGCTGGTTCCACACCGGCGACGGCGGATCCATCGGCGAGGACGGCTATCTGACGATCAGTGACCGCAAGAAGGACGTGATCATCACGGGCGGTGAGAACGTGTCCTCGATCGAGGTGGAGGACGCGCTCTTCAGCCACCCGGCGGTGGCCGAGGTCGCGGTCATCGGTGTGCCGCACGAGAAGTGGGGCGAGACGGTCAAGGCCCTGGTGGTCCTCGCTCCGGACGCGGCGGCCACGGAGAGTGAGCTGATCCAGCACTGCAAGGAGCGCCTCGCCGGATACAAGGCGCCGACCTCGGTCGAGTTCCGGGACGCCCTGGCCCGGACGGCCACCGGAAAACTCCAGAAGTACAAGTTGCGCGAGCCGTACTGGGAGGGGCGCGAACGGCACGTCAACTGACCGTCGCTCCCGGTGACGGCGGGCGTCGCGGCGAGGGCGGCCCCCGCGCCCCGGCGGCCCGGTGGCCGGGCGTGACGGCCCGGTCGCCCTCGGCGATCGGCCACCGGGCGGTCCGGCCCTTCCTCCGCCCGGCGCGGAGGAAGATCGGGCTCCGGCCCATCCGTTCGGCCCTCTGCTTCGGAATACCCCCGAGAGCTCCGATCCCCCGATCCGGAGCCGCGCGGGAGGAATCCGATGAGAACGAGGCACGGGCCGGCGGGTGCTCCGGACGGCGGCGCAGGGCACCTGGGACAGGAACGTCCGGGAGCACTCCGGCGTACGGCCGTGATCGGCCGTACGGCCGTGATCGGCGGGGGAGTGGCCGGGCTCACCGCCGCGTACGTGCTGAGCCGTGAGCGGCCCGTGGCCCTCTACGAAGCGGACGACCGGCTCGGCGGACACGCCCACACCCACGACCTGACCTCGTCCGACGGACGCCTGCACCGCGTCGACTCGGGCTTCATCGTGCACAACCACCGCACCTACCCCCACCTGCTGCGGCTGTTCGCCGAACTCGGCGTCGCCACACAGGAGTCCGAGATGAGCATGTCGGTGCGGTGCGAGGGATGCGGACTCCAGTACGCGGGCGCCCGGGGCCCCGCCGGTCTGTTCGCCCGGCCGCGCAGCGCGCTGCACGGCCCCTACCTGCGGATGCTCACCGAAGTCCCGGCGTTCCACCGCGCCGCCCGCCGACTGCTGGCCGACGGCGGCGAAGACGCCCTCACACTCGGTGAGTTCATCACCCGGCAGCGCTTCTCGCCCTATTTCACCCGGCACTTCATGACCCCGCTCGTCTCCGCCGTCTGGTCCTGCGACGCGGCCACGGCCCGCCGCTACCCGGCCGCCTATCTGTTCCGCTTCATGGACCACCACGGCATGCTCTCGGTGGGCGGTTCACCCGCCTGGCGCACGGTCACCGGAGGTTCCCGCTCCTACGTCGACCGGCTGGCCAAGGAACTCGACGCGGTGCACACCTCCACCCCGGTCCGGGCCGTGCGCCGCCACGCCGACGGAGTGGACATCACCACCGAGGACGGCACCACCGCCTCGTACGGCTCCGTCGTCATCGCCGTGCATCCCGGCCAGGCCCTGCGGCTGCTCGCCGACCCCACCCCGGACGAGCGCGAGGTGCTCGGGACGTTCCGCTACTCCCGCAACACCACCCTCCTCCACACCGACACCGCGCTGCTGCCGAGCGCCCGTGGGGCACGGGCCTCCTGGAACTACCTGATGCCCGACTGCGACACCGACGCGGACCGGGTCCGGGTCAGCTACGACATGAACCGGCTGCAACGGCTGGACGCGCCCGAGACGTTCGTCGTCACCCTCGGCGGCGAGGACCGGGTCGACCCGGCCCGGGTCCTGGCCCGCATGGAGTACGAACACCCCGTCTACACAGCCGAGTCCGTCGCCGCCCAGCGCCGACTCCCGTCCCTGAACAGCCCGGTGACCGCGTACGCCGGCGCCTACCACGGCTGGGGCTTCCACGAGGACGGCTGCCGGTCCGGCGTCGAGGCGGCGAAGACGCTGGGGGTGACCTGGTGACCGGCGTCCCCGCCCTCTATCCCTGCACGGTCGCGCACGTACGGACCCGTCCCACCCGGTACGCACTCCGCCACCGGACGTACATGTGGCTGACCGACCCCGACCATCCACCCGAACTTCCCTACCTGCTGCGTCCGTTGGCCCGCTTCGATCCCCGGGACCACTTCGACGGCGACCAGCCGGGCATCCGCGCGGGCCTGGACCGCTTCCTCGCCTCGCACGGCGTCGACCTGCACGGCGGACCGGTGCTGATGCTCGCCCACGCACGGGTCCTCGGCCATGTCTTCAACCCACTGACCCTGTACTGGTGCCACGACCCCGACGGCACCGCGCGCTGTGTCGTCGCCGAGGTGCACAACACCTACGGCGAACGGCACGCGTATCTGCTGCGCCCCGACGACAGCGGCATCGCGCGGACCCGCAAGGAGTTCTACGTCTCGCCGTTCTTCCCCGTCGACGGCGCCTACCGCATGCGACTGCCCGAGCCGGGCAGCCGGCTCGATCTGACGGTGCGTCTGGAACGCGCGGGGAACCGGCCCTTCACCGCCACCGTACGCGGGACACGGCAGGCGGCGACGGCCGGCGCGCTGCTGCGTCAGGCGCTGCGCCACCCGTGGTCCACCGTCGCCGTGTCCGCCGCCATCCGGCTGCACGGCATCCGCCTCCACCTGCGCGGGCTGCCCGTTCAGCCCCGCACCCCGCGACGAGATCAGGAGAGCGTGAAATGACGACAGCCGAGTCCTGTCCCGTCGGGACACCCCGACGGGACACCGACCCGCTCCGCTGGCCGGACGTCGTGGCCCGGCCGCCGTCATCGCGGGCCCGCACGGCCGTCACCCGCGCGGTGGTGCTGAGGGCGCTCGAACGACTGCCGCTGCGGGCGCGGTTCGCGGACGGAACCCGCGCCGGCCTCGGCGGCCCGGTCATCGACATCCTCGACCCGGCGGCCTTCCACCGCCGCATCGGCGCCCAGGGCCTCGTCGGCTTCGGCGAGTCCTACATGGCGCGGGAGTGGGACGCGCCGGACCTGGTCGCCGCGCTCACCGTGCTCGCCGGCAACGCGGCCCGGCTGATCCCGGCACCGCTCCAGAGACTGCGGGCGCTCTGGGCGACGCGCCGGCCGGACATCCAGCGCAACACCCCCGCGGGAGCCCGCCACAACATCAGCCGCCACTACGACCTGTCCAACGACCTGTTCGCGCTCTTCCTCGACGACACCCTCAGCTATTCGGCGGCCCTCTTCCGCGGCTTCCCGGCTTCCTGGACGCTGCTGCCGGCCGCCCAGCACCGCAAGATCGACCGGCTCCTCGACCTCGCAGTCGTGGGACCCGGCACCCGGCTCCTCGAAATCGGCACCGGCTGGGGCGAGCTGGCGATCCGCGCCGCCGCCCGCGGCGCCCGCGTCACCTCGCTCACCCTCTCCCGTGAACAACAGGCCCTGGCCCGTGAACGGGTGCGCCGGGCGGGGCTCGACGACCGGGTGCGCATCGAACTGTGCGACTACCGCGAGGCCACCGGGACCTACGACGCCGTGGTCAGCGTCGAGATGATCGAGGCCGTGGGAGAGGAGTTCTGGCCCGTCTACTTCACCACCCTCGACGCCCGGCTCGCCCCCGGCGGCCGTCTCGCCCTCCAGGCGATCACCATGCCGCACGATCGCATGCTCGCCTCCCGCGACACCTTCACCTGGATCCAGAAGTACGTCTTCCCCGGCGGGCTGCTGCCCTCAGTGGAGGCGCTGGAAGCGGTGACCCGCGCCCACACCGCTCTGCGCACCACGCGCAGGGACGCCTTCGGGGAGCACTACGCGGAAACCCTGCGGCTGTGGCGCGAGCGGTTCACCGAGCGGGCCGACGAGGTCGCGGCGCTCGGCTTCGACGAGACCTTCCGCCGGATGTGGACCTTCTATCTCGCGTACTCCGAAGCCGGATTCCGCTCCGGCTATCTGGACGTCCAGCAGTATCTGTTCACGAAGGAGGTCCCCACGCCATGAGCGGTTTCCCCTGGGAGGCGTTCGCCCTGAACCTCGCTCTCGCGGCCGGCGCGGCGTTCTCCGTCATGCTCGCCACCTTCGCCGTCGCGGTACGCCGGGGCCTGCACCGGATCGTGGACGTCGCCTGGGGGATCGGCTTCACCGCGGTGGCCCTCGTCACCTTCCTGGCGTCCGCCGGTGAGGGCGACGAGGCCCGCCGCGTGCTCGTCACCGTCCTCACCTCGGTGTGGGGACTGCGGCTGGCCGCGCACATCGCGCGGCGCGGCCGGGGGCACGGCGAGGACCCGCGCTACGAAGCCCTGCTGGCCAAGGCGCCCGGCAGCCGTGACCTCTACGCCCTGCGCATGGTGTACCTCCTGCAAGGGGCGCTGGTGTGGCTGGTCTCGCTGCCCGTCCAGGCCGCGCAGTACGTTCCGGGGCCGCTGACGGGCTTCGCCTGGGCAGGCACGGCCCTGTGGGCCCTCGGGCTGTTCTTCGAGGCGGTCGGCGACGCCCAGCTGGCCCGATTCAAGGCCGATCCGGCCCACCGCGGCCGCGTCATGGACCGCGGCCTGTGGAGCTGGACCCGCCACCCCAACTACTTCGGCGACTTCTGCGTCTGGTGGGGCCTGTTCCTGCTCGCGTGCGACAGCCCGCAGGCGGCCGCCGTGGCCCTGGTGTCGCCGCTGGTGATGAGCTACCTCCTGATCAACGGCAGCGGAAAGCCGATGCTGGAGCGGCACATGGCGCGGCGCCCGGGTTTCGCCGAGTACGCGGCGCGCACCAGCGGCTTCTTCCCGCTGCCGCCGAGACCGCGCCGCTGACCGGCCCCGACGCCCCGAGTGTTCGTCCCCTCCCCCGAACCGAGGGGACGAACGCTCAGACGGGAAGGCCCAGCAGGGCCACCGGCGCGGACGTCGGTCCCGGGGAACCACCGGCCGGCTCCACGGTGATCCCCATGCCGGACGCACCGTCGAGGGAACCCTCCAGCAGTACGGCCTCGGTCGTGCGGCCCGGGTCCATCAGCCCGGCGGACCGCATGGTCCCCGCGTCGTCGAACCACAGCTGGTAGACCTTGCCGCCCGGCGGTTTCGCCATCTTCGAGGAGATGAACACCGCCTGGTCCCGGCTCCGGGACACGACGACCGTGCCGCTCGCCCCGCCGGCCAGCTTCGCCGTACGTGACCTGGCGTCGGGGGCGGTGAGGACCGCGGCCACCTGGTCCGCACGCCGTTCGGCCCGCCGGGCCTGCTCCTGGGCGTCCTGGGCGCGCTCGTGCTGCCACACCGCCGTACCGCCGAGCGAGGCCGCCGCGGCCAGCGCCGCGGCCAGCACCCACGGCCCGGGCCGGCGCCGGCGGATGCCGGGGGCCCGGGGAGCCGTGAGGGGAAGGGCGCGCGGCGGGTCCTGGCGGACCGTGGTGATCCGCCGCATCACCCGGTCCTTGAGGGCCGGGCCCGGCGAAGCCGTGACGGCCAGGCCCAGCCGCGCCGCGGTGGCACTGAGCTCACGGACCTCCCGTGTGCAGTCGGCGCAGTCCGCGGCGTGCCGCTCGAAACGCTCGCGTTCGTCATCGGCCAGCGCGTGCAGCGCGTACGCGCCGGTCAGCGTGTGCAGATCCACCGGGGTCACGCCGTGACCCCCAGACAGTCGCGCAGCCGGATCAGGCCGTCGCGCAGCCGGGTCTTGACCGTGCCGAGGGGAGTCGCCAGCAGCTCCGCCACCTCCCGGTAGGTCAGCCCGCGGTAGTAGGCCAGGGTCACCGACTCGCGCTGGAGCTCCGTCAGCGTGCGCAGACAGCGCCGTACCTGCTCACGTTCCAGGCGCGCCTCGACCTGTTCGGTCACCTCGTCGAACGGGGACGTCCGGTCGAGGAGCGCGGCCTTCTGCTCCCGCGCGGCCGAGGCCTCGACCGAGCGCACCCGGTCCACGGCCCGCTGATGGGTGAGGGTCAGGACCCAGTTCATGACCGACCCCCGCTCGGGGCGGTAGCGGGCCGCGGTCCGCCACACCTCGACGAGCACCTCCTGCGCGACCTCCTCCGACTGCGCCGGGTCGCGCAGCACCTTGCGCACGATGCCGAGGACCGGGCCCGCCACCACGTCGTAGAGCGAGGCGAACGCGTCCTGGTCACCGCGGGCGACCCGGGTCATGAGATCCGGCAGGTCCGGCTCCGCGGACGGGTTTCGCCCGATCTCCACGGCTTCCTTCACGGTGTGGTCCTCCGAGACGCGACGATGGTTCGGATGTGATCCGGAGCTGGTGGGACGGCGGATTGGCCGGCGCCCCGGAAAGCGCCGGCGGGCCCTTTGCGCTCAGACCTCGGCCAGCGGGCGCAGACAGTCACGGAGCTGGTGCATACCGCGTCGGGAGTGGCTCTTGACGGTGCCCAGCGGCCAGCCGGTGCGCCGGGCGATCTGGGTCTGCGTGAGGTCCTCGTAGAACGCGAGGTGCAGGACCCGGCGCTGCGGGGTCGGGAGCTTGGCCAGCTCGTGCCGGACGACGACACGGTCGAGCGTGGCCTCGGGCCGGGACCTGGTGTCGTCGGCGAGGACCAGGAGGGCGCCGGCCGCGCCCACCAGCTCGGCGCGCCTGGTCCGCGCGGACAGGGCGTCGGCGATCTTGCGCCGGGTGATGCCGACGAGCCACGCGGCCACCGGGCCGCGTTCGGGCCGGTAACCGCGAGCGCCCCGCCACACGGCGAGGAACACCTGCTGGGTGACGTCCTCCGCCTCGCGCGCGTCGCCCAGCGAACGCCGGGCCAGGGCGTGGACGAGGGGAGCCCAGCGCCGGTACGCGGTGGCCATGGACGCCTCGTCCCCGTCGACGATGCCACGGGCCAGGTCCGCGTCCGTGAGCGTGTCCCCGGGCTCGGCGGTCAGGTGCTCGGCGGTCGGATCTGCGCTCATGGCCACGGCTCCTTGCTCCGGGAACTCCCTGTGTGGGGCCCCGTGGAACCGATTGTGTGAACCATGCGACAGAGCCGACAACTCGCATCGTTTCTGCGTCGTATAGTCGCCGTATGGGTGATGGCCGGTCGGATCAAGGTCGGGAGCCGGGCACGGGATCCGCCGAAGCCGGTGTCACCACCGGCGCGCTGGCCCGCCGCCTGGGAGTGTCACCCACCACGCTGCGTTCCTGGGACCGCAGATACGGAATGGGCCCCGCGGTCCGTTCCGGCGGACGGCACCGCCGCTGGACGCCCCAGGACGTGGCCATGCTCGAGGAGATGTGCCGGCTGACCTCGGCCGGAGTGCCGCCCGCCGAGGCGGCCAGGGCGGCGAAGGGCCGCCCCGATCCCCTGGCGCCCGGGGGCGGGAGCGCGGCCGACGGCCCGGAACACCCGGCACCGGCGGCCGGAGCGGAGCCCCTCGGGGACCCCCGGCAGGAGTGCAAGGGGCTCGCGCGCGCCGCCGTACGCCTCGACGCGCCGTCCGTGGACGACCAGTTGACCTCGCTCGTCGAGCGGCACGGCGTGGTCGTCGGCTGGGAGGAGGTGATGGTGCCGACCCTGCACGCGGTGGGCCGCAAATGGGAGTCCGCCGGGGACCGCTACGTGGAGGTGGAGCACCTGCTGTCGTGGCAGATCTCCCGGGTGCTGCACCGTGCTTCGGGACCGGTGGGGACCCGATCGCCGGCGACCGGCGGCGGACCGGTCGTGCTGGCCTGTGTCCCGGGCGAACAGCACTGCCTCCCGCTGGAGGCGTTGCACGCGGGGCTCGTCGAACAGGGCCTGCCCGCGCGGATGTTCGGCCCCGCCGTGCCCCCCGAGGCGCTGACCGCGGCGGTGCGCCGGCTGGGACCGGTCGCCGTCGTGCTGTGGTCGCAGACCCGTTCCACCGCCGACCGCCCGCTGGCCCGGCACATCGCGGCCACCGCCTGGGGAGTCAAGGGCGCCCGCAGCCATCCCGCCGTCCTGCTCGGCGGCCCCGGCTGGGCCGGACGCCAGGAACCGGGCATGCTCCGGCCGCCGGGACTGAGGGAGGCGCTCACCACGCTGGTGGGCCTGGCCGAGGGCTGAGCCGGAAGGCGGCCGCCCTCACGAACTCCCGCTCGGGCCGCCGCCGTTCACCCCACCCGCGCGGTTCAGCCCACCGTCGGCGTCGGCGAGGGCAGCGAGGCCCCTCCCGCGGGCAGCGACGCTCCGCCCGAGGGCAGCGCCGCCCCGCCCGCCGGCGGTGTCAGGACGACCTCCGGCTCTCCGGGCTGCGGCGCGGGAGGCGTCAGATCGGCCTCGGGCACCTTCGGGATGGTGGTCTCCTGGATGATCACCTGGTCGAAGTCGACCAGTCCGGTCTTCTCCATCACGGTGATGTGGTCCAGCACGGTGTCGTTGGCCTGGTCGGCGAGCTGCCGTACGAGGGAGTTCTCCGTCGAGGCGCGGATCTTCGCCACGGTCGAGAAGATCTGTCCGTGGGTGATGCGCAGGATGTTGGCGAAGTCGGTGTTGAACTTCGAGCCGGAGTCCGAGCTCAACGTCGTGATGAAGCCCTGCTGCAGCGGGGACGGCTTGTTGGGCAGCGTGATGCCGAGTTCCTTGGCGACCTTGCGGCTCGTGGCGTCGAGCCCGGCGTGCCCCGCGATCAGGTGCTCCCCCGCCGTGCGGACCTCCGGGGTGGTCCCCTTCTGCAGGGCCAGCTGCCCGACCGGGTACTCCCACAGCCCCGCCGCGCGCACCTTGACGACGAAGTCGCGGTCGGCCTCGGTCAGCGGTCCCGAGGACGGATTGGCGATGACGCGGACCGGGGTGGCGGACGTGGTCTCGACCCCCAGCATGGCCGGATAGGCGAGCGCGGCCAGGGTCAGCGTCAACGCGCCGGTCACGAAGAGGGTTCCCACGTTCCGTGTAATGCGCATTGAGCAGCCTCCTGGGGGCGGGTACGGCGGTTCCGGAGCCGTCGGCTCCGGGATGGCCGCGCGATGGATCCGGTGCGCACGGATCCGGTACGAATGGTTCGGACGACCACCAGTACGGCGGCGCACCGCTGAGGAATCTCTACAACAGGTAAAATCCTCGGCAGTTTATATTCGATTCGGATCGCTCTTGCACGCGGCCGCGGTGTTGTCGCCGGTCCAGGTCCAAGTCCCCGGCGTTGCCGTCAGTCCAGGCCCCGGGCCTTCTTGAACCGGGCCAGCCCCTCGGACAGGTCGACGATCGGGTCCGGGTAGTCGCGGGCCGCCGGGTCCAGGTCCTGGAGCTTCCACGGCTCGTGCACCGCGCGCCCCGCGATTCCGGCCAACTCGGGCACCCAGCGTCGGACATATACCCCTTCCGGGTCGTAACGCCTCGCCTGGGTCAGCGGGTTCAGGACCCGGTTGGGCCGGCTGTCCGTGCCCGTTCCCGCCATCCACTGCCAGTTGAGCTGGTTGTCGGCGACATCGCCGTCCACCAGCAGGTCCAGGAAGTGCCGGGCCCCGACCCGCCAGTCCACGTACAGCGTCTTGACCAGGAAGCTCGCGGTGAGCAGGCGCCCCCGGTTGTGCATCCAGCCCTCGTGGCGCAACTGCCGCATCGCGGCGTCCACCACCGGATAGCCGGTCCGCCCCTCCCGCCAGGCCTCGACGTCCTCCCGCGCCTCGGCCCCCGAGCGCCAACGGTCGTGCCGGGGACGGTAGTCGGCGGCGGACGCGTCCGGCCTGGCCGCCAGCACCTGGTGATGGAAGTCCCGCCAGGCGAGCTGCCGTACGAACGCCTCGGCGCCCGGACCGCCCGCGCCGCGTGCCCGGTGGACCAGTTCGACCGGCGACAGCGTGCCGAAGTGCAGATGGGGGGAGAGCCGGGAGGTCGCGTCGCCCGGCAGGTCGTCGTGGCGGTCCTCGTACGCTCCGATCCCGTCGCGCAGCCAGGCCGTCAGCCGTTTCCTGGCCTCCGTCTCGCCGCCCCGGGCCAGCCCCTCGGACACCCCGGACACGTCCGGGCGCGAGGGGATCGCCTCCGAACCGACGCCGTCCGGCACCCGGACGCCCCGGGGAGCCGCGACCGGGTCCCGCAACGGCTGCCGCGCCCACCGGCGGTGGTACGGCGTGAAGACGGCGAAGTGGTCGGAGGCCGCCGGGGTCACCGCACCGGGAGCGAGCGCGGTGACCACCGCCTCGTGGACGTGCAGACGGCGTCCCCGCGTCTCCAGCGCGGCGCGCAGCCGCTCCTCCCTGTGCTGCGCGTAGGCGCTGACCCCCGCCGCGATGTGCACCGCGTCGGCGTCGGTCTCGGCGGCCGCCTTCGCCACCTCGGCCGCCACGTCGCCGGAGCGCACCACCAGACGACCGCCGCGGTCACGGAGCCCGGCGTCCAGATCCGTCAGACAGTCGGCGAGGAACGCCATCCGGTTGGGGGCGGTGAACCCGGCGCCAGCGACGGCCTCGTCGCGGACGAAGAGCGGCACCACCGCGTCCGCACCGTCGAGGGCGGCCCGCAGCGGCGGATGGTCGTGCAGGCGCAGGTCGGAGGTGAACAGGACGATCGAGACGGTCATGGGGTGGCTCCGGGGCGGTGCTCAGCGGGGTAACGGCGTCGGTCTGCTTCGGCTCGGGGGACCGATGTGGATGCGGTTCGGCCGGTTCGTGCGGAGGTGCGCCCGCCCCTAGCGGAGGCGAGGCCGGTGACACGGCACGGCACGGCGGGCCGCGGCTCAGCAGGGCGGTCCGCGGCTCAGCGTGGCGGGACATGGCACAGCACGGCGGGACGCGGCGCCGCAGCGGGTCAGCGGGTGAGCGCCGGGGCGGCCGCGTCCGCGGGGGCGTTCTCGGCGGCCCGGGCGATGTTCCGGGCCATGCCGCCGAACACCACGGCGTGGAACGGCGAGACGCTCCACCAGTACACATGCCCCAGCAGCCCGTGCGGATGGAACAGGGCCCGCTGCCGGTAGCGCGTACGCCCGTCGTCCGTCGCGTCGGCGTACATCTCCAGCCATGCCAGCCCGGGCAGTCTCATCTCGGCCCGCAGCCGCAGCAGACGGCCCGGCTCGATCTCCTCCACCCGCCAGAAGTCCAGGGAGTCGCCCACCCGCAGCCGGCTGGCGTCACGGCGGCCGCGCCGCAGGCCCACTCCGCCCACCAGCCGGTCCATCCAGCCGCGCACCGCCCAGGCCAGCGGGAAGGAGTACCAGCCGTTGTCGCCGCCGATGCCCTCGATCACCCGCCACAGGTTCCTCGGCGAGGCGTCCACGGCCAGTTCGCGGTCGTCCGAGTAGAGGCTGCCGCCCGCCCAGTCGGGGTCGGTGGGCAGCGGGTCGCTGGCCGTCCCGGGATACGACGCCGACGACCACCGGGTCGTCACCTGGGCGTCGCGCACCCGCTGGAGTGCCAGGGCCACCGCCGCGTCGAAGCCGATCGGCCGTCCCGGGGGATCGGGAACGTACCGGACGATGTCGTGCTCGTGGCACACGACCTCATGGCGCAGCGACTCGGTGAGCGGGCGGGCGATCGACGCGGGCACCGGGGTGACCAGGCCGACCCAGTGGCTGGACAGCCGGGGCGTGAGGACCGGCACAGGGAAGATGAGCCTGCGCGGCAGCCCGGCGACGGCCGCGTACCGGCGCATCATCTCCAGGTACGTGAGGACGTCGGGGCCGCCGATGTCGAAGGCGCGGTTCACCTCCGCGGGCATGGCGGCGCTGCCGACCAGGGTGCGCAGCACATCGCGTACGCCCATGGGCTGGATCCGGGTGTGCACCCAGCTCGGCGTCACCATCACCGGCAGCCGCTCGGTGAGATAGCGCAGCATCTCGAAGGAGGCCGAGCCGGAGCCGATGATCACCGCGGCGCGCAGCACGGTGGTCGGTACGCCCGACTCCAGCAGGATGCGCCCCACCTCGGCCCGCGACCTCAGGTGCGGTGACAGTTCCCCGGCCGGTACGCCCGCGGGGGTGAGGCCGCCCAGATAGACGATGCGCCGCACACCCGCCGCGCGGGCCTGCTCGCCGAAGATCCGGGCCGCCCTGCGGTCCGTGTCCTCGAAGTCGTGGCCCGTGCCGAGCGCGTGCACGAGGTAGTAGGCGACCTCGCAGCCGCGCATGGCGGCGGCGACCGATTCGGCGTCCGTGACGTCGCCGCGGACCACCTCCGCCTCGCCCGCCCAGGGATAGTCGCGCAGCTTGGCCGGTGAGCGGGCCAGACACCGCACCCGGTACCCCTCGGCCAGCAGTTCGGGGACCAGCCGTCCGCCGATGTAGCCGGTGGCACCGGTCACCAGACACCTGGGGCCGGTGCCGGTCTCCTCGTCGCTCATGGGTCCTCCGTCGGTCGCCGCCGGCCCCCTCGGGGACCGCCTTCGTCCCTGATCCCTTCCACCCGGGCACCGCCCGCGGATGCGCCGGACGGGGCGGCCTCCGGGTGCCGGACGCCCGAACGGGGGAGTGCGGGGACTTCTATAGGCTGATCACGTGGCCAGACGAGACGACCGTGACGACCGGACGGATGATCCGGACCCCGACGCGGGCAGGGAGCGGGAGCGGGCCGCGGCGACGGATCTTCACGCCTTCGCGGTCGAGCTGCGCCGCCTGAACGGCGAGATCAACCGGCTGGTCCACGCCTTCGCCGGGGAACACGGTCTGCACGCCACGGACGTTCTGGCGCTCGCGGCGATCCTCGACGCGTCCGAGCCGCTCACCCCGGGCCGGCTGCGCGAGCACCTCGGACTCACCTCGGGCGCGGTCACCGCGTGTCTGGACCGGCTCGAACGCGCGGGCCACATCCGGCGCGTCCGGGAGAGCCCCGACCGCAGGGTGGTCCACCTCCACTACGTTCCCGACGCCAGGTCGGCCGCGCGCGCCCACTTCCGGCCGCTCGCCGACGTCACGGCGAGCGTGCGGTCCGGATTCAGCGAGGACGAGCTGTCCGTCGTCCTCCGCTTCCTGGCGACGATGAACGAGCGGCTCTCGGCCGTACGGTCTCCCGGACGCTGAGCCCGCCCGGCGCACGCCGAACCCGCCGCCCGCGGACGCGTCCGGGCGGCCGCTGTCCGTGCCCGGACGGTCGCCGCCCGCCGCATCCGGACGGCCGCCGGGGACGGAACTCCGGGCATGGTCTACGATCTGGCCGCGAGATATCTCAATGATTGAGATTGTCATTCATCGAGGTACTTGTCGCTCACCGAACCACCTGCCGGCGCAACCTGGAGAACGATGTCCCTCACCCCGCGACGAGCCCTGTGGCTGATCCCCGTCGTCCTGCTCGTCGCCTGGCTCGGCATCGGAGGCACCCTCGGCCCCTACGCCGGCCGGCTCGGCGAGGTCTCCACCAACGACCAGGCCGCCTTCCTGCCGCGCAGCGCCGAGTCCACGAAGGTGGTGGCCCAGCAGCGTGCGTTCCAGCAGGCCGGGACGCTGCCCGCGATCGTCGTGTGGACCGTGGACGGCGACGCGTCCACGGCCGGGGCCCGGCAGTCCGCCGCGACCCGCGCGCTCGCCTCCCTCGCCGGTGCCCCCGGCGTGGTCGGCCGGCCGTCACCCGCCCTGCCGTCACAGGACGGCAAGGCACTGGAGGGCGTCGTCCAGCTCAGGCCCGACCTCGGCAAGCGGCTTCCCGACGCCGTCGACCGCATCCGTACCGCCGCCGCAGCCGTTCCCGGTACGACCACGTGGATCGCCGGACCCGCCGCCAGTCAGGCCGACCTCGGCGACGCCTTCGCCGGGATCGACGGACTGCTCCTCGGGGTGGCCCTGGCGGCCGTCCTCGTGATCCTGCTGCTCGTCTACCGCAGTGTGCTGCTCCCGTTCCTCATCATCCTCGGATCGGTGTTCGCGCTGGGCCTGGCCTGCGCCGTCGTCTACGTCCTCGCCGACCACGGTGTCGTACGCGTCGACGGCCAGGTGCAGGGCATCCTCTCGATCCTCGTGATCGGCGCCGCCACCGATTACGCCCTTCTGCTCAGTGCCCGCTTCCGTGAGGAACTCGCCCTGAGCGCCGACCGGTTCACGGCGGTCCGGGCGGCACTGCGGCAGTCCTGGGGCGCGATCGTCGCGAGCGCGGGAACCGTCGCCCTCGGACTGCTGGCGCTGCTGCTCAGCGATCTGACGAACAACCGCTCGCTCGGTCCCGTGGGAGCCATCGGCGTGGCCTGCGCCGGCTTGAGCTCGCTCACCTTCCTGCCCGCCGTCCTGGTGCTCCTCGGCCGTGCCGCCTACTGGCCGGCCAGGCCCCGCCCGGCGGGCGGGGCGAGCACCGGCGACGGCATCTGGAACCGGGTCGCGGCACTGGTCGACCGCGCGCCGCGCAAGGTCTGGGCGATGGCCCTGGCCGGCCTCCTCGCCTGCGCGGCCTTCGCGCCCACCCTGACCGCGAAAGGCATCCCGCTCGCCGAGATCTTCGTCAACGACGCACCGTCGGTCGCCGCGCAGGAGACCCTCGGGCGACACTTCCCCGGCGGCTCCGGCAACCCCGCCGTGATCATCGCCGACGCCGACCGGGTCGCGCAGGTCACGTCCGCCGCGCGCGCCACGGACGGTGTCGCGTCGGCCGCCGCGGTGACGGAGTCCGGGCGGCCCGGCGGGGGAACGCCCCGGATCGTCGACGGCCGGGTCCGTGTCGACGTCACGCTGCGGTCCGCCGCGGACAGCGACGCGGCCAAGGCCACCGTCGCCCGGCTGCGCACGGCGGTGCACGCCGTACCGGACGCCGACGCGCTCGTCGGGGGCTACGCGGCCCAGCAGTACGACACCCGGCAGACCGCCGAACGCGACCGGGCGCTGATCGTGCCGGTGGTCCTCGCCATCATCCTGGTCATATTGACCGTCCTGCTCCGCTCGCTGCTCATGCCGGTGCTCCTGGTGGCCACGGTGGCGCTCAACTTCCTCGCCACGCTGGGCATCTCGTCGCTCGTGTTCCGGCACGGGTTCGGCTTCACGGGCACCGACGCGTCCGTGCCGCTGTACGGCTTCGTGTTCCTGGTGGCCCTCGGCGTCGACTACAACATCTTCCTGATGTCCCGGGTCCGGGAGGAGTCGCTGCGCCACGGGGTGCGCGCGGGCGTGCTGCGCGGACTCGTCGCCACCGGCGGGGTGATCACCTCGGCGGGCGTGGTGCTGGCCGCGACCTTCGCCGCCCTCGGGGTGATCCCGCTGGCGTTCCTGGTGCAGATCGCCTTCATCGTCGCCTTCGGCGTCCTGCTCGACACCCTGGTCGTCCGCTCCCTGCTGGTGCCGGCCCTGGTCCGCGACATCGGCCGCCGGGCGTGGTGGCCGGGGACACTCAGCCGCGGGCCCGGAGCCGACCCCGGGCCGGCGTCCGCGCCCGGCGCCCGGGGGGACGAGCGCGTCGAGGTGTGAGAACCCTGTCGGAGCGGGCCCCGTCCGGCGGGACGGGGCCCGCTCCGACAGGACGCGCGACGGTCCGCCGGGTGGTTCGCGCGGGTCGTTCGTGCGCGCGGACCGGCCGCTGTGTTCCGTCGCGGTCCGGTCGCCCGCGGTCCGGCTCAGTCCTCGTCGCCGGCCGGCACGACCACGAGGAAGGCGTCCGAGTTCAGATCCATCACGACCGTCGCCTGCAGCCCCTCGGTACGGCGCCGGGCCGCGTACTCCTCCGCGGTCCAGGATCCACGCGGAGCCCCGGCGGGAAATCGTTCCAGCACCTTTGTGCCCATGGCGGCAGACACCTCCAGCTCTGACGGCGGACCCGGAGCGACGAGTCCCGTGGAATGCGCTTGCCCGGGTTTCCCCGGGACATGTCCCGGTCCGGGATACGAGACCGGACCGCCGTTCCTTGACTGCCCTCGCCCTGGGCTGCGACGATCTCCGTATGAAGAAGCGACTGGACCTCACGCGACGACGCCACGTCGACCTCGCGCGTGTCTGCAGCGCCTTCTGTCGCCGCGAAGTCTGACGACCCCGATCCCGGGTCTCCTTCGCGCGGGTCCGTCCGCCCACGGTGGCTTGTTCTCACCGTGATCCGGCGCGTGCCCTCGTCTCCCGCCCCTCGTTCCGGCTCCCGAACTCCGCCTGATCGCGGCTGAGTTCCCGAACCCCGACGCGTCCCGAACAGCCGTCGGCCCCGCCTGCCGGGCAACGGCCCGTGCGGTGCGCCGAGGTCCGACCGCCGCACGGAGGACGGGAGTCCGTCAGGACTCAGGCCCCTTTCCAGCGAGCCACGCGCGTGCGGTGCGAGCCTGCCCGTCGTCCCCGTTCGCTCACCGCTCCCCGGCAGTCCGCCGCCCCGGAGCGCCGGTCACGCCCACTCACCCGGAGCCCGGGTCACGGAATCCACCCGCGAGCCCGCTCACAGCAGTCACCCGGAACCCGTCCACCGGAACCCGTCCACGAAAGAGGACTCATGGCCACCGTCCTGTCCGTCTCCGGCAGCCCTTCGGTCTCCTCCCGCACCGCCAAGCTCCTGCGCCACCTCGACACGCGGCTCGCCGCACAGGGCCACGAGGTGATCCCTCTCGACGTCCGGACGATCCCCGCGGAGGCGTTGCTCGGCGCGGACTTCCAGCACCCGGCCATAGTCGAGGCGACCGAACTGTTCGCCCGTGCCGACGGAGTGGTCATCGGCACCCCCGTCTACAAGGCCGCCTACTCCGGCGTCCTGAAGGCCCTGCTCGACCTGCTCCCGCAGTACGCCCTGACCGGGAAGACCGTGCTGCCCCTGGTGACCGGAGGCAGCACCGCCCATGTGCTCGCCCTGGACTACGCGCTCCGTCCGGTCCTCAACTCCATGGGGGCGGCCCATATCGTGCAGGGCTGGTTCACCCTCGACAAGGACATCATCACGGGCCAGGACGGGAGCGTCACCGTGGCGCCGGGCAGCGCCGAGGCCCTGGCCCAGGTGGTGGACCAGTTCTCCGTCGCTCTGGGCCGTACCCCCCTGCTCGCCGCCACGGGCTGACACCGATGACCGCCAAAGTGATCGCCGACGACGCCGAGGCGCTGGCCGTCGCTGCCGCCCTCGCCGACGAGTTCCGCGCCGGGGCGTCGGCGCGGGACGCCGAACGGCGCTTGCCGTACGAGGAGCTGGAACGTCTCTCCGCCTCCGGTCTGCTCGCCGTCACGGTACCGGCCGGACACGGCGGAGCGGACGTGCGCCAGGAGACCCTGGCCGAGATCTTCCGGCTGCTGGCCTCGGCCGACGCCAGCCTCGCTCAGATCCCGCAGAACCACTTCGTGTACGCGAATGTGATACGCCGCCAGGGAAGCCCGGAACAGCGGGAGTTCTTCTTCGCCGAGATCCTGGCGGGGCGGCGGTTCGGCAACGCGCAGTCGGAGGCGGGGACGGCGCACGTACAGGACATCCGCACCCGGCTCGACGCGCGCCCGGACGGCTCGTACCGGCTCACCGGTGTCAAGCACTACTCCACCGGAGCGCTCTTCGCCGACTGGATCCCCGTCCTGGCCCGCGCCGAGGACGACAACCCGCACGTCGCCTTCGTCCAACGGAACGCCGACGGCGTCACGGTCGTCGACGACTGGGACGGTATGGGACAGCGCACCACGGCCAGCGGCACGGTCCGGCTCGACGCCGTCGTCGTTCCGGCCGACCGGGTGGTCCCGCACCACCTCACCTTCCGGGAGCCACAACTGCACGGAGCGGTGGCGCAGTTGCTGCACGCCGCCATCGACGCCGGGATCGCGGCGGGAGCGCTCGCCGAGGCGGTGGAGTTCGTGCGGACCAAGAGCCGGCCCTGGTTCGAGAGCGGCGCGGACACCGCGGCCGAGGACCCGTTGCTCATCCAGCGCTTCGGTGAACTCGCCCTCCAGGTCCGGGCGTCCGAGGCGCTGCTCGGCGTCGCGGCCCGCGCGGTCGACACGGCCCGCGACGGTCTCACCGACGCGTCCGCGGCCGAGGCGTCCATCGCCGTGGCCGCCGCCAAGGCGCACACCTCCGCCACCGCCGTCCTGGTGGCCGACGCCCTGTTCGAGGTGTCCGGCACCCGCTCGGCACTCGACTCGCTGAACCTGCACCGGCATTGGCGCGACGCCCGCACCCACACCCTGCACGACCCGGCCCGCTGGAAGATCCAGCACATCGGCCGCTACGTCCTGAACGGCACCAGGCCGCCGCGACACGGCCTCCTCTAGCCGCCGTCCGACGGGCCCCTCGCCCACCAGGTCCCCACGATCGGAGAACGCCGCCGTGTCCCTCACCTTCCACTGGTTCCTGCCCACCAACGGCGACAGCCGCGATGTCGTCGGCGGCGGTCACGGCACGCCCGCCACCGTGTCCTCACGGGACCGGCCACCGACGGTCGCCTATCTGAGCCAGATCGCCCGTGCCGCGGAGGACCTGGGATTCGTCGGCGCCCTCACCCCGACGGGCGCCTGGTGCGAGGACGCGTGGCTGACGACCGCGATGGTCAGTCAGCACACGGAGCGGCTGAAGTTCCTCGTCGCCTTCCGGCCCGGCTTCGTGTCGCCCACACTCGCCGCGCAGATGGCCTCCACCTTCCAGCGCCGGACCGGCGGACGGCTGCTCCTCAACGTGGTGACCGGCGGCGAGAGCCACGAGCAGCGCGCCTACGGCGACTTCCTCGACAAGGACGCCCGCTACCGCCGTACAGGCGAATTCCTGCGGATCGTCCGGGACCTGTGGGACGGCAAGACCGTCGACCTGGACGGCGAGCACCTGCGGGTCGAGGACGCCCGGCTCGCCCGGGTCCCCGACCCGGTCCCCGAGGTCTACTTCGGCGGCTCCTCGCCGATCGCCGGCGAGGTCGCCGCCCGCCACGCGGACGTCTACCTGACCTGGGGCGAACCACCCGCACAGGTCGCCGAGAAGATCGCCTGGATCCGCGGACTGGCGGCGGAGGAAGGGCGGACCCTCCGGTTCGGCATCCGGCTCCACGTCATCACCCGCGACAGCTCCGAGCAGGCCTGGGCCGAGGCGCACCGGCTCCTCGACGGCTTCGACCCGGCGACCGTACGGTCCGTCCAGGAGGGACTCGCCCGCAGCGAGTCGCAGGGCCAGCAGCGGATGCTCGCGCTGCACGGCGGCGGCCGGGACGGACTGGAGATCCACCCCAACCTGTGGGCCGGCATCGGCCTGGTGCGCGGCGGAGCGGGCACCGCGCTGGTCGGCAGCCACGAGGAGGTCGCCGACCGGATCGGGGAGTACCACGCTCTCGGCATCGACGAGTTCGTGCTCTCCGGCTACCCGCACCTGGAGGAGGCCTACTGGTTCGGCGAGGGCGTCCTGCCCCGGCTCGCCGCGCGGGGCCTGTGGCGGCACCCGTTCGCGGCCCCGCCGGCACCGGTCGCCCAGGTGCCCTTCACCGGCTGAGCGGACCGGGCCCGCCGAGGGAGCCCAGCGACCCCAGGTGCGCCGCGCGCACCTGGGCCGTCTGCCCCTGCACCAGCAGGAACATCCCCTCGCGCGCGAGCCGTTGGGCCGGGCTGCGCAGGTCCATCGCCCGCCCGCCGCCGGCCACGACCGCCGCCGTGGTGGCCGCCCGCATCACGTCGTACGCCCGGGTCTTGCACTCCAGCCGCTCCTCGATCCGCTCGGTCGGCACCGGGTGGTCGGCGAGTTCGTACGCCTGCCGTCTGACCTCGTCGAGACGCGCCCGCAGGGTGTCCGCCGTCCCCTTCGCCGAGGGATCGTCCTCCAGCAGGCCGATCGCCGCCGCCGTGACCCCGAAGACGGCCGGCGAGGCGTTGGTGTTCTTGGGGCGGTCCGTGACCGCCCAGGACTCGTACGGGGTGCGCAGCGCCACCGCGTCGTCGGGCAGCCACAGCCCGTCCAGCTCCAGCGAGACGGTCCGGGACGCGGTGAGCGCGGCGAGCCGCATCGGCGGGGACGGGCGCAGCCCCGGCTGCTCGCGCGCCCGCGTGAACGCGAACAGCGCCTCGTCGTCCGCCGTCACCCCGGCCAGCAGCATGACGTCGTTCAGCCCCCAGCCGGTGTACCAGGGGACCGTCCCGTCGAAGCGCCACCCGCCGCGCTCGCGCGTGACCCGTACCGGGACGCGCGGGTACGCGCGCAACTGGGCGTACGCGACACCGGACAGCAGCTCTCCGCGCGCGAGCGGACCGAGAAGCCGCTCGCGCACCGGAAGGCCGCTCCCCACCAGGGTCGCCACCGGCGTGTGGTGCTGGGCCTGCACGAACCAGGTCGAGCAGCACGCCCCGGCCAGGATCTCCGCGGTCGCGCGGACCACCGCGGCCGGCGCCGCCGACCCGCCGTCCTCGGCCGGAGCGGCGATCCCGAGCAGCCCCGACCGCTTGACGGCCTCGACGCTGCTCATGGGCATGCCGTCCCGGTCCACGTCCTCGGCCAGGGGAGCCAGGACCTCGGCCGCCAGTTCCCGGGCCGCGGCGACGAGCGGATGCGGTGGGACGGTCATCGAAGGAATCTCCCGCTGTTGTCGTGGCGTGTGTCGATCCGGCGCCCTTTCGTTCGTGTAGTCAGAAAGACGCCGAGTGGGACCACCGAGGAGGAACATCATGAAGTACTACCTGCTGAGCGTGATGCAGCCGCAGGGCGAGCCGCCCGCGCCCGAGGTCCTGGAAGAGATCATGCACAACCTGGACGTGTTCGACACCGAACTGCGCGAGGCCGGCGCCTGGGTGTTCGCCGGCGGACTGCACGGGCCGGAGACGGCCACCGTGCTGCGGGCCCGGGACGGTGACGTCCTGGTCACCGACGGGCCGTACGCGGAGAGCAAGGAGTATCTGGGCGGGATCTGCCTGATCAAGGCGCCCGATCTCGACGCGGCGCTCGCCTGGGGGCGCAAGGCGACCCTGGCGACGACGCTCCCGATCGAGGTGCGGCCGTTCACCCACGAGTCCGGGGACCGATGACTGTCGGAGCCGGTGACATCGAGGCCGTCTTCCGCGCCGAGTACGGCCGGGCGGTCGCCGTCCTGATCCGCTTCCTGGGCGACATCGACCTCGCCGAGGAAGCGGTCCAGGACGCGTTCACCACGGCCGTGGCGAAGTGGCCGGGGACCGGGATCCCGCCGAGCCCGGCCGGCTGGATCATCACGACCGCCCGCAACCGCGCCGTCGACCGGCTGCGCCGCGAGTCCACCCGCGCGGCCCGGCACGCCGAGGCGGCCCGGCTGCACGCCCCGGACGACCCCGTGGAGGAGGGCCCCGTGCGCGACGAACGGCTCCGTCTGATCTTCACCTGCTGCCACCCCGCGCTCGCGCCCCAGGCCCGGGTCGCCCTGACGCTACGGCTCCTCGGCGGCCTGAGCACCGCGCAGATCGCGCGTGCCTTCCTCGTCCCCGAACCCACCATGGCCCAGCGGATCGTCCGCGCCAAGGCCAAGATCCGCGACGCGGGCATCCCCTACCGCGTGCCGCGCGACGCGGACCTGCCGGACCGCGTCAGAGGTGTACTGGCCGTCGTCTACCTCGTCTTCAACGAGGGGTACGGGGGCCGCGAGGACCTCTGCGCCGAGGCCCTGCGCCTCGGACGTCTCCTCGTCGAGCTCATGCCCGACGAGCCCGAGGCGCTCGGCCTGCTCGCGCTGATGCTGCTCGTCGAAGCCCGTCGGCCGGCCCGCGAGACGGCCGGCGGTGACCTGGTCCTCCTCGCCGAACAGGACCGCACCCGCTGGGACCGGGACCTGATCACCGAGGGCCAGGCCCTCGTACGCCGCTGTCTGCGCCGCGACCGGCCGGGGCCCTACCAGATCCAGGCCGCGATCAACGCGGTCCACAGCGACGCCCCGACCGCCGCCGCCACGGACTGGGGGCAGATCCTCCAGCTGTACGACCAGCTCGTGCGGCTCGCCCCCAGCCCGGTCGTGGCCCTCAACCGCGCCGTCGCCGTGGCCGAGACCGAGGGACCGGAGCCCGCCCTCGCCCTCGTCGACCGGCTCGACCTCGACGGGTACCACGCCTTCCACGCCGTACGGGCGGACCTGCTGCGCCGGCTCGGACGGCACACCGAGGCGGTACAGGCGTACGACGCCGCCATCACGCTGTCCGGGAGCGCGCCGGAACGCGCTCACCTCGAACGGGCCCGGGCATCCCTCGCGGGGAGATGACGGCCGAGGCCGCGCGCCCCGTCCTGGCCGATCATCAGCGTGCCCGGCGGACTCCACCCGGGGTCACACGCTGAGCGCCTCCCGCACCACCCGTTCGGCGTCCCGGCCGCCCTCGCCCGACGAGGTGACCCGGCCGGCCTCCAGGACGTAGTAGCGCTGCGCGGCCCGCATCGCGAAGCCGACGTGCTGCTCGACCAGGAGCACCGACAGACCGCCCCGGGCGGCCAGGGCGAGGACCGTCTCCTCGATCTCGGCGACCACCGAGGGCTGGATGCCCTCGGTCGGCTCGTCCAGCAGGAGAACCCGAGGCTCCGTCACCAGGGCCCGGGCGATGGACAGTTGCTGGCGCTGACCCCCGGAGAGCAGCCCCGCCCGGCGGCCCGACAGGGCCCGCAGCGCCGGGAACAGGTCCAGTGCCCCGGCGACAGCCTCCCTGCCGCGGCGCCGTCCGTCCGCGACCAGCTGGAGATTCTCGGCGGTCGTGAGGTGCGGGAAGGCCTGCTGGCCCTGCGGGACGTACGCCATGCCGCGCGCCACCCGCTCATGAGGCCTCAGCCGGGTGATGTCCTCGCCGTCCAGGCGGACCGAGCCGCTCCGCGGGCCGAGCAGTCCGACGGCGGCCCGCAGCAGGGTGCTCTTGCCCGCGCCGTTGTGCCCGAGCACCGCCGCCACCCCGTCCCTCGGCACCTCGACGGAGACACCGTGCAGCACGAGACTGCGGTGGTACCCGACGTGGACGGTGTCGATCTCCAGCATCACGCCTCCTGAGCGGCGGTCGGTCCGGGCACGGCCGCCGTGGTGTCCTCGGCGGCCGCGTGTCCGAGATACACCTGCTGCACCTTCGGGTCGGCCTGCACCTCGGCCACCGTCCCCTCGCTGAGCACCCGGCCCGCGTGCAGCACACTGACGCTGCGCGCGAAGGACCGCATGAAGTCCATGTCGTGCTCGATCACGACGACGGTCCGCTCCCGGCTGATGCGCTCCAACAGCTCGCCGGTGGCCTGCCGTTCGTCCTGGCTCATGCCCGCGACCGGCTCGTCGAGCAGCAGCAGCCGGACGTCCTGCACGAGCAGCATGCCGATCTCCAGCCACTGCTTCTGGCCGTGCGCGAGCGTCCCGGCCGGGCTGTCGGCACGGCCGGCCAGGCCCACCGTCTCCAGGGCGCGCGCCACGGAGACGGGCACACCCCTGCGGCGGCGCAGCATCGTCAGCGCGCCCCGCCCGGCGCCCGCCGCGATGTCCAGGTTCTGAAGGACCGTCAGCTCCTCGAAGACGGCGGCCGTCTGGAAGGTGCGGCCGATTCCCGAGCGGGCGATCCGGTGCACGCTGCGGCCGAGGACGTCGGCACCCCCGAAACGCACCGATCCCGTCGCCCGCACCAGCCCGGTGACCGCGTCGACCAGCGTCGTCTTGCCCGCGCCGTTCGGCCCGATCAGGAAGCGAAGGTCCCCCGGCCGCACATCGAGGTCCACCCCGTCGACGGCGGTGAAGCCGTCGAAGGTCACCCGCAGTCCCCGGATCTCGAGCCCCGCGGGCGCACTGCCTGTCAACTCCGTCATACCGTGTCTCCAGCGAGTCCTCGGTGCGCCCGGCGCCGCTTCACGATCGCGGCCAGCGAGGCGAGGCCGCCCGGCAGGAACGCCAGGGCGACGATGAACAACAGCCCCTGGAAGTAGGTCCAGGCCGCGGGGAACTCCTCGGACAGGGCCGTCCTGGCCCAGGCGACGCCGATCGCGCCGAGCACCGCGCCCGTCAGGCTCGCCCGGCCGCCGACCGCGGCGCCGATGACGAGCTCGATGGACGGCACGATGCCGACCAGCGCGGGAGAGATGATGCCGACGGCGGGCACGAACAACGCACCCGCCAGTCCCGCCATGCCCGCCGCGACGACGTACGCCACGAGCTTGACGTTCGCGGGGTCGTAGCCGAGGAACCGCACCCGTTCCTCGGAATCCCGCACGGCGACGAGGAGTTCGCCGTAGCGGCTGCGCGTCAGCTGACGGGCGAGCGCGATCAGCAGGAGCAGCACCGCGGCGATGACGAAGTACACCATCCGCTGGTTGACCGGGTCGTTCAGGTCGTAGCCGAAGAAGCCCTGGATGTCGGTCAGTCCGTTGGTGCCGCCTGTCGTGGCCTGCTGGCCGACCAGCCAGATCGCGAAGGCCGCGGCGAGCGCCTGGCTGAGAATCGCGAAGTAGGCGCCCTTGACCCGGCGCCGGAAGACGAAGGAACCGAGGATCGCGGCGACGGCCATGGGCAGCAGGACGGTCGCGGCGATCGCGAACACCGGATTCGCGAACGGCCGCCACCACCAGGGCAGTTCGGTGGCGGTCCCGTACAGCTGCATGAAGTCGGGCAGGTTGCCGGGGCCGGCGTCCGCGATCTTCAGGTGCATGGCCATGGCGTAGCCGCCCAGTCCGAAGAACACCCCTTGGCCGAGTGTCAGCAGGCCGCCGCGCCCCCATGCCAGACAGATGCCGACCGCGACCATGGCCGTGCACAGATACTTGGCGAGCAGCCCGAGCCGGAAGTCGGACAACGCGAGCGGGGCGACGGCGAAGAGCGCGACGGCGGCCGCCGCGAATCCGGCCGCGGGCCGAGCCGCCGTGAACCGGCGTCGACCACGCGGCAGTTGTCCCGTCTTCGGGGCGAGGGGAGTGGTGGTGGTCATACGAGGCTCCTGGTGCGCAGCGTGTACAGGCCCTGCGGCCGCCACTGGAGGAACGCGACGATGGCCACGAGGACCAGCACCTTCGCGACACTGACGGTGGTCGAGTACTCCAGGACCGACTGCAGCGCGCCCAGCACGAAGGCGACGATGACACTGCCCTTGAGCTGCCCGATGCCGCCGACCACGATGACCAGGAAGGCGTCGATGATGACGTTGGTGCCCATCGTCGGCCCGATCGGGCCGACCAGGGTCAGCGCGACCCCGGCGACCCCGGCGAGGCCGGAGCCGATGAAGAAGGCGGTGCGGTCCACGCGCCCGGTGGAGATGCCGGACACCTCCGCCAGGTCCCGGTTCTGCACCACCGCGCGGATCCGCCGCCCGAGCGGGGTCAGCCGCAGTGTGAGGGACAGTGCCACGACGGCCGTGACCGCCAGCCCGAGGATGAACAGCCGGCTGTTGGCGAAGGTGAGCGGGTCGTCGCCGCCGATGACCGTGATGTGCCCGGTGAGGACATCGGGTGCGCGGGTCTGCACATTCGGCGCGCCGAAGATGTCACGGGCGAGTTGCTGAAGCATCAGCGAGACACCCCAGGTGACGAGAAGGGTGTCGAGGGGACGGAGGTAAAGGCGGCGGATCAGCAGCCATTCCAGCAGCGCGCCGAGCGCCCCCGACACAAGAAATGCGACGGGCAGGGCGACGATCAGTGAAATTCCTGCGCCGGAAATGGACTTCTGCAGTACGTACGTGGTGTAGGCGCCGGCCATGATGAACTCGCCGTGGGCCATGTTGATGACATTCATCTGGCCGAAGGTGAGCGAGAGGCCGAGCGCGATGAGGAGCAGGACGGCACCGATGCTGACGCCGGTGAACAACTGCCCGAGGATCACGGTCATACGGCGGCTCCGGGGAGTCGGGACGCGGGGGGGGGGGGGGGGGGGGGCGCCGCCGGGGGGGGGGGGGGGGGGCGGGGGGGGGGGCGCCGGGGGGCGCCGCGGGGGGGGGGGGGCCCCCCCCCCCCCCCCCCCCCCCCCCCCCCCGCCGCCGAGACGGAGAACCCACCCGCCGCCGACACGGAGAACCCCGCGCCCATGGAACGCCGCACCATCACCCCCCGCCCCGGCTGGCAGCAGACCGTCGAGCGGCAGGGGCTGATCTACCCGCTCACCCGCCACCCCGACGACTCCCTGCGCCCCTACTGGGACGAGAGCGCCTACTACGCCTTCTCGCTGCCCGAGGTGGAGGCGCTGGAGGAGGTCGTCGAGGAACTGCACGCCATGTGCCTGACGGCCGCCGGTCACATCGTCGAGCGGGGACGCTTCGCCGACCTCGGCATCGACGACCCCCGGGTCGCGGCGGCCGTCTCCGAGGCCTGGCACCGGCGCGGCGAACTCCCCTCCGTCTACGGCCGTTTCGACCTCCGCTACGACGGAACGGGCCCGGCGAAACTCCTCGAGTACAACGCCGACACACCGACCTCGCTGGTCGAGGCCGCCGGCCCGCAGTGGTTCTGGATGGAGGACCGCTTCCCCGGCGCCGACCAGTGGAACTCCCTCCACGAACGCCTCGTCGCGGCCTGGAAGAAGCAGGCCGCCCTCCTCCCGCCGGGCAGCCCGCTCCACTTCGCGCACTCCGCCGAGGACGAACTCGGCGAGGACCTGATGACGGTCGCCTACCTGAAGGAGACCGCGGAGCAGGCGGGGCTCGCCACGGACTGGATCTCCATGGAGGAGATCGGCTGGGACCCCCTCTCCGGCCGCTTCGTCGACAACCGGCTCGGTTTCATCCGCGCCTGCTTCAAGCTCTATCCCTGGGAGTGGCTCACCACCGACGCGTTCGCCGGCCATGTCCTGGACACCCTCGACAACGGCGGCGGCACCGGTACGACCCTGTGGATCGAGCCCGCCTGGAAGATGCTCCTCTCCAACAAGGCCGTCCTCGCCGTCCTCTGGGAGCTCTACCCGGACCACCCGAACCTCCTCCCCGCCTACCTCGACGGCCCCCGCGAGCTGGCCCGTACGAACGGCTACGTCGCCAAGCCCCTGCTCGGCCGCGAGGGCGCCGGGGTGACGGTCCACGAACCCGGCGCCGCCCCCGCCGTACGCGAAGAGGCCTGCTGCTACCAGGAGCTGGCACCGCTCCCGTCCTTCGACGGCAACCGTGTCGTCCTCGGCGCCTGGGTCGTCGAGGACGAGTCGGCGGGCCTCGGCATCAGGGAGTCCTCGGGCCCGATCACGGACGAGTACGCCCGCTTCCTGCCCCACGTGATCCTCTAGGGGCCGTTCGCGGGTCCTGCCGGGTCCGGGTCCCTTCGTGGCCCTCCGGGGCCCGGGTCCCTACGCGCCGAGCACGGCCCGCAGCTGGGCCAGGCCCCAGTCCAGGTCCTCCTCGGTGATCACCAGCGGCGGGGCGATCCGGACGGTGACCCCGTGGGTGTCCTTGACCAGGACACCCCGGTCCATCAGCTTCTCCGAGATCTCCCGGCCCGTGCCGTACGCGGGGGCGATGTCGACGCCCGCCCACAGCCCGCGCCCGCGCACCGCGGTGACGTGACCGGAGTCCTTCAACAGACCCAGTTCACGGTGCAGACGCTCACCGAGCTCGGCGGCCCGCCGCTGGTACTCGCCCGACCGCAGCATCGCGATCACCTCCAGGGCCACCGCGCAGGCCAGCGGATTCCCGCCGAAGGTCGACCCGTGCTCCCCGGGCCGGAACACCCCCAGCACCTCCGCGCTCGACACCACCGCCGACACCGGCACCACTCCGCCGCCGAGCGCCTTCCCGAGGACGTACATGTCCGGCACCACGCCCTCGTGCTCGCACGCGAACGTACGGCCGGTGCGCCCCAGCCCCGACTGGATCTCGTCCGCGACGAACAGCACGTCGCGCTCCAGCGTCAGCTCCCGCACGGCCGGCAGGTAACCGGCCGGCGGCACCAGCACCCCCGCCTCGCCCTGGATCGGTTCCAGCAGCACGGCCACCGTGTTCTCCGTGACCGCCGCCCGCATCGCCGTCAGGTCCCCGTACGGCACGATCTCGAATCCCGGTGTGTACGGGCCGAAGTCGGCCCGCGCCTCCGGGTCCGTCGAGAAACTGATGACCGTCGTCGTACGCCCGTGGAAGTTGTTGCCCGCGACCACGATCTTCGCCATCTCGGCCGGGACGCCCTTGACCCGGTACCCCCACTTCCGGGCCGTCTTCACCGCCGTCTCCACCGCCTCCGCCCCGGTGTTCATCGGCAGCACCATCTCCATGCCGCACAGCGAGGCCAACTCCCGGCAGAAGTCCGCGAACCGGTCGTGGTGGAACGCCCGCGACGTCAGCGTCACCCGGTCGAGCTGCGCCTTGGCCGCCTCGATCAGCCGCCGGTTGCCGTGGCCGAAGTTCAGCGCCGAGTATCCGGCCAGCATGTCGAGGAAACGGCGCCCCTCGACGTCCGTCATCCAGGCCCCGTCCGCCGTCGCCACGACGACCGGCAGCGGGTGGTAGTTGTGCGCGCTGTGCTCGTCGGCCGAGGCGATGTACGCCTCCGTCGTCTCCCTGGCATCCATGGTGGTCACGGGATCTCCGTTCGCGCGGGGGCGGGCTTGTGGCCTCTTTCCTATCGTCGCTCGCATGGTGGACGAGGGACCCCGGTGATCCGGCGCGCCCGGTAGGCTGACCGGCGGGGCCGTGACTGGCGCGCTGGGATGGGACCGACCATCGGGGAGCGGCACCCGCGCTGTGGCTTCCCCGGGGCGATCCCGGACCTCTGGACGGAGAAGCAGGCCGTCGTGAGGGGCCCGGACCGTCCGGGCGAGGAGTCGTGGCAACCGAGTGCCGTGCGCCTGGGCCGACCCGTGAACGCTGAAAGCAACGTCCGGAGGCCGTCATGCCAGAGCCCCTTTCCACCGAGTCCACCGCCTTCCGCAGCGCCCTCGACGTGATCCGGGCCGTGGAGCCCCGTGTCGCCGACGCCATCGGCCAGGAGATCGCCGACCAGCGCGACATGCTCAAACTGATCGCGTCCGAGAACTACGCCTCCCCGGCCACCCTGCTGGCCATGGGCAACTGGTTCAGCGACAAGTACGCCGAGGGCACCGTCGGCCGCCGCTTCTACGCCGGCTGCCGCAACGTCGACACCGTCGAGGCCCTCGCCGCCGAGCACGCCCGCGAACTGTTCGGCGCCGAGCACGCCTACGCCCAGCCGCACTCCGGCATCGACGCCAACCTCGTCGCCTTCTGGGCCGTCCTCGCCGCCCGCGTGGAGGTCCCGGCGCTCGCCGAGGCCGGCGTCCGCAACGTCAACGACCTCTCCGAGGCCGACTGGGCCGAACTGCGCCGGGCCTTCGGCAACCAGCGCATGCTCGGCATGTCCCTGGACGCCGGCGGCCACCTCACCCACGGCTTCCGCCCGAACATCTCGGGCAAGATGTTCGACCAGCGCTCCTACGGCACCGACCCCGCCACCGGTCTCATCGACTACGAGGCCCTGCGCGCCTCCGCCCGCGAGTTCAAGCCGCTGATCATCGTCGCCGGGTACTCCGCCTACCCCCGTCTGGTGAACTTCCGCGTCATGCGCGAGATCGCCGACGAGGTCGGCGCCACCCTCATGGTCGACATGGCGCACTTCGCCGGCCTGGTCGCGGGCAAGGTCCTGACCGGCGACTTCGACCCGGTCCCGCACGCCCAGATCGTCACCACCACCACGCACAAGTCGCTCCGCGGCCCGCGCGGCGGCATGGTCCTGTGCGACGAGACCCTCGCCGAGCAGGTCGACCGCGGCTGCCCGATGGTCCTCGGCGGCCCGCTTCCCCACGTCATGGCCGCCAAGGCCGTCGCGCTCGCCGAGGCCCGCCGCCCCGAGTTCCGCGACTACGCCCAGGCCGTCGTCGACAACTCCCGCGCCCTCGCCGAGGGCCTGATGCGCCGCGGCGCCACGCTGGTCACCGGCGGCACGGACAACCACCTCAACCTCATCGACGTGGCCTCCTCCTACGGCCTGACCGGCCGCCAGGCCGAGTCCGCCCTGCTCGACTCGGGCATCGTCACCAACCGCAACGCCATCCCCGCCGACCCGAACGGCGCCTGGTACACCTCCGGCATCCGCATCGGCACCCCCGCGCTGACCACCCGCGGTCTCGGCGCGACCGAGATGGACGAGATCGCCGCCCTGATCGACCGGGTCCTCACCGCCGCCGAGGCCGGCACCACCGCCAAGGGCGCCCCGTCCAAGGCGCAGCACGTCCTGGACGCGAAGATCTCCGACGAGATCGCCCACCGCGCGAGCGACCTGCTCACCGGCTTCCCGCTCTACCCGGAGATCGACCTCGGCTGACGCACTGCACCGGGGCCGGATCCCTCCGGCCCCGGACCGCGGGCGACACGACTCAGACCTCGACCAGCTCCTGGCGCGGTTCCGGCAGCGACTCGGCGCTCCAGACGTTCCCTGCGTTCCCCGCGTTCCCGGCGTTCCCGGCGTTCCCGGCGTTCACCCGCCGGACCTTCGCGCGGCGGACGAACCACGTGGCGCCGACGCCGAGGGCCAGGCCCGCCGCGAGTCCGGGCACCGCCCACGCAGCCGGGTCCAGCTCCACCCGGACGGCGGACGCGGCCGGCCCGGAGCCGAACAGCTTTCCCTCCTGCGTGAGCTGGCCGAACACCGAGAGCGACGCCCGGTGCCAGCGGAAGTCGCCGCCCACCAGGTCGGGAGCCAGATTCGACCGCACCCACGGCGCGCCGTCCGCGGTGAGGAACACCTGGTCCTGGCGCTCGATGGCGACGTCACCCCCGGCACCCGTGACTCCCCAGATCACCGTGACCTCGGGAACGGGAAGACGGCCGTCCGCCCACTCGTCGGGCGTCTTCTTCTCCCCCGCGTACCGGGGGGACAGCAGCCGCCACAGCCGTCCGAAATCCGGATCGCCGCTGTGCAGGGTGGTCGTCAGTCCCGTGTCACCGGCGACGGTCAGGACGATGTCCGGGCTGTCGCCCGAGGAGCCCTGCGCGGCGTACTCCGCGCTCTCCCGGACCGCCGACGCGACCATCGGCGTGTTCGCCGGGGGGCCGGCCAGGGCGGCCGGTGCCGCCGACACGACCGCCGCGGCGGTCGCCCCCAACGCCCCCACCACCGTGACCAGTTCACGAAGCCCGCGCATGGAACCCCCAACCAGCCGGCGCAGAGCCGGCCCGCACACCGTTGTGCCAATTTCTGGGTGCGCCGACGGACCCGCCGGGGTTCCCCTCGACGGCGACGTCCGAGCGGCGCTCCGCCCTGCCGAATCCGGCTACCTGGGCGAATCGGCATTGTTAAGCGCCCGTGGCGCCGAAAGCACCCCCTCCAGGCAGAACGTCACCTCACCGTTGCACTTCCATGACGGCGAGTGTTCGAAAACCGCTCAGGTGAGCAAAACGGTCACCGTCTGTGCTGTCGGGCCGGGGGCCCGGAGGGCACGGTTCCCGGAACCGCGGCGCCGGCCCGCCCGGACCACATCTCTTTCCGGCCAGTTCCGGAGCGGGCCCCGGCACCTGAGAGAATGGTGAACATGGCCTCTGACAGTCCTCGCGTGCTCTCCGGAATCCAGCCCACGGCAGGCTCGTTCCACCTCGGCAACTACCTCGGCGCCGTCCGCCAGTGGGTGGCGCTCCAGGAGTCCCACGACGCGTTCTACATGGTCGTCGACCTGCACGCGATCACGATTCCGCAGGACCCCGCGGACCTGCGTGCCAACACCCGGCTCGCGGCGGCGCAGCTCCTCGCGGCGGGACTCGATCCCGAGCGCTGCACGCTCTTCGTCCAGAGCCACGTCCCCGAGCACGCGCAGCTCGCCTGGGTGATGAACTGCCTCACCGGTTTCGGCGAGGCCTCCCGCATGACCCAGTTCAAGGACAAGTCCGCCAAGCAGGGCGCCGACCGCGCGAGCGTGGGCCTCTTCACGTACCCGGTCCTCCAGGTGGCGGACATCCTGCTGTACCAGGCCCACGAGGTCCCGGTCGGCGAGGACCAGCGCCAGCACATCGAGCTGACCCGCGACCTCGCGGAGCGTTTCAACGGCCGCTTCGGCGACACCTTCCGGATTCCCAAGCCGTACATCCTCAAGGAGACGGCGAAGATCTTCGATCTCCAGGACCCGTCGATCAAGATGAGCAAGTCGGCCTCGACGCCGAAGGGCCTCATCAACCTGCTCGACGACCCGAAGGTGACCGCCAAGAAGGTCAAGAGCGCGGTCACCGACACGGACACCGTCATCAGGTACGACGCGAGCGCCAAGCCGGGTGTCAGCAACCTGCTGACCATCTATTCGACGCTCACCGGCACGGGAATCGGCGAGCTGGAGGAGAAGTACGCCGGCAAGGGCTACGGTGCGCTGAAAACGGACCTCGCCGAGGTCATGGTCGACTTCGTGACGCCGTTCCGGGAGCGCACCCAGCAGTATCTGGACGACCCCGAGACGCTCGACTCGATTCTGGCCAAGGGCGCCGAGAAGGCGCGCGCCGTCGCCGCCGAGACGCTCTCCCAGGCGTACGACCGGGTCGGATTCCTGCCCGCCAAGCACTGACGGCCGAGGCCGCCGCCGTACGCGGGGCCGCGCCCCGGCCCTCCGGCGGCGGCACGGCCCCTACCACACCACCTTCGGCAGTCAGTACGAGACGAGCGCGACACTCCTACACACGCCGATTGCGGGTCATACCGCCGTACAGTCGAAAGCCGGGGCGGGCCGAGCGATCGCCCCCTCCCGCGCAGCACCACCGAACAGCCCTGACCACGACAACGACAGGAGACGACGTGGGGACCGTAACGATCGGTGTGTCGATCGCGGTCCCGGAGCCTCACGGCAGCCTGCTCCAGGAGCGGCGCGCGGGCTTCGGCGACCCCGCGGCTTGCTGCATTCCCACGCACGTCACCCTGTTGCCGCCGACCGAGGTCGAGGAGTCGGCGCTGCCCGCGATCGAGACGCACCTCGTCGAGGTCGCGGCCGCCGGGCGACCGTTCCCGATGCGGCTGTCCGGCACCGGCACCTTCCGCCCCCTGTCACCGGTCGTGTACGTCCGGGTCGCCGAGGGCGCCGAGGCCTGCACCTGGCTCCAGAAGCAGGTCCGGGACGTCTCGGGCCCCGTCGCCCGCGAGCTCCAGTTCCCGTACCACCCGCACGTCACCGTGGCCCACGGCATCGACGACGAGGCGATGGACCACGCCTTCGAGGCGCTCTCCGGGTACGAGGCCGGGTGGCCCTGCACCGGATTCGCCCTCTACGAGCAGGGTGCCGACGGTGTGTGGCGCAAGCTCCGCGAGTTCGCCTTCGGCGGCGCCGTGGTGCCCCCGCAGGCCACCTCGCCCGAGCGGGACACCACGCTTCCTGCGCTCTGACGGGTGCGGGACGTCAGAGCGGCAGCCGCCTGAAGACCGCGCGCGGCGTGTGCCGCAGCGCGGACATGACCATCCTCAGGGCCCCCGGCACCCACACCGTCTCCGAGCGGCGCCTCAGCCCCAGTTCGATCGCCGCGGCCACCGCCTCCGGGGTGGTCGACAGCGGCGCCTCGGGCAGATGGGCCGTCATCCGCGTACGGACGAATCCGGGGCGTACGACCATGACGTGCGCGCCGGTGCCGTGGAGGGCGTCGCCCAGGCCCTGCGCGAAGGCGTCCAGGCCCGCCTTGCTGGAGCCGTAGATGAAGTTCGAGCGGCGGGCGCGTTCGCCCGCGACCGAGGACAGCACCACCAGGGAGCCGTGCCCCTGCGTCTGCAGCGCCCGCGCGCACACCAGACCCGAGGACACCGCGCCCGTGTAGTTGGTCTGCGCGACCCGGACCGCCGCGACCGGCTCCTTCTCGTCCAGGGCCTGGTCGCCGAGCACCCCGAAGGCCATCAGCACGATGTCGATGTCGCCCTCGGCGAAGACCTTGCCGAGCACGGCCTCGTGGGACTCGGGATCGAGGGCGTCGAAGGCGAGGGTACGGACGTCCGCGCCGAGCCGGCGCAGCCGCTCGGCGGCCTCTTCCAGGGCGGGGGCCGGCCGTCCGGCGAGCCACACCGTGCGGGTCCGCCGGGTGATCAGCCGGTGCGCCGTGGCCAGCGCGATCTCGGACGTGCCGCCGAGGACCAGCAGGGACTGGGGGATACCGAAGGCGTCCTTCATGACAGCGAGCTCCTAGAGACGGGGAACCGGAGGGGCGGGCGGGAACGGGGCGCGCTGCGGGCCGGGAACGGCGCCGGGGCCCGCTACAGGCCCAGCCGGCGGGACAGGTCGGAGGTGAAGACCCCCCGCGGGTCCAGCTCCTGGCGCAGCGACCGGAACGCGCCGAGCCGCGGATACATGACGTCCAGCAGCTCGGGCCGCAGCCGCGCGTCCTTGGCGAGGTACACGCGCCCTCCGGCCTCCGCCACCTCCTCGTCCAGCTCGTCGAGGAAGGCGCCGAGGCCCGGCAGGCCCGCCGGGATGTCCAGGGCCAGGGTCCAGCCGGGCAGGGGGAAGGACAGCCAGCCCGGATCGCCCTCTCCGAAGCGCTTGAGGACGGCGAGGAAGGACGGGCAGCGGCGTTCGGAGATGCGCCGCACGATCCGCCGCAGGGTCTCCTCCCGGCCGTGTCCGACGACGAACTGGTACTGGACGAAGCCGCCGCGCCCGTAGACCCGGTTCCAGTGCGGCACCCCGTCCAGGGGATGGAAGAAGGCCGGGATCGGCTGGAGCTCACCGGTCCGCAGGCGGGGCGCCTTGCGGTACCAGAGTTCGTTGAAGAGGCCGACCGTCGTCCGTCCGAGGAGCCCTTCCGGCACGAAGGCGGGGGCGGCCGGGAGGCGTGACGGGCGGAACGCCAGCGGATGTCTGCGGGCCCGCGGGGGGAGCGCGTCCAGCGGCGTGTGCTCGCCGCGGGTCAGGACCGAGCGCCCCGTTCCGGCCCCGCGCGCGAGGAGGTCGATCCAGGCCACCGAGTAGCGGTACCGGTGGTCGGTGGCGGTGAGGCGGGCCATCAGGTCGTCCAGGTCCGTCGCGCGTTCGGTGTCGACGGACATCAGGGCGGTCTCCACCGGCTGGAGGCGGACGGTCGCCGTCAGGATCACGCCGGTCAGGCCCATGCCGCCCGCCGTGGCGTCGAACAGCGGGGTGCCGGGTCCGACCGCCCGGATCCCGCCGTCCGCCGTCAGCAGCTCGAAGGACAGGACGTGACGGGCGAAGGAGCCCGACACGTGGTGGTTCTTGCCGTGGATGTCCGCGCCGATCGCGCCGCCCACGGTCACGTAGCGGGTCCCGGGCGTCACCGGCACGAACCAGCCGAGGGGGAGCAGGACCTCCATGAGCCGGTGCAGGGACACCCCCGCGTCGCACAGGACCGTGCCGCCGTCCGCGTCGATGGCGTGGATCCGGTCCAGGCCCGTCATGTCGAGCACCGCCCCGCCCGCGTTCTGCGCGGCGTCGCCGTAGGCCCGTCCGAGCCCCCGGGCGATCCCTCCCCGGGCCCCGCACTCCCGGACGGCGGCCGCCGCCTCCCCGTAGGTGCGCGGACGGACCAGACGGGCGGTGGTCGGGGCGGTGCGGCCCCAACCCGTGACGGAGACGGAGTCGGCAGGCATGACCGTGACCGTAGCGCCGCCGAGGGTGCACAACGGGGCAATCTACCCAGCACTCCCGGCTCCTCACCGAAATGGGTGATTAATGGGATGTCGTCCAAGATTGCCGTAGTTCTGCGACCGCTCCCTAGAAGAGTGGGATCGCATGGACGACCTTGACGACCGTGACGAGATGGATCGGCGGCCTGACGGCATGGACCGCCGGGTGCTGTCCGTACTCCACGCGTACGGCGGGGACCCGCGGGTCGCGGCCGTCGCGCGCGTCCTGTCCCGGAGCGGGGAGCACGGCGCCCTGTGGCTCGCGGCGGGGCTCGCCGGGGCGGCCGCCGACCCCGGGCGGCGCGGCGCGTGGCTGCGCGCGACGGCGCTCACCGCCGGCGCGCACCTCGCGAGCATGGGGGTGAAACGGATCGTGCGCCGCCCGCGTCCCACGCACGTGGCACCCCGGGTGGGAACGGCCGGACGGCACTCCTTCCCCAGCTCGCACGCGGCCTCCGCGACCGCCGCGGCGGTCGCGTACGGCGCGCTCGGCGCGTACGCCGTCCCGCCGCTCGCCGCCGCGATGTGCCTCTCGCGCCTCGTCGTCGGCGTCCACTACCCCACGGACGTCGCCGCCGGCGCGGCCCTGGGCGCCGCGGCGGCCGGACTGGGCGCCCGCTGGATCGGGACGGGCCATGGCTGAGCGTACGGCGCTCCTGGAGCGCGCCCCGGTCCTCGTCCCACCGCCGCGGAGCCTGACCGGGCTGCTGCGGGGCCTCGTCAGGACCGCGCGTCCCCGCCAGTGGGTGAAGAACGTGCTCGTCGTGGCCGCCCCGGCCGCCGCCGGCCGGCTCCTCTCGCTGCACGCCTTCAGTCAACTCGCGCTGGTCTTCCTCCTGTTCACGGCCTGCGCCGCCGCCGTGTATCTGATCAACGACGCCCGGGACGCCGTCGCCGACCGCGCCCACCCGGTGAAGCGCCACCGCCCGGTCGCCGCGGGCCAGGTCCCCGTCCCGGCCGCGTACGCCGTCGGCGGCGTCCTCGGGGTCCTCGCGCCCGCGACCGCCGCCTGGTTCTGCTCGCCGGCCGTCTGCGCGCTGCTGACCGCGTACCTCGGCATGCAGCTCGCGTACTGCGTGAGCCTGAAGCACGTGCTCGTCGTCGACCTCGTCGTCGTCACGACCGGGTTCCTGATGCGGGCCATGATCGGCGGCCTGGCCCTCGGCATCCCGCTCTCGCGCTGGTTCCTGATCACCACCGGCTTCGGGGCGCTGTTCATGGTCTCGGCGAAGCGCTACTCCGAGGCCGTGCAGATGGCGGGCACGGCGGGTGCCACGCGCGCGCTGCTCACCGAGTACACGACCGGCTACCTGCGGTTCGTGTGGCAGCTCGCCGCCGGGGTCTCCGTCCTCGGCTACTGCCTGTGGGCCCTGGAGGAGGGCGGAGTGCCGAGCACCGGCCTGCTGCCGTGGCGTCAGCTGTCCGTGGTCGCCTTCATCCTGGCCGTCCTGCGCTACGCGGTCTTCGCCGACCGGGGCACGGCGGGCGAGCCGGAGGACGTGGTCCTGCGCGACCGTCCGCTCGCCCTCATCGGCCTGGTCTGGCTGGCCATGTACGGACTCGCCGTGGCGAACTGGTGAGCGTCACCGAGGACCGGCCCGGTCCCGGTCTCCTCGCCGGCCGCGGGGCGGACACCGGGGCGCCGGACGCCCCGGGGCCCGCGGTCACGGAACCGGCGGCGGCCCCCGGACGGGCCCGTCCCCGGAAGCGTCTCCTGCGCGAGCTCCTCGGGTTCGCGGCGGTCGGCGCCCTCGCCTACGCCGCCGACCTCGGCCTCTTCGTCTGGCTCCGCGGCCCGGCGGGTCTGGACCCCCTGACCGCCAAGTCGCTGTCCTTCGTCGCGGGCTGCTCGGTGGCGTACGCCGGGAACGCGCTCGGCACCTACCGGCACACGGCGGCCCGGGGCCCGCGCCCCTGCCTGATCTTCCTCGCGGTGAACATCGCGGGCGCGCTGGTGCAGTTGCTGTCCATCGCCGTCAGCCACTACGGGCTCGGGTTCACCTCGGCGCGCGCGGACACCGTCTCGGGCGCGGGAGTCGGGATGGCGCTCGCCACGCTCCTGCGATTCTGGGGTACCCGGTCGCTGGTTTTCCGAGACGAGGGCAGAGTCGGATCATGGACTGGCTGAAAAAGATTCCCGGCGTGGGGCCTTGGGTCGTACGCCTGATGGCCACGCACGCGTGGCGGTCGTACGAGCGTCTGGACCGCGTCAAGTGGACGCGGCTCGCCGCCGCGATGACCTTCATCAGTTTCGTGGCGCTGTTCCCGCTGCTGACCGTGGCCGCGGCGATCGCCGCCGCCACGCTCAGCACCGAACAGCAGAAGGACCTCCAGGACAAGCTCGCCGAGCAGGTGCCGGGCATCTCCGACCAGCTCGACATCAACGGCCTCGTCCAGAACGCCGGCACGATCGGGCTCGTCGCCGGCGCCCTGCTGCTGGTCACCGGCATCAGCTGGGTCGGCTCCATGCGGGAGTGCCTGCGCGTGGTCTGGGAGCTGCCCGACAGCGAGGAGAACCCCGTCCTGCGCAAGCTCAAGGACGGGGGAGTCCTCGTCGGTCTCGGCGGCGCCGTGCTCCTCACCGTCGCCGTCTCCACGCTGGCGTCCACGGCGATGGGCTGGTCCGCGCGGCACCTGGGCCTCGACGAGCACGGCTGGGGGACCACGCTGCTTCAGTTCGTCGCCTTCGCGGTGGCGGTGCTCGCCGACTTCGTGGTCCTGCTGTACGTCCTGACGCTGCTGCCCGGTGTGGAGCCGCCGCGCCGCCGGCTGATCGTCGCCGCGCTGATCGGCGCCGTCGGCTTCGAGCTGCTCAAGCTGCTGCTCAGCGGCTACATGCGGGGGGTGGCGTCCAAGAGCATGTACGGAGCCTTCGGGGTGCCGATCGCGCTGCTCCTGTGGATCAACTTCACCTCGAAACTGCTCCTGTACTCCTCCGCCTGGACGGCGACACCGAGCGAGGGGCAGGACCGGGAGGCGTCGGACGACGACGCGCCGGCGGGTCCGGACGGGCCGGCCGGCTCACGGGAACCGGCCGGCGACGGCGAACCGGCCGGCCCGGAGGACCGGGGGGACCCGGGGGCTCCGAAGAACGCGAAGCGGGCTCCCGGGACCCGCGCGGTCAGCGGCGGCGGCGCATCAGGTCCGGCAGCGGCCAGCGGCGGTTGACCAGGAAGACGCCCGCCGCGAGCAGGGCGACGAAGCCGCCCGCCAGGCCGAGCGCGACGCCGATGCCGGTCGAACCGCCCTTCGCCGCGGTGGAGGCCGCCACCGGCTTCGTGGAGGTGTGCGCGGTGCCCGTGCCGGAACCCGTGCCCGGGCTCGCCCCGTCCGACGCGTTCGCGCCCGGTCGGGCCGTGGTGTCCACGCCCTTGGGCGCGACCAGTTCACCCACCGGTTCGACCTTGCCCGCGGACTGGAATCCCCAGTCGAGGAGCTGCGCGGCCTCCTTGTAGACCTCGTTGTGCTCCTTCTTCTCCGGGTTCATGACCGTGACGAGCAGCACCTTGCCGCCGCGCTCGGCGACGCCCGTGAAGGTGGCGCCGGCGTTGGTGGTGTTGCCGTTCTTCACTCCCGCGATGCCCTGGTACGGGGTGACGTCGCTGTCACCGGACAGCAGCCGGTTGGTGTTGCGGATCTCGGAGGAGGCGCGGCCGGACGTGCCCTTCTTGTTCCCGGCCGCCGCGCCGGGGAACGTGGCCCGCACCGTCGAGCAGTACTCCCGGAAGTCCTTCTTCTGGAGCCCCGAACGGGCGAACAGCGTCAGGTCGTAGGCCGACGACACCTGGCCCCCGGCGTCGTAACCGTCCGGGCTCACCACGTGCGTGTCGAGGGCCTGGAGGTCGTCCGCGTGCGCCTGCATGTCCTTGACCGTCTCGCGGACGCCCCCGTTCATCGAGGACAGCACGTGCACGGCGTCGTTGCCGGACTTCAGGAAGACACCGAGCCACAGGTCGTGGACGGTGTACGTCTCGTTCTCCTTTATGCCCACCACGCTGGAGCCCGCTCCGATGCCCGCCAGGTCGGAGGGGGCCACCTTGTACGAGGTGGTCCTCGGGAACTTGGGCAGCACCGTGTCGGCGAACAGCATCTTCAGGGTGCTCGCCGGGGGCAGCCGCCAGTGCGCGTTGTGCGCGGCCAGGACGTCACCGGACTCGGCGTCGGCGACGATCCAGGAACGCGCGGTGATGTCCGCGGGCAGGACGGGAGCGCCGCCGCCGAGGTTCACCTGGTTGCCGGGCCGGCCGAGCCGCTCGCCGCCGAGGCCCGACATGTTCGCCGGGGGCGTGGCCGAAGGAGCGGCCGAGGGAGTGGCCGAGGGTGACGGGGAGGGGCTCGCCGTGGGGCTCGCGTCGGTGGTGACGGCGAACACGGGCGCAGTGAAGGAAAGGGTCAACAGCGTGGCGGAAGTGATCAAAAAGGATCGCTGAATGGTCTTTTTCGAGGCGGACACGATCGAGAAAGTACAGGGGTTGTGACGGGAATTCCCGTCACCGTTCGGGGAAGCCCCTTCGCCCTCTCCACCCCGGCGCCGGACCACGGTGGGCGACGGCGATACTGAACGCATGAAGCTCAGCCGCCCCGTGTCCTGGTTCCTGCTCGCCTTCGGGGTGTGGAGTTGGGTCATTTGGGTCACTTTCGCTAAGAATCTCTGGGAAGACGCCAGTGGGCTCGCGTTCGACGACGCGGGTGATCCGACGGCGTACTTCTGGGTGCACCTGACGCTCACCGTCGTGTCGTTTGTCCTTGGGACGGTCGTCGGGGTCATCGGGTTGCGCGGCGTACGCGCTTTGCGCCAGACGTCATAACGGGGGATACGACGTCATGGTCATCTTGTTCGTGTTGGTGGGTCTGAGCGTGCTGGCCGTGCTCGGCGGGATGCACTGGTACGCCTGGCGCCGGCTGGTGCGGGACACCACGAGCGGCCCCGGACCGGTCCGCAGGCTGGGCACGGCCCTCTTCGTCGCCGGGCCGCTGCTGATGGTCGGTGCCATCGTGAGCGAGCGGGCGGGCGCTCCCTTCCCGCTCCAGCAGACGCTGGCCTGGCCCGGGTTCCTGTGGATGCCGCTGGGCCTCTACCTCGTACTGGCGCTGCTGGCCGGGGAGTTCGTACGGCCGGTCCTGCGACGGGTCCTGGAGCGCCGGGCCGCCCGGCGCGCGGAGAGCGGCGGGGCCGCGTCCCCCGCCGTGACCGAGCGCGTGGCGTCGACGGAGCCCGCCGAATCGGTGGCGTCGACGGCACCGGCCGAATCGACGGGGCCCGCGGAACCGGCTGAATCGGTGGGACCCGCGGAACCCGCTGCATCAGTGGGACCCGCGGAACCCGCTGCATCAGTGGGACCCGCGGAACCGGCTGCATCGGTGGGACCCGCGGCACCGGCTGAATCGGTGGGACCCGCGGAACCCGCTGCATCAGTGGGACCCGCGGAACCCGCTGCATCAGTGGGACCCGCGGCACCGGCTGATTCAACGGGACCCGCGGAACCGGCGGGAGCCGTCCGGTCGCCGTCGCGGCGTCTGTTCGTCTCGCGGGTCGTGGGTGGCACGGCCGCGGCCGTCGCCGTGGGGACCGTGGGGTACGGGACCTACGGCGTGCTGCGCGGGCCCAGGGTGAAGCGGGTCACCGTACCGCTCGCCAAACTGCCCCGGTCCGCCCACGGATTCCGGATCGCCGTCGTGAGCGACATCCACCTCGGGCCGGTGCTCGGACGCGGATTCGCCCAGCGGGTCGTCGACACGATCAACTCCACACAGCCCGATCTGATCGCCGTCGTCGGTGACCTGGTCGACGGCAGCGTGAAGAACCTCGGCCCCGCCGCCGCACCCCTCGCCCGGCTGCGCGCCCGGCACGGCTCCTACTTCGTCACCGGGAACCACGAGTACTTCTCCGGAGCCGAGCAGTGGATCCGGGAGGTGCGGGAGCTGGGGATCCATCCCCTGGAGAACGCGCGGACCGAACTGGCCGGATTCGACCTCGCCGGCGTGAACGACCTCCAGGGCGAGAGTGAGGGGCAGGGACCCGACTTCGGCAAGGCGCTCGGGGACCGCGACACGACCCGGGCCTGTGTGCTCCTCGCGCATCAGCCGGTGCAGATCCATGATGCGGTGCGCCACGGGGTCGACCTCCAGCTGTCCGGACACACCCACGGCGGACAGCTGTGGCCGGGCAACCTCGTCGCGGCCGCCGCCAATCCGACGGTCGCCGGCCTGGAGCGCTACGGCGACACGCAGCTCTACGTCTCCCGGGGCGCGGGAGCCTGGGGGCCGCCGACCCGCGTCGGCGCGCCCTCCGACATCACGGTCGTCGAGCTGGCCTCGCGCGAAGCCTGAGAATCCGCTGTGAGGAGACACCGAAAAGATCATTTTCGTCGGTCCTGGGCGCTCTTCCCGATTTCCCTCCCCCGGCCGAAACTCCTGTGGTTAGGTGATCCGCGTCACTAGGGGAGTGGCGTGCGGGGCGCCTGGGGAGGGCACCGATGCGATCGGTTCGCTTATGGATACCGGCGGCGTTGCTCGTTGTGGCGAGCGCCGGTGTGGCCGGCTGGCAGTTCATACCGGCGGAGGGGAACGACAACCGCACCATCACGGTGGGCACCACGGACGCCGTCACCTCGCTCGACCCGGCCGGCGCCTACGACGCCGGGTCCTGGGCCCTGTTCGGCAATGTCTTCCAGTCGCTGCTCACCTTCGAGCCCGGCGGCGCCAAGCCGGTCCCGGACGCCGCCAGGAGCTGCGCGTTCACCGGCACGGGGCTGCGCACCTATCGCTGCACACTGCGTGACGACCTCACCTTCCCCAGCGGGCGCACGATGACCGCGGCGGACGTGAAGTTCTCCTTCGACCGCGTCAAGCGCATCAACGACGAGGTCGGGCCCGCCTCCCTCCTCTCCACCCTGGGCAGCGTGGACGCGAGCGGCCGGACCGTCACCTTCCATCTGTCCTCGCCCGACGCGACCTTCCCGTTCAAGCTGGCCACCGGCGCCGGTTCGATCGTCGACAGCACCCGCTATCCCCGGCGCAGCCTGCGCACCGGCCCCGGTGCCGACGGCACGGGGCCCTACGTCCTGAAGGCGTACACGCAGGGCGCGAGGGCCGTCCTCGCCCCCAACCCCGGCTACAAGGGCGCCGTCGACGACCTCGGCAAGCCCGTCGTGCTGCGCTACTACGCCAACTCGGGGGCGCTCCAGGTGGCCTGGAAGGCGAAGGAGCTCGACGTCGTGGCCCGTCAGCTCCCGCCCGCCGTGCTCGCCGCGCTCTCGCCGAGCGATCCCGCGCAACGCGTCACGGAGGCCGACAGCGCCGAGACCCGCAACCTCGTCCTCGACGTGCGCGAAGGGTCGCCGCTGCACGACCGGCGGGTCCGGCAGGCCCTCGCCTCGCTGGTCGACCGCGAGACGCTGGTCGACCGGACGTACCGGGGGACCACCGACCCGCTGTACGGGCTGATCCCGGCGGGGATCACGGGGCACGCGACCTCGTTCTTCGACAGCTATCCGAAGCCCGACGCCAAGAAGGCGCGGGCCCTGCTGACCGAGGCCGGGGTCTCGTTGCCCGTGCGCCTCACCTACGGGTTCGCCGAGGGGCGGGGTGCCGCGGGCGAGGAGGCGGCCGAGCTCAAGCGGCAGCTGGAGGCGGACGGGCTGTTCAAGGTGACGGCCGAGGGGTTCGAGTGGACCGAGTTCCAGAAGAAGTACGCGGAGGGCGGGTTCGACGCCTGGGCGGTCGGCTGGGTCGCCGACTATCCCGACGCGGACACCTTCGGCGCACCGCTGGTCGGTACCGGCAACAGCATGAAGAACGGCTACACCGACAAGGATGTCGACCGTCTGATCAAGGAGACCCGGCAGGACGCCGACCGGAGCCGTACGGCGGAAGCGTTCCGGCGGCTCCAGGCGCGGGTCGCCCAGGACGTTCCGCTGGTCCCGCTGTGGCAGCGCAGGGACTACGTCATCAGCAGTGAGGACGTCAGCGGCGGAGAGTACCTGTCCGACGGGACCGGCGTCTTCCGCCTCTGGCAGCTGAACTGGCTGTGACGAGCGGCCCCGGTGTCCGGGGCCCTCGGCTCCACGCGCGCGGGCGGCGGTCGTAGGCCCCGGCCGTGACCGCCGCCCCGCCGGCGCGGAGTCGGTCCTGTCACGGGTGCGGAGTGGATCCGTACGCCGTCAGGAAGCGGTCGCGGAACGAGTCCATCTTCCACACCGGGGCGTCGTGCTCGGGCCGGAGTCCGTCCGTCCAGCCCCAGCCGGCGATCCTGTCGAGCACCTTGGGGTCCTTGGCGACGATCGAGACGGGCACGTCGCGGCTGGCGTGGTCGCCGCTGACCCGGGCGAGCGGCTGGTGGTCCCCGAGGAAGACCAGCACGGTGTTCTTGTCGCCGTGCTGCACCAGCCAGTCGATCAGGCTCGTCACCGAGTACGAGATCGACTTGCCGTACTCCACCTTCGACTTCTGCGAGCTGGTGATGATGTCGCCGGGCTTCTTGCCGGCCTTCTGGATGGCGTCGTAGACCGAGCCGTCGCCGACCTGGTCCTGGGGGACCGTCTTGGGGATGGGCGCCCAGGGCTGGTGGCTGGAGGTCAGGATGATCGTCGACATCAGCGGCTTGTCGTGCTTCTTGCTGTGCACCAGGCGCTCGAACGCGGTCAGGGCGTACTGGTCGGGCATGGTCGACCAGCTGAACTTCGGTCCCTTGTACCCGAGGTGGAAGGCGTCGTAGAGCTTGTCGATGCCGTAGAACTTCTGCTCGGGCCAGCCCTTCTGGATGCCCGGCATGACGCCCACGGTGTCGTAGTCGCCGGTCTTCTTGAAGGCGCTGATCAGGCTGAGGTGGCTGCCTGCGGTCACGGTGCGGTAGCGCTGCTGGTTGTTGATCCACAGGCCCGACAGGAACGTCGAGTGGCCGAGCCAGCTGTTGCCGCCGTACGTCGCCGAGGTGAGCCAGCCGCTCTTCGCCGCGAAGCCGGCCCGGGTCAGCTTCTCGTTCTCCGCGGCCAGGGTCGCGTCGACGTCCGGTGCGATGACCGGGTCCTCGACGGCGGTGCGGCCGTAGCTCTCGATGAACGTGATGACCATGTCCTTGCCGCGCAGATCGGTGAGCATCTCGTCGGGCGGCGTGTTCGCGAAGTCGTCCTTCTTGGCGATCCTGGCGAACTCGGCTTCGTCCCGCAGGGTGTTCCGCACCCGCGCCGCCCGGTCCTGGACGACCAGCGCGGTGTGCTCGGAGGCGATGGGCACCCCGGTGTACTGCACGCCGAGCGCCGCGCAGGTGACCCAGGCCATGGCCAGGACGAGGGTCGTGCGGGTCGCCGTCGCGGTGTTCCTGGCCACCAGGTTGCCGAGCCGGACGACCGACAGCGTCATGAGCACCAGGATGGCGATCACGAGCGCCACGGCCAGCGCCGCGATGCCGAGCGCGCCGCCGTGGCCGAACGTGTCCTGGAGGTAGGCCTGCGCGTCGCCGAACAGCGACCAGTCGAGGACGACGTTGAAGCCGCGTCCGAGGTATTCGTTGAAGCCGATGTCGAGGATGTTCAGGATCGTCAGCACGCCCAGGACCAGCCCGGCGGCCACCGACAGCGCGATCCGCGGCCGGCGGGGCAGGACGATCAGCAGCGCGGCACCGAAGATCGCCTCCACCGGGAGCCGCAGGAATTCCGCCGGACGGAAACTGCCCGCCTGGCTCGGCATCAGCAGCGCGAACAGGACGAGCGCGGCGGCGACGAGGGTGGTCGTCCAGGCGAGGGCGCGGGCGGTGGCGGGATGCCGGTCCCGCCAGCCGCGCCACCGGCCGGGCACGGGCGGTTCGTCTCCCGGAGGCTCCTCCCCGCCACCGGCCCCGTCCCCGGCGGCCACGCCGGGCACCTCCTCGGGCGAGTCCGGGAACGGCGACGAGGACGACGGCGAGGCCGCGTCCGAGGCTTCGCCCGGGGCGGCGTCCGCGCCCTCGCCGACCGCACCGGGTGTTTCGGTCTCGGTCTCGGCCCGGACTTCGCTCCCGGCCGCGGCGGCGGACGTTCCGCTGCCGGTTCCCGCGGAGTCCGCCCCTTCACCGGGGACGGCTTCCGCCGGCTCCTCCCGCGGGTCCGCGGAGCCGATCGAGGTGGCCCCCTCGGTCACGGCTGCCTCGGGGGCCGCCCCAGCCGCTGCCTCTCCCTCACCCGAGGCGGCGGCGTCCTCATCCGCGTCTGTGTCCGTGCCGGTGCCGGTGCCGGTGCCGGTGTCCGCGAGCGGCTCCGGCGCCGGCTCTTCGCGCGGAGGCGCCGCGTCCGTGTTCGGCAGCTGTCGAGAGCTCGTGTTGAACGACAACCCGGCGGTCCTTCCCTGCGATGCGCGGTGGCGGCGTGGCGGGTCGACCGAAGCGACCGACGCGCCCTCGTCGTGGTGTACGAGGCCGAGGCGGCCCGTGTTCAACCGCCTCGGTCAGCTTCTGCCCAAGTCTGTTTCCGCAGGTCACGGCGGTGCGTGAGAGGGTTCCCGGCCGGCCCGGCAGGCTCTGGAGCGACACCGGTCCCGCCTGGCCACCCCCACCCCGCCCGCGCCGCCGGTGCCGCCGCGTCGGCGTCGTGCCCGCATCCCCGCCGCCGGCCCCGGGGGCTCCGCCGGTCCTGCCCTGGAAGCGCCCGTTTCCTCAGCGCACCGGCAGTGTCACCGTCACCGCCAGACCCTCGCCGGGAGCCGTCCGTACCGTGACGCTCCCCCCGTGCGCCCTCACCACGCCCTCCACGATCGCCATCCCGAGCCCGCTGCCCGCGCCGCCGCCTGCCCGGAAGAAGCGGTCGAAGACGCGCGCCGCGTCCTCCTCCGCGAGCCCGGGCCCCTTGTCCGCGACACACAGCCGCAGCACGCCGTCCGAGCGCTCCAGGCCGAGCCGCACGGGCACGTCGCCGGGTGTGTGGGTCCGTACGTTGCCCACGAGATTGCCCAGCACCTGCCGCAGCCCCGACTCGTCGGCCCGCACGAGGAGCGTGCCGTCGGCGTCCACGGTCACCGGGCGGCCGGGCTGCTGGGCGCGCAGATCCGCGGCCGCGTCCCGCACGAGCCGGCTCAGGTCGACGTTCCTGAACCGCAGTTCGGGCCGCTGGTCGAGGCGGGCCAGGGTGAGCAGCTCGTCGACCAGCCTGCCCATGCGGTCGGTCTCCGCGTTCATCCGGTCCCAGGCCCGTCTGCGCTCGACGGGATCGGTCAGCATCCCCTTCTCGTAGAGCTGGAGGTAGCCGCGGATCGCCGCCAGCGGGGTGCGCAGCTCGTGCGAGGCGTCCCCGACGAACCGGCGGAGCTGGGCGGCGCTGTCCTCGCGCGTCCGGTAGGCCGACTCGACCTGGTGCAGCATGGAGTTGAGCGCGAGCCGGAGCTGTTCGACCTCCTGGGTCGGATGATGGCTGGAGGGGACGCGTCGGGTCAGATCGCCCTCGGCGATGGCGGACGAGGTCTCCACCATGGCCTCCAGCGGCAGCATCCGGCGGCGCACGCTGAACATCGTCAGACACGCGAGGAGCGCCAACAGCAGGGTTCCCACGGTCAGATCGAGTTTGAGCGCCTTGGCGATGCCCTTGTGCAGTCCGTCGGTCGAGGTGGCGAACAGGACGTAGGTCCCGTCGGCGAGGCGGGCCCCGGTCGCCCGGTAGGCGGCGCCGCGCACGGTGATGTCCCGCGGGTCGTCGCCGCGGGCGAGCGCGGCGGGGTCGTCCACGGCGGCCGCGAACGCGCGCTGTGTCTCACTGGGCCGGAAGCCGGCCACCTCGACGGCCTCGCCGTGCCGGTCGACGGCCGCGAAGACCGAGTCCGGGTTCGCCGACTCGTCCACCGCGGGACCGATCCGGTCGTGCACGAACGCGAGGGCGCTCAGCGAGTCGATCTGGCGCATGGTGAGCTGCGAGACGCCCAGTGAGTCCCGGGTCTTGAGGAGCTGGGCGTCCACCTGGTCGAGCAGATAGTGCCGCATGCCCATCAGGCTCACGGCGGTCGCCACCACGATGCCCAGCGCCAGCAGTCCCACGTTCGCGATCGTCAGCTGGCCGCGCAGCGAATGGATGCCGTGCCGGCGGCGGTGGGGGCGGCACCCGGGCCGGGCGGGCAGGTTCACGCGATCCCGTATCCGACGCCCCGGCGGGTCTGGATCACCGGTGGGCCCAGCGGTTCGAGCTTGCGCCGCAGGTAGCTGATGTACGTCTCGACGACCGTCGATTCGGCCGGGTGCTCGTACTGCCAGACATGGCGCAGGAGCTGCTCCTTGGGCACGATCCGGCCGCCGTTGCGGACGAGGAAGCGCAGCAGCGCGTACTCGGTGGGGGTGAGCTCGACCGTGGTGCCCGCGCGGTGGACGCGGTACGTCGTCTCGTCCAGCTCCAGGTCGCCGTAGCGCAGGGGCGGGCGCTGCGGCAGGACGTCGTCGGACCTGGTGCGGCGCAGGACGGCGGTGATGCGGGCGACGACCTCGTCGATGTTGAACGGCTTGGTGATGTAGTCGTCGCCGAAGCCGAGCGCGCCGACGATCTCGGCGGGCGCGTCCCGCGCGGTGAGGAAGACGACGGCCAGGTCCGGCTGCCGCAGGCGCAGTTCACGGCCGAGCGCCCGGCCGTCGCCGTCCGGGAGCATCACGTCGAGCAGGGCCGCGTCGGGGCGGGTGCGCTCGGCGAGGGCGAGCGCCTCGCGGACGGTTCCCGCCGCCATCACCTCGAAACGGTGGTAGCGCAGCGCGATGGTCAGGACGTCCGCGATGCTCGGCTCGTCCTCGACGACGAGGACGGTGGCTCCGTCGTGAGCGGTCATGTCCCCAGTATCGGCTGGGTCGTTGGCGGTGAGGGCCGTTCGCTCCTTGGAGTTGCTTGAGAGTCATGGGCGGGTCGTGTCCACCCGCGCGCGTGACCGCGAATCCTGGTGCCAGGACCTGGGGGACCGACCGACTAAGGAGCGTTGAAGTGGCGGTATTGGCACGGTGGTGCTATCGGCACCGGCTGGTGGTCCTGTTGCTGTGGGTGGGTGCGCTGTTCGGTCTCGGCTTCGCGGCGACCACCGCGGGCACGGACTACGCGAACGTGTTCTCCCTTCCGAACACGGACTCCAAGCGTGCGTACGACCAGATGGAGAAGGCCTTCCCGGACAGTGCGGGGGACACCGACACGGTGGTGTGGAAGGTCGCGGACGGCTCGGTCCGGGATGCCGCGGTGCGTTCGCGGATCCAGCCCGTGCTGGACGAGATCGCCGGCATGAAGGGTGTGGGCCAGGTCGCGGGTCCCTACCAGGGTGAGCGGGGCGCCGCGCAGATCAGCCGGGACGGCACGATCGCGTACGCCCAGATCACCTTCGCCGAACAGGCGAACGCCGTACCCAAGGAACTGGTGCAGGACGTCGTCGACACCGCGCAGGGTGCCGAACGGGCCGGACTCCAGGTGGAGTTGGGCGGACAGGCGATCCAGCGGGTCCAGGAGCCGCCCACCGGGCTCGCCGAGATGGTCGGCATCCTGGCCGCGGCCCTCGTGCTCTTCCTCGCCTTCGGTTCCCTCTTCGCCATGCTGCTGCCGATCGGCATCGCGGTCTTCGGGGTCGGTACGGGGCTGTTCTCCACGCAGTTGCTCAGCCACACCACGGACATCCCGGACCTGGCCCCGCTGCTGGCCACCCTGATCGGCCTCGGCGTCGGCATCGACTACGCGCTGTTCATCGTCACCCGGCACCGGCGCGGGCTCCTGCGGGGCCTGGAGTCCGAGGAGTCGGCGGTCGTCGCCCTCAACACCTCGGGCCGGGCGGTGCTGTTCGCGGGCGGCACGGTGTGCATCGCGCTCGCGGGCATGCTGGTGACGAACCTGCGTTTCCTGGACGGCGTGGTCATCGGCACGTCCCTGACCGTCGTGTTCAGCGTGCTCGCCGCCACCACACTGCTGCCCGCCCTCCTCGGCCTCCTCGGCACCCGGGTGCTCAGCCGCCGCCAGCGGCGCGAACTGGCGGAGCGGGGCCCGGAACCGGAGCGGGCGAGCGGGGCCGCGGCCCGCTGGTCGATGAGCGTGCAGCGCCGCCCCCGTACGATCGCGGTCCTCGCGCTGGCCGTGATGGCGGTCCTCGCCCTCCCCGTCCTGTCGCTGCACCTCGGCGCCACCGACCAGGGCAACGACGACGGCACGACGACGACCAGGCAGGCCTACGACCTGCTCGCCGAGGGCTTCGGACCCGGCTTCAACGGCCCCTTGCAGGTGGTCGTGACCGGCGGTGACACCGACGCCCTGGCGAAGAGCATCGGCGGCACGCCCGGGGTGGCCGCGGTCGCCGCGCTGCCGCCCGCCAACGGCGTGACGGTGATCCAGGTGGTGCCGACGACCTCACCGCAGTCGGTGAAGACCGACGACCTCATCGACACCCTGCGGGACCGGGTGATCCCGGACGCCGGGGCGAGCGCCCACGTCGGCGGCGTGACCGCCGTGTCGAAGGACTTCGCCACGATCACCGGCGACCGGCTGCCCTGGTTCATCGCCACGATCATCGGCCTCGGCTTCCTGCTCCTGCTGATCGCCTTCCGCTCCCTGGTGGTCCCGCTGACGGCCGCCCTGATGAACCTGATCGCGGCCGCCGCGTCCTTCGGCGTCCTGGTCGCGGTCTTCCAGTGGGGCTGGGGCCTGGAACTGCTGGGTCTCGGCAAGGAGGGTCCGATCAACGCCTTCCTGCCCGTCATCATGCTCTCGCTGCTGTTCGGCCTCTCCATGGACTACCAGGTGTTCCTGGTGAGCCGTATGCACGAGGAATGGGTGCACACCAAGGACAACGCGCGCGCGGTGCGGGTCGGGCTGGCGGAGACCGGCCGGGTCATCAACTCGGCCGCCCTGATCATGGTGTGCGTCTTCCTCGCCTTCGTCCTGAGCGGTGACGCGGGAGCGGCGATGGCGGGCGTCGGCCTCGCGGCCGCGGTCGCCCTGGACGCCTTCATCCTCCGTACGGCCCTGGTCCCCGCCGCGATGCACCTGCTCGGCAACTCCAACTGGTGGCTGCCCGCGGCCCTGGACAAGCGGCTGCCGCATCTGGCGGTGGAGCCCGCCGAGGAGCCGTCCGGTGACGCGGCTCCGGTCCGGGGCGGGGCCTCGGCCGTGCACGGGTTCGTCCGTGACGCGGAGGGCGAGGCGGTCGACGGGGCGGTCCTCACGCTGCTGTCCAAGGGAGGCCGCCAGCTGGACCGGGTGACCTCGCTGGCCGACGGTTCCTACATCGTCTCGGTCCCAGCCCCGGGGACGTATCTGCTGTCGGCGACGGCCCGTTCGTACGGGACGCGGGCACACCACGTCGTCGTCACGGACGAGCCGCTGGTGCACGACGTGGAGCTGGTCCAGGGAGAGGTGGACGCCGACGCGGTCAACTGAGACCGCCGGACGCCGGAGCTTCCCCGGCGCGGGGGGCGTCCGCCTCGGCGGGCGCCCCTCAGTCCGTTTCCCCCGCCGGGTCGGCCGGGCCCCGGTCCGTCTTTTTCGCCGGGTCGGGCAGCGCCTTCGTCATCCCCGGCAGGAAGTCCGTGAACAGCTCGTGCACCTCGTGGACGAGGGGCCGCAGCAGACGGAAGCGGGCCAGTGAGACGCCGCGCGCCGTCAGACGCGCCCCGCGCTCGGCGAGCCGGTAGCTGCGCTCGCGGCTCTCGGTACGGTCGAAGACCCAGTACAGGACGAGCCCCATCTGGGAGAGCCACATCAGCTCGGGCAGCACCTCGCGCAGTTCCTCCGGCACCTTGGTCTTCGCCCCGGCCAGCACTTCCTTGTGGACGCTGATGGCCTCCGCGCGCGCGTGCTCCGACTCGGGGGAGAAGGGGCTGAGCGGACTGTCCGGGTCGGCGGCGTTCTTGAAGAACTGCACGGCGAACTCGTGGTACGGCGTGGCGATGTCCAGCCACACCTTCAGGACACCGCCCAGCCGGGCCTCCAGGTCCGTCTCGCGGTCCAGCACATCCCGGACCGCCTCCCGGTGTTCGGCGGCGATCCGGTCGTAGAAGCCCTGGATCAGGTGTTCCTTGCCGGCGAAGTAGTAGTACGCGTTGCCGACGGAGACCCCGGCCTCCTGGGCGATGGCGCGCATCGTCGTCTTGTCGTACCCCCGTTCCTGGAAGAGCCGCATCGCGGTCTCCAGGATCAGGGCCCGGGTCTGTTCGCTCTTCGCCGGGCTCTTCGCCTCCTTCCCCGGGGACCTGGCGGGTTCGGAGGCCGCGGTGGGCTCGTCGGGCTCGGAGGACCCGATGGGGCCGGGGCTGTCTGTCGGTGCTGGCACGGGACGAGCCTAACGAGTGGGAACGGCCGGGCATTCGCCGCTGTCGCAGGCGGGTGGCTCGAAGGTCCATCCGGCGGTCGGGTCGTAGCTCCATCCGTCGCCCCACTGGTACGCGCCGCCGCCCCATCGCGGCCGGGACGTCCGGGACGCCTGCGCCTCGCGCCACTTGGCGGCGGCGAGGGTCGCGCCCCTGGCCAGCCTCGCCCCCGTGGGAGTGCTCAGCCGATGGGCCAGCGCCCGGTACTCGCGCAGCGCCCACAGGGTGACGATCCAGGCGGCGGTTCCCTGGTAGACCTGCCCGGCGTCACCCACGACGGTGATCTCGTCCAGGGTGGCGCGGTGGTCGAGCCGTGGGTGGCTCCGGGCGGCCTCCTCCGAACCGGCCGGCACGAACCGCAGCGGTACGAGCTGCGCCTGCCCGGCGAGCCAGTTCTTCAGGAAGGCGCACAGCGAGCAGTTCGCGTCGTAGAGGACGGTGAGCCCGAGGACCGGGACGCGTGCCGCGTCCCGGTCCCGGGTGGCCGATGCGCCGGTCACCGGTCTCACGCCCCGGCCGCGGGGGCGGCCCAGTCCGTCGGCCGCACCGGCGGAGTCTGCTCGCGCTCCATGACACCCCGCCGCCGGATCTTGTTGAGGGCGTAGACGTTGCCCAGGTGCATGACGCCGAGCACCAGCAGGACGACCCCCAGCTTCGTCGACAGGGCCTCGAAGATCTCGCGGGCGTCGGTGATCTCGTCGCTCTGGTGCAGATAGAGCGCGACGAAGCCCAGGTTGACGAGGTAGAAGCCCACCACCAGCAGGTGGTTGACGGCGTCGGCGAGCTTCTCGTCGCCGTGCAGGACGTCCGACAGGAAGATCCGTCCGTTGTGGCTCAGCGTGCGCGCCACCCAGACCGTCAGCGCGATGCTGACCAGCAGGTAGATGACGTAAGCGACGACTGTGAGGTCCATGTCCCCACCCCTTCTTGAACGCGTTCAAAACGCTGTCTGGGATGAATGTAGACCTCTTTTTGAACGTGTTCAAGTCGTATCGGGAATGGGTGCCGGAGGGCTCGGGCCGCACCGCCTCCGCACGGCGGCCGGGGGCGGGACGCGAAGAGGTGCTCCGGGTGTCGCCCCCCGCTAGCGCCGGGCCCCGCGGGCGAGTTCGGGCCGCTTGGTGTAGTCCGTCAGCCCGATGACATTGCCCCAGGGGTCCGCGAACTCGACCGTCCAGCCGGTGGCGCCGGAGAAGGGCCCGTCGAGGGTCGCGACGTCCGCGGCGGCCAGCGAGCGGGCCGCCGCGCGGGCGTCCGGCACCTCCAGCCACAGCCGCGGCGACGCCCACGGCGGAGGCCGGTGGCTCAGCTCCTCGTCCAGCCGCAGCAGCACCCCGGGCGTCTCCTTGCCCACCTTCAGCACCGCGATCCCGGCCTCGTCCAGCCGGAACGCCGGCGGAAACCCGGCGCGCTCGTAGAAACCCACGGCCTCGCCGAGATCCCCGACGGACAGCAGCACGTTGTCGAGCCCGAGCAGCTCGGGCATTCCCTGTGACACGTCATCTGACATGTCATCAGGTTAGGAGCGCGCCACGCCGGGACGCCGAAGGGCTGACCGCGGGCCGAACGTGTGATCACCCGTTGAGGCGAAGCGCCGTCCGGTCCCTCCGGGCCGCCGGATCGGGGACGGCGACCGATTGTCAGTGGGGGCTCGTACTGTCGTCCGCATGGGAATGGTGATGTTCGTCGACGAGACGACCAGTGGGAGCCGGGGCGCCGGCTGGGGGCTCGAGATCGCCGAGGAGCGGCTCGCGGTGCGCGAGCTGATCCGGCGGCGGGTCTTCCAGGAGGTCGCCGAGTACAACGCGGACACGCCGGAGGTGTTCCAGGGGCTCGTGCAGCCCGAGAACACCGAGCGGGTGCTGAACGGCTACGCGCTGCGCACGCCCCGCCGGATCGACCCGGAGGCCCAGACCGGGCTGGCGCTCAGGGCCTTCGCCGGGAACGGCTTCCTGGTGCTCGTGGGGGAGCGTCAGGTGACCGACCTCGACGAGGAGATCGAGCTGGTCCCGGGCACCGAGGTCACCTTCCTCAAGCTCGTCGCGCTGGTGGGGGGATGACGATGGGCGGCACCGGACGGTGGGGGCAGCGGATCCGTGAGCGGGTGGCCGAGGGCAACATGGGAGAGCTCGCCACCGAGCTCCTCAAGATCGCCGTGGCCAACAGGAACCACTGGGGCGGGGGTTGGGACGAGGTTCTCGACGCGCTGCGGCCGCTGTCCGCCGAGCAGCGGACCAGGCTGTCCGGCGCGCTGGTGGAACGCTATGACTCGGTCGGCGGGAAACCCGCCGCGCAGATCAACGTGCTGACCCTGGTCGGCGTCGTCTCCCGCGGTCTTCCCGGGGACCCGCTCGCCGCCGAGCGGCTGCGGCACCTCGACGGACTCGGCCGGCAGTACTACTACGGGTACGGGGTGCGCATGGACGTACTGGCCGAGGCCGAGCTGGCGGCCGGCCGCCGGCTGGCCCCCGCTGTCGTCGCGGTGTTCCGCCGCGCGGGCGTGGACGCCTACCGTCCCGATCACGTCGTGGAGTTGATGAGGAAGGTCACGGAGCCCGTCCTCAACGTCGGTGAGGAATGGGCCGAGCAGGCCATGGAGGACGGCTCCGGCCCCGGCTGGCAGGCACTGCTCACCCACCTGACGACCGCCACCGCCTCCAAGCCCTCCGCCAGGTGGGACAAGCGGGCCCGCCTCCTCGTCGAACCCCTGGGCGCCGACAGCGTCCGCGCCGCCGCGGTGTCCTGGCTCGCCCTCGTCGGCCGCCCCCGGACGTTCCCGCTGGACGGCCAGGTCCACGGCTCGGACATGAACGACGTCTACGACCCCTGCAACGCCGACGCCCTGCGCGGCCTCGCCTGGCTGGTCTCCCTGCTGCCGCCCCACCCCGACACCGCACGCGCCCTCGGCGCACTCGTCGAGACCTCCCTGAAGAAGGTCGCCGGACTCGGCCCGCGCAATCCGAAGGTCGCCAACGCCGCCGTGTTCGCGCTGTCCCGCCTCGGCGGCGAGTCCGCCCTCGCCGAACTGGCCAGGCTCGCCACCCGGGTGACGTACAAGATCACGGCGAGGCTCCTCGACGGCGCGCTTCAGGACCGGGCCACCGCCCTCGGTCTGAGCCGGGAGGAGATCGAGGAACTGGCCGTCCCGGCGTACGGGCTCACCGAGGTCGGCCGGGCGCGTCACACCCTCGGTGAGATCACCGCGCTTGTCGAGGTCCAGGGCTCACGCGCCGCGCTGAACTGGCGCAACGCGAGCGGCAAGGCCGTCAAGAGCGTGCCCGCCGCCGTACGGCGCGACCACGCCGAGGAGCTCAAGGAGCTCAAGGCGGCCGTCAAGGACATCGACAGGATGCTCTCGGCGCAGACCGAGCGCCTGGACCGGCAGTTCCTCGGCCGGCGCACCTGGGCGTACGACACCTGGCGCGAGCGCTACCTCGACCACCCCCTCGTCGGCACCCTCGCCCGCCGCCTCCTGTGGACGGTCGACGGCACGCCGGTCGGGTTCGCGAACGGCGAGCTGTCCACCCTGGCCGACGCCCCGGTGACGTCGGGCCAGGAGGTCACCCTCTGGCACCCGGCCGGCCGCGAGCCCGCCGAGGTCGTCGCCTGGCGGGACTGGCTGGAGCGGCACGAGATCACCCAGCCCTTCAAACAGGCCCACCGCGAGGTCTACCTCCTCACCGACGCCGAGCGCTCGACGGGCACGTACTCGAACCGGTTCGCCGCGCACATCGTGCGCCAGCACCAGTTCAACTCCCTGGCCGCCGCCAGGGGCTGGCGCAACAAGCTCCGCCTCTGCGTCGACGACGAGGCACCCCCGGCCACCCGGGAACTGCCCCGGTGGGGGCTGCGCGCCGAGTACTGGATCACCGGTGACGGCGAGTACGGCGAGGACACCACCGAGTCCGGCAGCTATCTGCGGCTGCGCACCGACCAGGTGCGCTTCTACCCGATCGGCGCCCCGCAGAACTCGGCGCACTGCTGGGGCGGCGAGTACCGCATGCGGCTGGGCTCCGACGAGGACCCCGTCGAGCCCCTGCCGCTCACCGGGATACCGCCGCTCGTCCTGTCCGAAGTCCTGCGCGACGTCGACCTGTTCGTCGGAGTCTCCAGCGTCGGCAACGACCCGACCTGGCAGGACGGCGGCCCCGGCGGCCGCTTCCAGGAGTACTGGGCGTCGTACGGCTTCGGCGAACTGACCGAGACCGCGCAGACCCGACGCGCCCTGCTCGACCGGCTGATCCCCCGGCTGGCGATATCCGACCGTTGCACCCTGGAGGGCCGCTTCCTGCACGTGAAGGGCGAGCGCCACACGTACAAGATCCACCTGGGCTCCGGCAACATCCTGATGAGCCCGAACGACCAGTACCTGTGCATCGTCCCGAAGTCCGCCGCGGGAAGCCTTCTGACCGGCTATCTCCCCTTCGAGGGGGACCGGATGCTGGCGGTGATCCTCAGCAAGGCGATGCTGCTCGCGGACGACCTGCGGATCACGGATCCGACGATCCTGAGTCAGCTGTGATCAGGAAGCCGGCTCGTGGCCGCCCGCTGCGAGGATCTCGGCCACGTCGAGGGTCACCTTGGCGCCGAGGGAGTCGGGGAGAGTGACGATTTCGCCGGGGGCGTGGACGCGGTGATTGCCGTATCCGCCCTCGGCCGGGTCGGTGAGCACGTGGAGGCGCTGGTGCTTGCGGTCGACGATGACGTACACGGGCACGTCGGCGCCGGCGTACGCGGAGACCTTGGTGCGCAGATCGGACTGGTAGTTGCTGGACGTGACTTCCAGGACGAGGCGGAAGCAGATGGGGTCGTAGCAGTTGTTCTCGACGAGGTGCTCTTGGAAGTCGGCGTCCACCAGAGCAAGGTCCGGGACGGCGTAGTCCTCCGCGCCGGACGGCAGCCAGAGCCCGATGCCCTGGAGCACCTGTGACTCCGCTCCGTGCAATCCGGCTGCCAGGAACGGGAGCATGAGGTTGGTCAGCGCACTGGCGTGGGCACCGTCCGGCGGCGGGGACACGAGGATCTGGCCTCCGATGATCTCGACGCGGTAGCCCGGGTTGCGGTCCATGAGACGGTTCGCCTCCGCGATCAGCGGACGGTCGTCGTGGGGCCGCTCGACGGATGCTGCGGACATCGCGTGCCTCCTGTGGGCTGGTGTCGAGAGCATCATCGTAGGCCGGGCGGACCGCACGTGTCCGTTTCATGCCGCGTCACTGATCGTGGCCCGACACGCCGAAGGGCCCCGCTCCCAGGAGGAGCGGGGCCCTTCGGACACAGCGGAACGGCCGTCAGAAGCGGCGCGTGATCAGCGCGCGCTTGACTTCCTGGATCGCCTTGGTGACCTCGATACCGCGCGGGCAGGCGTCCGTGCAGTTGAACGTCGTGCGGCAGCGCCACACACCGTCCTTGTCGTTGAGGATCTCCAGGCGCTGCTCCCCGGCCTCGTCACGCGAGTCGAAGATGAAGCGGTGGGCGTTCACGATGGCGGCCGGACCGAAGTACTGGCCGTCGTTCCAGAACACCGGGCAGGACGACGTGCACGCCGCGCACAGGATGCACTTGGTGGTGTCGTCGAACCGCTCGCGGTCCTCGGCCGACTGCAGACGCTCGCGCGTCGGCTCGTTGGTCTCCTTCGTGATGAGGAAGGGCATCACGTCGCGGTACGCCTGGAAGAACGGGTCCATGTCGACCACGAGGTCCTTCAGCACCGTCAGGCCCTTGATGGCCTCGACCGTGATCGGCTTCGCGGGGTTGAGGTCCTTGATCAGCGTCTTGCAGGCCAGACGGTTCTTGCCGTTGATCCGCATGGCGTCCGAGCCGCAGATGCCGTGGGCGCAGGAGCGGCGGAAGGTGAGCGTGCCGTCCTGGTCCCACTTGATCTTGTGCAGCGCGTCGAGGACACGCTCCTTGGGGTCGATCTGGAGCTGGAAGTCTTCCCAGACCGACTCCGCCGAGACCTCCGGGTTGAACCGGCGGATGCGGAACGTGGCGGTGATGTAGGGGGAGTCGGCGAAACCGGGCTCGGGTGTGCCGGCCGCGTCCGCCTTGTCCAGAGTGGGAGTAGCCATCAGTACTTACGCTCCATCGGCTGGTAGCGGGTCTGGACGACCGGCTTGTAGTCGAGACGGATGGACTCGGTGCCGTCGTCGCCGACCTCGCGGTACGCCATGGTGTGGCGCATGAAGTTGACGTCGTCGCGGTTCGGGTAGTCCTCGCGGTAGTGACCGCCGCGGGACTCCTTGCGGGCGAGCGCGGACACGGCCATGACCTCGGCCAGGTCGAGCAGGTTGCCCAGCTCGATGGCCTCGAGGAGGTCCGTGTTGAACCGCTTGCCCTTGTCCTGGACCGAGACGTTGAGGTAACGCTCGCGCAGCTCCGCGATCTTCTCGACCGCCGTCTTGATCGTCTGCTCGGTGCGGAACACCATCACGTTGGCGTCCATGCACTCCTGGAGCTCACGGCGGATGTCGGCGACCCGCTCGGTGCCCGTGGAGTTGCGCAGGCGCTCGACCTGGGACACGACCTGGGAGGCCGGGTCCTCGGGCAGTTCGAGGTAGCCGGCCTTCGCCGAGTACTCCGCGGCCGCGATGCCGGCCCGGCGCCCGAAGACGTTGATGTCCAGCAGCGAGTTCGTGCCGAGACGGTTGGCGCCGTGCACGGAGACACAGGCGACCTCACCGGCGGCGTACAGGCCCGGAACGACGGTGGTGTTGTCCGAGAGGACCTCACCCTGGACGTTCGTCGGGATGCCGCCCATGGCGTAGTGCGCGGTGGGCTGGATCGGGATCGGGTCCGTGTAGGGCTCGATGCCGAGGTAGGTGCGCGCGAACTCCGTGATGTCGGGCAGCTTGGCGTCCAGCTGCTCCGGCGGGAGGTGCGTGAGGTCGAGGTAGACGTGGTCGCCCTCGGGACCGCAGCCGCGGCCCTCACGGATCTCCGTGTAGATGGAGCGCGAGACGACGTCACGGGACGCGAGGTCCTTCATGACCGGCGCGTACTTCTCCATGAAGCGCTCGCCGTCCTTGTTGCGGAGGATGCCGCCCTCACCGCGGGCGCCCTCCGTCAGCAGGATGCCCATGCGCCAGATGCCGGTCGGGTGGAACTGGAAGAACTCCATGTCCTCCAGCGGCAGCCCGCGACGGTAGACGGCCGCCTGGCCGTCACCCGTCAGGGTGTGCGCGTTGGAGGTCACCTTGAAGAACTTGCCGGTGCCGCCGGACGCGTAGATCACGGCCTTCGCCTGGAAGACGTGGATCTCGCCGGTCGCGAGCTCGTAGGCGACGACGCCCGCCGAGTGCTTGACGCCGTCGACCTCGACGATCAGCTGGTCGAGGACGTAGAACTCGTTGAAGAACTCCACGCCCTCCTTCACGCAGTTCTGGTACAGCGTCTGGAGGATCATGTGACCGGTGCGGTCCGCGGCGTAGCAGGACCGGCGGACCGGGGCCTCGCCGTGGTTGCGGGAGTGACCGCCGAAGCGGCGCTGGTCGATCGTCCCGTCGGGCGTCCGGTTGAACGGGAGGCCCATCTTCTCCAGGTCGAGGACCGCGTCGATGGCCTCCTTCGCCAGGATCTCGGCGGCGTCCTGGTCGACCAGGTAGTCACCGCCCTTGACCGTGTCGAAGGTGTGCCACTCCCAGTTGTCCTCCTCCACGTTGGCGAGCGCGGCGGCCATGCCGCCCTGCGCGGCGCCCGTGTGGGAGCGGGTGGGGTAGAGCTTCGTCAGCACGGCGGTGCGGCTGCGCTTCGTCGACTCGATGGCGGCGCGCATGCCGGCGCCGCCGGCGCCGACGATGACGGTGTCGTACTTGTGGATCTTCATGAGTGGTTGCCTCAGCCCCGTGCCTAGCGGATGTTCGGGTCGAAGGTGAAGATCACCAGCGTGCCCAGCAGGATCGTGAACACCGTGGCGGTGTACAGCAGGCCCTTCAGCCACAGGCGCGTGTTGGCGCGCTCCGCGTAGTCGTTGATGACGGTACGCAGGCCGTTGGAGCCGTGCAGCATGGCCAGCCACAGCATCGCGAGGTCCCAGGTCTGCCACCACGGGCTCGCCCAGCGGCCGGCCACGAAGGCGAAGCCGATCTTGGAGACGCCGCCGTCGAGGACGAGCTGGATCAGCAGGTGGCCGAGGACCAGGACGACCAGGACGATGCCGGACAGGCGCATGAAGAGCCAGCCGTACATCTCGAAGTTGCCGCGGGTCGACTTCGGGGTCTTCTTGGTGCGCTTGCGCGGCGCCTCGATGAACGGGGCCGGGTTGTCGACGCTGTAGGCCGAGTAGTCTCCGGCGCCCTCCACGGGGCCGATGCCGGAAGCGGCGGTGTCAGTAGTGGACATCTGCGTCAGCTCCCGAATACTTCGCGGAATGCGTGACCGAGGACGGGGTAGAGCGCCCCGAACATCAGCACGACCCAGATACCGACGACGGACCAGAGCATCTGCTTCTGATAGCGCGGGCCCTTGGACCAGAAGTCGACGGCGATGACACGCAGGCCGTTGAGCGCGTGGAAGAGGATGGCGGCCACGAGGCCGTACTCCAGCAGCGCGACGATCGGCGTCTTGTACGTGGCTACGACCTTGTCGTAGGCCTCGGGGGAGACACGGACGAGAGCGGTGTCCAGCACGTGTACGAACAGGAAGAAGAAGATGAGGACGCCGGTGACTCGATGAGCCACCCAGGACCACATTCCTTCCCGGCCGCGGTACAGCGTTCCAGCCGGCACGGAAGAACCCTCCGGGAGCGGGGATTGGGGCCGCGCCGGCTTCTCTGTCGGTCGGGCCCGGCCGGGTACGGTCCACCGGCCCCGGCCATCGTAGCGACGTGTTGTCGGAACGCTTGCAGCGGGCCTATCAATGTGATCAAACTGGCAATCAATCAGGCACGTTCGGGCTATTCCGGGCGCCGGACATCGGCGATTCGCGTCGGTGGGCGAACTGACGGACGAGTCGGGTCAGCCGGCCGCGGGCCAGTCTGCGCAGCTCGTCGGCGGTGATGACCCGCTCCTCCTCCGGGTCGTTCGCCAGGCGTGACCGGATTCCGACGAGCACCTGGTCGAGAGCCTCCCCCGGAGTGAATTCGTCCAGACAGATGACGAACACATGCCCGAATCTGCTCTCGTACGCGGCGTGCGCGGCGCTCAGCGCGGTGTGGGCGGCGGAGTACGCGCCCTCCGGCAGCGGTGTGAGCGATTCGCCGGCCAGGGCTTCCGCCAGGTCGGCGGGGGTCAGGTCGTACGCCGCCTCGTCGGCCGCGGCCAGCAGCGCGCCGAGGTCCGGGTACGGGCGGTGGTCGGCCAGACGGTGGACCCAGCGCAGGCTGCGGCAGCAGGTGAGCAGGGCGCGGGTGACCTCTCCGGCGGGTGCGGAGTTGAACCCGTCGAGGCGGACCGGGGACGGAACCGCGCTCTTCTGCTCGGGGAGGGCGACCTGGCCGGGGAGGCGTGGGAGACGGTGCGACGTCAGCGTGGGTCCTCGGCGTGGGGGTGGGACGCGCGACGTCCGGTGAGCGTGACGTGCGTGCGATACGTGTGTTTCGGCAGGGGCGTAAGTGAAAGCTGTGCTGCTCACGCTATCGAGGTGTGTCCAGACCTGTCCGACGGATGCCCGGATTTCACCCGCACGGGAGAGTTTCGGAGCGTGCGGTGGACGGTTGCGGTGACGGTCGGGGCAGAGTTTGCGGCGGGAGCGGGGAGCGGGGAGCGGGGAGCCGGTCCGGTGAGGTGTTCCGAAGGGGCGGAAGAGGTGGACACCTCGCGGGGGGAGTACACCTGAAGGGGATACGGCCCGGTGACGGGCCGTGGAGTGGGCGCCGCGAAGCGGGCGCTGTGACGCGAGCGCCGCGAAGCGGGCGCGGTGAGACGAGGGTGGCGGAGTGAGTGGTGGCAGGCGGCGCGCGCCGCGGCGGCGGGCAGGACGGGACGGGCGGGCCAAACTCGTCGCGAGCGGTCTGGCGGTCGCCGGTGTCGTCGCGGTGGCCGTGGCGGTCTGGCCCGACGGGGGCGGGGGGCCGGCCGGAGCGAAGGTGCCGTCCGGTGACCGGTCGGGGGCCGTGTCCGCCGCCAGCCCCTCGCCGACCCGGAGCTACCCCCTCTCCACGGCGCCTCGTACCATCCCCGCCGTACGTGAGCACACCGCGGCCCGCGGTCCCGGCTGGCGCCCGGCCTCCGGTGCCCGGGTGGTCGTGAACGACGAGAACCTCGCCGACGAGGGCAAACTGCTCGCCGGCGAGCTCAAGCTGACGTACGCGGGGCGGACCGCCGCCAGGGCCGGCGACGTGCGGCTCGGCCTCGACAAGGGGAACGCGGGCCCGGAGTCGTACACCCTCACCGTCGAGAACGGCCGGGTCACCGTCACCGGGCCCGCCGAGGCCGGGGTCTTCTACGGCACGCGCACCCTCAAGCAGGAGGTGCACGGCGGCGGTACGGCGCCGGAGGGCGTCGTACGCGACCGGCCCGCGAAGCCGGTCCGCGGGTTCATGCTCGACATCGCGCGCAAGCACTTCACGGCGGCCTGGATCGAGGACCGGGTGCGCGAGCTCGGGGACCTGAAGTACAACCAGCTCGGCCTGCACTTCTCCGACGACCAGGGCTTCCGCATCCAGTCCGACACGCACCCCGAGATCGTGTCGCGGCAGCATCTGACGAAGGCGGAGGTGCGCCGGATCGTCGCCCTCGCGAAGAGCAGGCACATCACCGTCGTGCCCGAGATCGACTCGCCGGGCCACCTCGGCGCGGTCATCGCGGCGCACCCCGACCTCCAGCTCCGCAACGTCTCGGGCGTTCCCGTTCGCGGCGCCGTCGACATCTCCGAGCCCGCCGCGGCGGAGATCGTCGACGACCTGCTCGACGAGTACGCGGGTCTGTTCCCCGGCACCGACTGGCACCTCGGCGGCGACGAGTACCAGGCCCTGACGGTGGCGAACCCGGCGGCGTCCTTCCCGCAGCTGGTCACCGCGGCCAGGAACAGGTACGGGGCGGGCGCGGGCGTCACCGACCTCACGACCGGCTGGCTGAACGACCGCGCCAAGGTGGTCCAGGGGCACGGCCGGACGGCGCGGGCCTGGAACGACGGCTTCTTCCGCGGGGGCACCGTCCAGGCCGACGGCAGCCTCCGGGTGGCGTACTGGACCGGCAAGGAGATCGGGGCCCGGCAGCCGGTGGAGTACCTGAGCACGGGCCGCAAGGTCGTCAACTACAACGACGAGTACCTGTACTACGTCCTCGGCGAACCCCAGACCTTCGTCTACCCGACCGGGCAGCGCATCTACGAGCAGTGGACCCCCCTCGTCCTGCGCGGAACCACCCCGGTCCCCGCGAAGTACGACCCCCAGATCCTCGGCGGCTCCTTCGCCGTCTGGTGCGACCTCGCGAACTCCCAGACCCAGGACCAGGTCGCGGCGGGCATCCGCATGCCGCTCCGCGCCCTGACCCAGAAACTGTGGGACCCCCGTACCCCGTCCCTCTCCTGGACCCGGTTCAGGACACTGGCGGACCAGCTGGGCTGAGCGGGTCACCGGCGACCGGCGCGGTCGGAACGGGTCTGGACGCGGTGACGTGCGGATCCGTATCTTCCGTACTTCTGTTCGCGTGCCTGTTCGCATGCCGGGCGTGACCCCGGGGAGGGGCGCGCCCGGCTTTCCGTGCCGCCGCCGCGGCGCCGTGCATCCGGGGGGATCTCATGACCATGCCGTCAACGCCGCAGCCCGCGCCGGAGGGGCCCGTCTCCGCGCGGCCCCGGGCACGAGCCGCGACCTCGGGGCCTCCCACGCCCTCGCGGCGTCCCCTGCCCCCGCTGCCCCCGCTCCCGTCGCCGCACGGCCCCGCCTCGCTGCGCTCGCCGGTCGCCCTCGGAAGGGCCACCGCGGCGCTGCTCGGCCTGGTGATCGCGGCCGACCTCGGCGGCCTCTGGGCGGACCGCGCGGTGTACGAGGCGACGCGCGTCCTCGTCGGCGGTGTGTCCGACGTCGTCGTCCGGCAGCGCATCGATCACGCGGCCTCGCTCGACACCCTCGCCGTGCGTGCGTACGGGATCGCCCTCGTCGCGGCCGTCGTCGTGTACCTGGTCTGGTTCCGGCGGGTCCGCGTGAACGCCGAGGTCTTCAGCCCCTACGGGCACACCATGTCCCGTGCCTGGGCGAGCTGGTGCTGGTTCGTTCCCTTGGTGCAGCTGTGGTTCCCTCGCCGGATCATGGGAGAGATCTGGGACGCGAGCCGCCCCGCGGGTGCCCGGAACCGGCACGCGCTCCTCAACGCCTGGTGGACGTTCTGGGGGCTCAGGCTGCTGACCGCCCGGCTCTCCTCCGTCGCGGTCGGCGGGGCCGAAACCGCCGAGGAGATACAGAACGCCGCCGTCCGGGCCGCGATCGCCGACGGCGTCGACATCGTGGCCGCCGCCCTCGCCATCGTCGTCGTGCTCAAGCTGACCTGGATGCAGGACCGTAAGGCGCAGGCCGACCCGGTCGCGGTCGAGGGCTGACGCGCGCAGAATGTATGCCGGTTCCGGTGCGAGTGTTTGGCCGAAAACCTGTTCATTCGGCTCCTCGACCGGCAAGGTGGGCTCGCACTGTGACACTCCTGGTCCGTTGCACGCAGTAAGGGGAAGTGCGGGCTCCGTAAGGCAAGGGCGCCCTGTCGAGGCATTTCGAGGGAGTCGTGATGAGTCTGGTGGAACTGATCGCTCGGGCCGACGAGCGAGGTCTGGCAGCCAGTGGTCTGGCTTGTTTGGATCGGTGTGTACCGCTGCTCGGCGGTGACGACGACGTCCTGCGGCCCCTGTGGGCCAGCCTGGCGGAGGCGGACACCTGGGCCGAGTGGGGAACGCGCCTGGAGGAGGCGCGCGCCAAGCTGGACACGGAGGACCCCGAGCCGGCCGTGACCGACGAGGACCACGCCGCCGAACTCGCCCGCGGGATGCTCGAAGCGGTCCCCGCGAAGCCCTCCGAGGACGAGCTGCGGGCCTGGTCCGACGCCTGCTCGGTCGCGGCGCTCCAGGTGCACCGGTTCCTCGACCACGCCGACGACGCCGAGGCGTGCGTGACGGCACGCCGTGAGGGGCGCACCGAGGGAATGTCCCCGCTCGTCGCCGCCGAACTGCGCCGCCAGGTCTCCGTCCTGGAACTGCTCGCCGAGCACGGCAAGGGCGGACTGAGGTTCGCGCTGGACGCGTCGACGGAGGGGCGACGCGTCCTGCGCGCGGTGGTCTCGCGCAGGGCACGCGGACGGGCTTAGTCCCGGGACGAACGCGCGAGGGTGCGCCGGAGGCGGTATGGCTCCGGCGCACCCCAAACCTTGTTCCTGAGGGGTTTGTGTGATCGTTCCGGGGTGGAGATGGCGGTCCTGGGCCGGTGTCGCGAACCCCGGCCCGAACGCGTGACGAATCCGGCCGCCGTCGCGCTCTATCGGGTGTGAACGCAACTCAAGCAACGCGGCCCTCGGCTGCGACGAAGCCCGTTCGCTGGGCGGCCGACACGGTCGCGGTCATGCGCGAGGGCGCCCGGCTGCGCCTCGACTACTCGGCACAGAGCCTGTGGCGCGTGGACCGCGTGATCGACGAGATACGCCGGGACGGCGCCCCGTACGCCGCCGTCGAGAGCGTGCTGCGCGGATTCGGGGCGTACGCCGGTGAGGTGGTCGCCCGTCACGGCGGCGCCGAGTGGTGGGAGACCGGCGGCGAGCACTGGCTCCGTACGCCCGACGGACGACTGTGGGACCCGATCGAGGAGGCCCGCCGCTGCTACGCGGGCGACGGCTCCCTGCGCCTGCTGTGCCGCGAGGCCACCCGCTGAGGGGTGCCCGGGGTCCCGTCGGCCGGGCGGCGAGGGCCCGCGGTGTCCGGCCGCCGGTGCCCGGCCGGTCCGGGCGGAACGCCTGACGGGCTGTGACATTTCCGTGGGGCCCGACGCTGATGACCATGAGGGTGTCGGCGCGGACGGCCGCGCCGGCAGGCACATTCGGGCGAACTCGGTGCGAACGAGGACAGTGTTGGGCCAGGGAGGGGAACCCCGCCGCGCGCGGCCTTACGACGCGGAACTGGGCGTGGCCGTGGCACGGGCGCAGGAGGGGGACGAGGTCGCTTTCGCGGCCGCGTACCGGATCGTGCAGCCCGGACTGCTGGGCTACCTGCGCGGCATCGTCGGCGACGACGCCGAGGACGTGGCGTCCGACGCCTGGCTGGAGATAGCCCGGGACCTGGGACGTTTCCGGGGAGACGGCGCGGGGTTCCGCGGCTGGACCGCGACCATCGCCCGGCACCGGGCGCTGGACCATCTGCGGCGGCTGCGGGTACGGCCACGGGGAACCGCCCTGGAGCAGGACGCGCTGGACCTGCCGGGCAGGCACAGCACGCAGGACGAGGCGCTGGAGAGCCTGTCCACCGAGTACGCCCTCGAACTGCTCGCGGGGCTGCCGCGCGACCAGGCCGAGGCCGTGCTCCTGAGGGTGGTCGTCGGCCTCGACGGGCCGGCCGCGGCGCGGGTGCTCGGCAAGCGGCCCGGCGCGGTGCGCACCTCCGCCCACCGGGGTCTGAAGCGGCTCGCGCGCCAGCTCGGCGTCGCGGGTGTGACGGATGGGGAGTCCCGGACGCTGGGGGAGTCGGGATGAGCAGTACGTCCGGAACGGCCGGCACCGCGCCGTCGTCCGGAACCGAGTCGTCGTACGGCGGAAGGAAGTCGACCGGTGTACGGATGGTGCACGGCGGACGGGCGTCGCGCGGAGGACGGCTGCCGTACGGCGCCGGGCCGCGGTCCGCGGCCGGGGCGCCGGACGGGGTGTCGTCCCGCGGGCGCGGGACGTCGTGCGGAGCACGGGTGCCGTACGGCGTGGAGCGCGGAGCGGAGTCCTGGTACGGCGAGGGGTTGCAGGGCGCAGCGGCAGTTGGAGAGGGAACCGGACGTGGAACCGCACAGGGAACCGGACGCGCAACCGGGCATGGGTGAACGGCACGTCGGCGACGGCGCGGCCTTCGGACCTCGCGTCGCTCCTCCGGCGGACCCCGGCGGCGGAGCGAGCCCACTGGAGGGGCTCCTCGCCGCGGCGGTGCGCGGCCGGGCGGACGACAGGGAGGCGCGGACGCGGGCCGTGGCCGCCTTCCGCGCCGCGCGGGACGCCGGCGCGCACGCCGTGCGCACCCGGCGGCGGGACGACTGGCGCCCCAAGGAGCAGGGGCGGCCGAGCCGTTCGCTGCGAGCCGTGTTCGCCGTACTGCTGGCCGGTCTGACGCTGGGCGGCGTCGCCGTCGCGGCCATCGGACCGATGTCCCACGACGACGCCGGGCAGCGGGACCGGGCCGTGGCCCGTCCCTCGGCCGGCGTCCCCGACCGGTTCCCGGAGGCCGCGGCGCCGGTCGGTCCCGGTGCTCCCGGTGCCTTCGCCCCCGGCGGCTCCGTGAGCCGTCCGCCGCGGGACCGGGACACGGAGGCCCACTGCCGTGCGTACGCGTCGGTGAAGGGCAGGGGCGACGCCCTGGGCGCTCGGGCCTGGCAGCGGCTTGTCGCGGCCGCCGGCGGTGAGGACAGGGTCGAGGCGTTCTGCGCCGAACAACTGGCCGCGCGCGCCGGGACGAAGGGCGCGCGGGGGACGGGGAGCGCGGAGAACGCCGAGGACGCGGGGAAGTCCGGCAAGTCCGGGAAGCCGGACGGGACGTCGGCTCCGCGGAGCCCGGCCGCGACACCGAAGCCGGCGAAGACCAGGAGCGGGCGGTAGGCGCGGAGCGGCCGAGACAGGCGGGGCGGGCGGGGCCGGAAGGCCACCGGGCCGGGCGCCGAGGGCTTCGGCGGGGCGGGGCGGCCGCGAGGGCGACGGGCGCGTCCGCCGGGTGGCGGCAGGCGTTCCCGCCGATGGCAACGGCCGGGGCCGCCACCCCCCACAGGAGAGGCCCCGACCGTCGCGCGGCACGGGCCGCGCGGCGACCCGTACTCTCTACAGCGCCGTGACTGCGTTTTGTGTCACACCTCGCACGGTCACCGCGTAGTTGCAGGTTGTACGAACATGGACGGGGAGCTGTTTCAGGCCGTAACGTGCCTTTCGCGCCGGTGCGGGGAGAGGACGACCGCAACCACGAGGGACCTGGGACCACGACCGTGTGGGCTCGGGAACCACGACCACGTGGGGCCTGGGACCAGAACCGCGTGGGGCAGCAGACCACCACCACGCGGACCTGAGACCACAACCGTCCATCGAGGAACGCACGACGGCGAGAACCCGGTCCGCGAGAGCGGCACCGGTCGAGGCGCAAAGAGGGGCGCGGGGGTGCTGGGGGACGACGCGGAGCTGACCGCCGCGGTACTTGCCGCACAGGACGGGGACGAGACCGCGTTCCGGACTGTGTACCGAGCTGTGCACCCACGCCTGCTCGGATACGTTCGAACGCTGGTCGGTGAGCCGGACGCGGAGGACGTCACGTCCGAGGCCTGGCTCCAGATCGCCCGTGACCTGGACCGCTTCAGCGGGGACGCGGACCGATTCCGCGGCTGGGCGGCGAGGATCGCCCGCAACCGCGCGCTGGACCACATACGGATGCGCGGACGCCGGCCCGCGATAGGCGGCGACGAGACCGAGCTGACCGGCAAGGCGGCCGACTCCGACACCGCGACCGAGGCCATGGAGGCGCTGTCCACCGGCAGCACCCTCTCGCTCATCGCCCAGCTCCCGCAGGACCAGGCGGAGGCCGTCGTCCTGCGTGTCGTGGTCGGCCTCGACGCCAAGTCGGCCGCCGAGACCCTGGGCAAGCGCCCCGGAGCCGTTCGGACGGCCGCGCACCGGGGTCTGAAACGGCTCGCGGAGCTGCTCGGCACCGATCCGGAATCCGTCGGCGCGCTCGACGCCGTTCCCCCGCAACGAGGTTCCCGCACCCGTGCGGTGACGTCCGCCGGTGTGACGCATACGCGTTCGCGGGCGCAGAAGGACATGTGATGGCCGACGAGCAGTACAGGTGGCTGGACCGGGACGCCGCGGAGCGTCTGCTGAACGGGGAGCCGCCGAAAGCCGTCGACCCCGGCACGCGTGAGCAGGTGGACCGCCTCGCCGCGGCCCTTGGCGCACTCACCGCCGGACCCGAGCCGACCAGCGACGAACTCCCGGGCGAGGCGGCCGCGTTGGCCGCGTTCCGCAAGGCGCGCGCGGACGGCGACGGCGCCGCCGCGCAGCTCGGCCACCGCCGCGCGCGCTCCGGCGCGCACGCCGCGGACGCCGGTCTCGTACGGATCGGACGCCCCGCCGCGCACGGACGCCGGACGCGCTGGGGACGGCCCACCCGGTTCGGGCTCGCCGCGGTGCTGGCCGTCGGGATGCTCGGCGGGGTCGCCGTCGCGGCCGGAACCGGAGTCCTGCCGACCCCGTTCACCCGTGAACACCCGGGCCCGGCGGCGACGGTCACGGCGGTACGGACCCCGGACCGTCCGCTCGCCTCGCCCTCACCCTCGCCGTCACCCGGGGTCTCCGGCGGGAACGGCGCCGTGGTGCCGGTGCCTGACGGTCCGTCGGGCACGCCGTCCGAGGCCGCCTCCTCGCCCGCGGGATCCGGCTACGCGAGTGGTCTGCCACGTCCCGACGACACCGGGAACGCCGACCGCACCCGCGAATGGTGGTCCCGGACGCGTTCGTACTGCCGTGACATCCTCGACGGCAAGGACCTCGGCGCGGACCGCAGACGCGTCCTGGAGCATGTGGCGGGCGGCGGCGCCCGGGTGAGGCTGTACTGCTCGGGCGTCCTCGGCCGCGGATCGGGCGGAGGCGCCGGCGGCGACGGTTCGGACGACGGCGGCGAGCAGGGGTCGGGGCACGACTCCGGCCAGGGCGATCAGGGGGACTCGGGCGGCGGTGACGACGACGGCCACCACATAGGGTCGGGCGGCAACCATCCCCGGGACAACGGTGTCAGCGCCCCGTCCGTACGGCGTCCGGGACTGACCCCGCTCCTGCCGGCCGCTCCGACGCGGCCCCCGCTGCCGAGCGCGACGCCGAGGACGACGCCCGGCACGTCGGCCGGCACGTCTTCGTGAACGGCCGTTCCCGCAGGCACTGATCGGGCGACGGACTTCCCGGCCGGCACCCGCTGGCGTGTCGTCAGCCCTGTCGCCGACACGCTGCCGCGCCGTCAGCTCCGCGGCGGACGCCCCGTCACGCTGCCGGCCCCCTCCGGCCCGGCATGCCGTCACGCTGTCAGCTCTCCGGCTCGACACGCCCCGACATGCCCCGGAACCTCTCTGACCTGCGCTTTCGTGTTTCGTTGAAAATTTTATTGGCTGGGTGTGACGTTTTCGGCCGCCGCGACGCAGTACGTGATGAGCCGACTGGTCATCGGCCGTAGCACGGAGCCGGGGTTCCCCCCGTACCCATGGCTCTGTGCAACTGGCGCGGGCGGGACACGTTCCCCCGGTCCCGCCCGCGCCCCACTCCCTCTCCCCTCGCGCAGGGGCCCGTCACCAGTAGACGACGACCTTGTCGCCCGTGCGGACCTGCGCGAACAGCGCCGCCACCTTGCCCTCGTCCCGCACGTTGACGCAGCCGTGCGAGGCGCCGTAGTAGCCGCGGGCCGCGAAGTCCGAGGAATAGTGCACCGCTTGGCCACCGCTGAAGAACATCGCGTACGGCATCGACGTGTGGTAGATCGTCGACACGTGGTGGCGCGACTTGAAGGAGACGCTGAACACCCCTTCGCGGGTGGGCGTGTACTGCGAGCCGAACCGGACGTCCATCTCCGAGACCGTCCTGCCGTCGATCATCCACCGCAGGGTGCGGCTCGTCTTGCTGACGCACAGCACACGGCCCTTCATGCAGCGCGGGTCGGGCTTCGCGGCCGGCTGCCCGCCGTAGGGATACAGCTCCCAGGCGGCCGGTTCGTGCGTCATCCTCCGCAGCCGCTGCCAGGTCACGGCGTCCAGATCACCGGTGCGCGGCAGCCCCCGCTTGCCCTGGAACCCCTTCACGGCCGCGACCGTCCGGGCGTCGTACGTCCCCGTCGGCGGGGTGATCAGCCAGGCGACCTGGTGCAGCCGGGCCTGCGCCCCGCGGACGTCGTCGCCCCGGTCGCCCCGGGACCAGAGGACCTTGGCCGGCTCGGCGGCGGGCCGGTCCCCGTCCTTCCCCCCGCCCGTGGAGCCGGACGTGCCGTCCTCGCCCTTCGAGGGGGAGGCGGGCTTGCCGTCGTCCTTCCCCCTCGCACCGGGAGGCGAGCCGGCCGAACCGTCGACCCTCACCGGCGGCTTCTTCCCCTCCGCGTCCACCGCGTGCGCCGTGCAGCCGCTCACCACGGCGAACACCGCGAGCGCGGCCAGCGATCTCTTCAAGCCGGTCGTACGCATCCGTACCCCTGTTCCACCCGTCCTGTCGTACACGTCAGGCCCCCGTCCCGCCGTCGTGTCACCTGAGATGCTCCCCGCGGGTGACCGGTTGCGAACTGGGCGGCATGTTGGAAGAGAACCACGGAACGAGCCGCCGTACGGCGGAAGGACGGCGGGAAACGAGCTCGCGGACGAGTACCTGGGCGACGTCCCGGCGCGGGTCCCTCCACCAGGTGCGTCCCGGCCACTACAGTCCGTCGCCGAGGTCGTATTCCTGTCATCGGGCCACTCCACGGGAGGCACAGCAATGACGCGCGAATCCGAGTCCGGACTGCCCATCGAACCGCTCTACGGCCCCGAGGCCCTGGACGGCTGGGACCCGGCCGAGAAACTCGGCGCGCCCGGCGGGTACCCCTTCACCCGCGGCGTGTACCCGTCGATGTACACGGGCCGCCCGTGGACCATGCGCCAGTACGCGGGATTCGGTACGGCCGTGGAGTCCAACGCCCGCTACCGGCAGCTCATCGCCCACGGCACGGCGGGCCTGTCGGTCGCCTTCGACCTGCCCACCCAGATGGGCCACGACTCCGACGCCCCGCTCGCGCACGGCGAGGTCGGCAAGGTCGGTGTGGCCGTCGACTCGGTCGACGACATGCGTGTCCTGTTCGACGGGATCCCGCTGGACAAGGTCTCCACCTCGATGACGATCAACGCGCCCGCCGCGCTGCTGCTGCTCATGTACCAGCTCGTCGGCGAGGAACAGGGCGTCCCCGCGGACCGGTTGACGGGCACGGTCCAGAACGACGTCCTCAAGGAGTACATCGCCCGCGGCACGTACATCTTCCCGCCCAAGCCGTCCCTGCGGCTGATCGCGGACATCTTCAAGTACTGCGGGGCCGAGATCCCGAAGTGGAACACGATCTCGATCTCGGGCTACCACATGGCCGAGGCGGGGGCCTCTCCCGCACAGGAGATCGCGTTCACGCTCGCCGACGGCATCGAGTACGTCCGTACGGCCGTCGCCGCCGGCATGGACGTCGACGACTTCGCCCCCCGCCTCTCCTTCTTCTTCGTCGCCCGTACGACGATCCTGGAGGAGGTCGCCAAGTTCCGTGCCGCCAGGCGCATCTGGGCCCGGGTGATGCGGGACGAGTTCGGCGCGAAGAACCCCAAGTCGCTGATGCTGCGCTTCCACACCCAGACGGCGGGCGTCCAGCTCACCGCGCAGCAGCCCGAGGTGAACCTCGTCCGGGTCGCGGTCCAGGGCCTCGCCGCGGTCCTCGGCGGCACCCAGTCGCTGCACACCAACTCCTTCGACGAGGCCATCGCGCTGCCCACCGACAAGTCCGCGCGACTGGCCCTGCGCACCCAGCAGGTGCTGGCCTACGAGACGGACGTGACGGCGACGGTCGATCCCTTCGCTGGCTCGTACGTCATCGAGAGCATGACCGACGACGTCGAGGCGGCGGCCGTCGATCTCATGACGCGGGTCGAGGACCTGGGCGGCGCCGTCGGGGCCATCGAGCACGGCTTCCAGAAGGGCGAGATCGAGCGCTCCGCCTACCGGGTCGCCCAGGAGACCGACTCCGGCGAGCGCGTGGTGGTCGGCGTCAACCGCTTCCAGCTCGACGCGGAGGAGCCGTACGAACCGCTGCGCGTCGACCCGGCCATCGAGGCACAGCAGGCCGAACGCCTCGCCCGGCTCCGCGCCGAGCGCGACCAGGAGGCCGTCGACACCGCCCTCGCCGCCCTGAAGAAGGCCGCCGAGGGCACGGACAACGTCCTGTACCCGATGAAGGACGCCCTGCGCGCCCGCGCGACGGTCGGCGAGGTCTGCAACGCCCTGCGCGAGATCTGGGGCACGTACGTACCGTCGGACGCCTTCTGACCTGGGTATTTCCTTCGTGCGGATGAACGGGGACGGAAGCGGCGCCCGAGCGTTCCGAGCGGGGCCGGAGCGTTCCGGTCCCCGAATCCGCCGGCGTCGCTCCCGACCCCTCCGTGGACACGTTCCTCTACGGTGACTGACCGGCGAGACGCCCCTGCCCGCTGTCGTGACCGCGTGCGACACTCGCTCTCATGCTTGGTGTCATCGATCTCCCCACCTATCTCGCGGGTCTTGTCCTGATCGTCCTCCTGCCGGGGCCGAACTCGCTGTACGTGCTGTCCGTCGCCGCCCGCAAGGGCATCCGTACGGGGTATACCGCCGCCGCCGGTGTGTGGTGCGGGGACACCGTGCTGATGACACTGTCCGCCGCCGGTGTGGCGTCGCTGCTCCAGACGAACGCGGTGCTGTTCAGCATCGTGAAGTACGCCGGTGCGGGATATCTGACCTGGCTGGCGGTCGGGATGCTGCGCGCCGCGCGGGCGATGTGGCAGGCCCGGCGGGAGCCGGTCGCCGAGAGCGCGGAGACCGAGGCGGCGGCGGGGGAGCGGCCGTTCCGGCGGGCGCTGGTGATCAGCCTGTTCAACCCGAAGGCGATCCTGTTCTTCGTCGCCTTCTTCGTCCAGTTCGTCGACCCCGCCTATGCCTACCCGGCCCTGTCGTTCGTCGTGCTCGGCGCCTTCGCCCAGCTCGCGAGCGTCCTCTACCTGACCGCGCTGATATTCGGCGGTACGCGCCTCGCGGCCGCCTTCCGCCGGCGCAAGCGCCTCTCCGCGGGTGCCACGACGGCCGCCGGCGCCCTCTTCCTCGGCTTCGCGGTCAAGCTCACGCTCGCCAGCGCCTAGGACCTGTCCGGTCGGGGACCGGTCAGCCGGCGCTCAGTCCCACCCGGGCCGCGTACTCCTCCAGGTCCCGCGCGTCGGTGCCCGCCCAGCCCACGTACCCGTCGGGGCGGACGAGGAAGACCCCGGTCCCGTACGGCTCGTACGACCCGATCCGCGCGGTGCGGACACCGGGGAGCACCGGTGTCCCCGCGTCCGTGCCGACCGTCAGCAGGGTCCAGTGCGGTCCCCGGAACACGTCGAAGAGGCGTACGCCGTCCACGGTTCCGTCGGGGGCGCGGTCGCCCGCCCGAAGGGCCTCGTCCGACAGGCCCGTACGGGTCTCCACCGCGAGGTAGGAGTCGCGGTAGCCGAGCCCGAGCTGCCGGGTCGCACCGCCGCGGCGGGCCTCGCCGCGGTGGATCCGGGTGGACAGGCCGAGCATGTCGGCGGCGACGGGGAGCCGCTCCTCCTCGTAGGTGTCGAGGAGGGACGCGGGAGCCTCGCCGCGCAGGACCGCGCCGAGCTTCCAGCCCAGGTTGTAGGCGTCCTGGACGCTGGTGTTGAGCCCCTGTCCGCCGGCCGGTGAGTGGATGTGCGCCGCGTCCCCGGCGAGGAGGACCCGCCCGGCGCGGAAACGCTCCGCCAGCGCCGTGCGCGGCCGGAAGTCCGAGGCCCAGCGCACCTCGGTCACGGCCTCGGGCGCGAGGTGGGACCGCGAGGCGACGGTCTTGCGGATGCCGTCGAGGGACAGGTCGACGTCCGCGCCCTCCGGGAACTGCGCCACGACCTGGAAGTCCTCCGTACCGGCGAGCGGGCAGATCGCCAGGAAGCCGCCGGTGTCCTCACGCGGCGGGAAGACGTGCCAGTTGTCGCGGTCCAGCCCGGTGATCCGTACGTCCGCGACGAGCATCGGGTGCGGGTCGACGGCCTCTCCGTCCATGGCGATCCCGAGCGCGCGCCGTACGGCTGAGCGGCCACCGTCGGCGGCGACGACGTACCGCGCGCGGACCGGCGCTCCGGAGGCGAACCCCACGGTCACGCCGTTCTCGTCCTGGGCGGCCGTGACGACCTCACGGCCGAAGGCGACCCGGCCCCCGAGCTCCTGAAGCCGCGCGAAGAGGATCTCCTGCGTACGCCACTGCGGCACCATCCACGGCGCGTTGTACGGCGAGTCGTCGCTCGGCTCGGCCGGGTCGAACATCTGGTGCTCGCCCACGCGTTCGCCGTCCTGCCAGATCATCCCGACCGGGTAGCCGCCGCCCGCCGCGTGGATCGCGTCGAGGACGCCGAGGTCGTCGAAGACCTCCATCGTGCGGGGCTGGATCCCCTTGCCGCGGGAGCCGGGGAACAGTCCGTCGGCCCGCTCGACGACGAGCGCGTCCACTCCGTGGCGGGCGAGATCGGCGCCGAGGGCGAGACCGGTCGGGCCGGCGCCGACGACGAGTACGTCCACGTTCACGACCATCTCCTTAACGTTGTTAAGTTCCATGCGACGAGCATGCCCTTAACGGCGTTAAACTGTCAAGCGTGGTTACCCAGAGACCCCAGCGGTCCCCCAGGCTGGACAAGAAGCAGGTCGTCGAGACCGCCCTGCGGCTGCTCAACGAGACGGGCCTCGACGGCCTGACCCTGCGGGCCATCGCCAAGGAGCTGAACGTCCAGGCGCCGGCGCTCTACTGGCACTTCAAGAACAAGCAGGAACTGCTCGACGAGATGGCCACGGAGATGTACCGGCGGATGGTCGACACCCCCGGAGCGGCGGAGGACGACGGCTGGCGGGAGCGGCTGCTCGCCGCCAACCGGGGGCTGCGCGCCGCCCTGCTGAGCTACCGCGACGGCGCCAAGGTCTTCAGCGGTTCACGCTTCACGGGCACGCTGCACGCCGTCGAGATGGAGCGGACGCTGACGCTCTTCACCCGGGCGGGATTCACCCTGTCGCAGGCGGTGCGCGCGACCTCCACCGCGTACGCGTACACGATCGGCTTCGTCACCGAGGAGCAGGGCGTCCAGCCGCTGCCGGGCGAGCGCCGCGAGGGGTACGACATGGACGAACGCGCCCGCCGCATGGCCGACTTCCCCCTGTCGGCCGCGGCGGGCGCGGAGATCTTCGAGGACTACGAGCGGCACTTCGAGGAAGGGCTCGGCCTGATCGTCGCGGGCATCGGGGCCCGCTACGAAATCGGCTGAGCCGGCGTCACCGCGACCCGCCGGGCAACCGCGCCGCCGCTCACCGGGAGGCGCGGGCGCCGCGGATCGCGCGGGTGAGGACCGGCGGCAGCAGGTCGGCGGCGATCCGCTTGGTGCGGCGGCGCCATGTGACCGGACGATGGGAGGCCGGCTCCCTCCCGGTGCTCGTCCCGTCGCCGTCGGCCTCCCCGGTGTGGTGCCGCGAGAACGGGAACGGCGGCGCCTCCATGTTCTTGCTCTTGAGACGGACGATCGGGTGCCCTGCCGCCTGCTGGACGCTCAGGTGGCAGTCCTGCCGCCCGCGCACCATGCCGAGCAGCTCCTCCTGGACGGCCGCGGGGTCCCCCCAGGTCCCGTAGAGCTTCTGGGTGCTCAGGCATATGGGGCGCAGCCCCCGGTTGAGTACGGCCTCCCACGCGGCTATGGAGACGCCCGGTGTGTGCTCCGAGCGGAAGTCGTCCAGGACGACGATGCCGTCGGGCCGCAGGAGGTCGTGGGCGGCGCCGATGTCCCCGTACACGTGCTCGTACAGGTGCGAGGCGTCGATGTGGACGAACCGGCAGGAGCGGGGCTCGACTTCGTCCGGCACCCGCGAGCTGGGGCCCGGCAGGACGCGGGGCAGCTCGTCGTGGAAGGAGAGGTAGTTCTCCTCGAAGGCCCGCTGGGTGAGCGTGCTGTACGACTTCGTCGACTCCGCCCGGTTGGCGCCGTCGGGAGCGTCGCCTTCGAAGAGGTCGCACACGGTGTACCCCTCTCCGGGCCGCCGGTGGTGCCCGAGCAGGATCGCGCTCTTGCCCATGTACACGCCGACTTCGAGGAGGTCGCCCCGGACGCCGGCGGCCTTCTGCCGTTCCAGGAACCACGTGAACAGCATCTGATCGAGAACGGGAAACCACCCGGGGACGTCGTCGAGTCGGCGGGGTGGTCGTTTCGTTTCCTGTGCGGCAGTCATGAGGAGAGATCGCTCCTTTGCGCTGACGGGCGGAAAGGCGACCCCGGTCTGTGAGGCGCCTGTGGTTCAGTCGTGAACTGTCCAGCATCTGCCCGAAGGGCCCTGGGCAAACCCGGGCCCGAATGAACTGCGGGCCAATTTCAGGTTGAGCGGGACCGGCACGGGACCGGGTCGGGTCCGGGTCGGGCGGCGGCTCGTACAGGTCCAGGTTGAGCGGAGATCGGTACGGGCGCATGTCGTCCCTCCTCCCGGCGGAGCGTCGGAGGAAGAAGGCCCACCGGATCCCCGCTCCGAGACCGTGGAGATGACGGCCGCCCCCGGTCATGGGTGACCGGGGGCGGCTGCGTTCGGGGTGCGGGCGGTTTTCGGCCGGGGACGGGCGCCGGACGTTCGGCTGTCACGGGCGCGTCGGCGGCCGCCGGAGGGCCGGCTACGGGCGAGGCCTGGCCAGCGCCGTGCGGAGCTTCGGGGTGAGCCGGTTCTCCACGAACCGGTTGAGCAGCCAGGCGAGCAGCAGCATCGTGGCGACCGTGGCCAGGAAGGTTCCGTACGACGGGAAGTGCAGGGTCTGGTGGTAGGCCTTGATGGCGACCCAGCCGAGATGCTCGTGGACCAGGTAGAACGGGTACGTCAGCGCGCCGGCGACCGTCAGCCAGCGCCAGTTCGCCCAGCGCAGCCAGCCCAGCGCGATCGCCGCGACGGCGACGTAGCCGAAGGTGACGACGAGGACGATGACGTAGGCCGAGCGGGTGGAGAAGAACGCCGGGTTCGGGGCGTGCCACAGGTCCTGGACCGCCTCGTGCTGGCCGATCAGCCAGCTCACGCCGACGATGCCCCAGGCGTACGCGTCACGCCGGTCGCGGTGGACGAGGTAGAGGCCGACGCCGCCGATGAAGTACGGGGCGTACTCCGGCATCAGGACCATGTTGAGCAGCGGCTCGTTCACGCCCTGGGCGATGGCCGCGGCCAGGGTCCAGCCGGCGCAGAACAGGATCACGCGCTGCCGGTTCGCCCCCGGCAGCACGATGCACAGCGCGAAGAGGGCGTAGAAGCGGACCTCCGCCCACAGGGTCCAGCACACGCCGAGCACCCGGTCGACGCCCAGCGGCTGCTGGAGCATGGTGAGGTTGACCAGCGCGTCGCTCGGGGAGACCGTCTTGTACGCGACCACGGGCAGGGCGAACACGGCCGTCACGATGATGATCGCGGCCCAGTACGCGGGCAGCAGCCGCGAGGCGCGGGACGCGAAGAAGGAGCGCAGCGACCTGCCCCAGCCGCTCATGCAGATGACGAACCCGCTGATCACGAAGAAGACCTGCACGCCCAGGCAGCCGTAGGCGAACAGATGGTGCAGCGTGGGGAACTGATGGCTGGGCGAAGTGCCCCAGGCCTGAACCACCTCGCCGTCCCGGCCGCCGTAGTGGTACCCCGCGACCATCAGGGCCGCGACGAGCCGGAGCCCGTCGAGGGCGCGCAGCCGGTTCTCCCGGGGCGCCGGGGGCCTGGGCGCGGCAGTCGTCTCGGCAGGTGGCAGGACGGTACGGACCACGGTGCCGTTCAACGTCCCGCGGGCCTCCTCGGGCGTGTCGATCACAAGGTTCCCCTCAATGGGACTCAGCTGGCCCACAGCACGTTAGTCCGATAGTCGGGGATACTTACGGTCTGGCGAGGCCGGTTCGTCGTCCCGCCCACGGGAGTTCATCTCTGTGATGCCCCCGCGTTGAGGACTCTTCCGAATCATGGCAAATCGCCCTCGTCCGTGAAGGCCCGGAAAAGGGGCGGGGCCCGGTCGTGTTCGACCGGGCCCCGCCCCTGTGTCCCGCGTGGGAAGCGGCTCTAGCGGCCCACCGCCCGCCTCAGCGAGCGCGCCCTCCGGGCGACCCGGCGCACGGTCGCGTTGCGCGGGATGAAGGCGAGCTGGGCCGGGACCGCGCCGGGCAGCGCCAGCGAGGTCAGGCGCTTGCGCTTGAAGTAGCGCCAGGTGCCCTCGGTGAGCTGGTGCGTCAGATAGCTCTCGGCCGCCGGACGCAGGTCCGGGTAGATCTTCGGCTGCATCGCGAAGCCGACGGCTCTGAGGAGTCTCGTCAGGTCCTCCACGCCCATGTCGGGGCGCTGCCCGGTGACCGCCGCGCCGTCCGCCAGGTCGGGCAGCAGCGCGTCGACGATGGTCACCGGGACGCGGTTGCTGTTCTCGTAGGGGGTGAGCCGGTCCAGCAGCGGGCCGGTCCCGACGCGGGCGACCGGCAGGCCGTACAGGGCGGACGCCGTGAGCAGCGCCGTGGAGAAGCAGCCGACGACCAGCGCGGGACGCATCCGCTGGTAGAGCACCTCGGCGAGCACCGGGGTGTCGAGGACGGTGAGGTCCGCGCCCAGCTTCTCGGCCTCCTTCTCCAGCAGCCGCGACCAGCGTGCCGGGGCCGAGGGGTGCGGCTTGAACACCACGCGGGTGTGGCCGAGCGCGAGGGCCCCCTTCAGCATCCGTACGTGGAGCTGCTCCTCCTCCTCGGCGGTGAGGATCTCCAGCGCGGAGAGGTACTGGCCGAGCAGCAGCGCCGGCTCGTCGATCGACGGCAGTTCGTCACCGGTGTCGACGAGTTCGGCGAGCACCTTCACGAACGCGTCCGTGGGCACGATCTGCGGTTCGACGTCGAACTCGGTGAGCAGCAGCGGCTTCAGACCGGGGACCAGGTCCAGATGGAGGAGGCGGGTCACCCGCGTGCCGACCAGCGGGTCGATCTTGTTGCGGGTGGGGCCGTAGCTCATCAGGCCGTCGGCGTACACCGTGACCGGCGCGCCCATGAAGATCTGGGAGACGCCGAGCGCCGGGTTGACCTGGATCGACTCCACGGCCAGTTCGACGTCGTCGTCGCCGAGGTTCCAGGCGAGCCGCAGATGCCGCTCCCACAGGGGGACGTCGTCCGGACGCGGAGCCCAGCCGCCCGGGTGGAACGGAGAGATGGTCTCGTTCCACGAGATGACGTCGTCGAAGCGGCCGCGCAGCCGCTCGAAGCCGGGCATCTCGTCCACCGCGGACGTCGTCTCCGGCGTCGCCGTGTTGTTGGAGACGAGGAGGATGCGCCGGTCGGCGGGCCCGAAGCTGTCGGTGTCGAGGGCCGCGGCGAGCGTGGCCGTGCCGTACAGCGTGGACGCCATGAAGATCTGGGTGGTCACGCGGCCACCCCCGTGGCGGGCGCGGGCCGTCGGCGCAGCCGGCGCAGCCGGGTGGCGCGCTGGACGTCCATCGAGTCGAGGGCCTCGTCGAGCACGGCCTGGGGCATTCGGCGCAGCGCGACGGCACTCATGGACTTCAGTTTCCGTGCCACTGCCGGCTCGAACCTTTCGATGGATCCCAGGTGGTGGGAAATAATCGCGCAATAGGTGCGCACGGCCTTGGGCAGGAGCTTTTCCGCGTCCCGGTCCTCGGCTGTTTCCGCCACGACCTGGTCGAACGCACGAATGAAATCGAGTTGGCGCACGTCCCCGATCTGGGTGAGGGAGGAGGCGACGCCACGCCGGTAGAACACGCCGAGCAGGCCCACCGTGGCGAAGGATTCCGCCTCCCGGTGCAGCTTCCAGATCCACGGCCGGTCCTCGGCCGTGCGCAGCCCGTCGGTGAAGTGGAGCAGGCCCCGGTCGACCAGCCGGCGGTGGTAGATGCCCGCCCAGGCGTAGGCGTAGTCGACGGAGGTGGAGCGGTCGGAGGGAAGGATGGCGTCGCGGGGGTCCATGACGACTCCGCGGCGGCCGTGCGGAACACGGTGGACGCTGCGGGCCCGCGCGGTGCACTGGACATGGTCCGTACGGACGAAGTCACAGCCCAGGTCCTCGATGGAGGAGACGAGTTGTTCGTAGTAACCGGGGGCGATCCAGTCGTCCCCGTCGAGGAACGTGAGGTACTCGCCACGCGCTGCGTCGATCCCGGTGTTGCGGGCGGTGGCCAGTCCTCCGTTCTTCTCGTGTCTGACATACACCGCACCCGGGAGCTCGCGCTCGGCGCGCGCGAGGATGTCCGGTGTCTCGTCGCGCGAGCAGTCGTCGACGAGAATGAATTCGAAATCCTGCCGCGCGTTGGCACGCAGGCTCTTCAGGGTGTCGGGCGCGTATTGCTGCACGTTGTAGAACGGCACGATGACGGAGAGCTTGACCACCCCTGTGACGTTAGGGGGCGGCCCGGCATTCGTCTTTACCGTTGGTGAGATGCAAGGTGAACGACGCGTGGCGGTACCGTGAACCACGTCGTTTTCTCAGCCGTTCCCTGGCTGATTCCCCATTCGTCGACGCGCTGTTAACCGTTTGTTGTATTCAGGTTGGGCCGTTCCTCGGAATGGCTTCCTAGCGTCTAGGACGTGCCAGCAAGTACCTCGAAGTCGCTGCGAGTGGCCGTCCTCGCGGATTCCGACACCCGGTGGAAGTGGGGATCGCTCACCGCGAACCGCGTCTCCCCCGCAGGATCGGACATCCGCCTCGACGGATTCCTCCTGCGCGGCCGTGCCACCCCGACCGCCCGCCAGCTCGAAGAGGTCGGCGTCCGAGCGGACTCCCTCCGCGAGGTCACCGCCCTCGAGTTCCTGCGCGAGCTGGGCAAGGAGGACGACGTCTACGACGTGGTCGTCCTCGCCCTGGTCGGCGGTGCCGTCCAGGCGGTCCTGCACGGTCTGTCCCGCGCCTGGGACGGACGGGCGAAGCGGCCCCTGGTCGTCACCGGCTATGTCGGCGTCGTCTACGAGAAGCTCGCCGACGGGCTGCTCCTGCGGCACGGCGCGGACCTCGTCCTCGCCAACTCCCGCCAGGACGCGGACCGCTTCCGGGCCGTGTACGAGGGGGTCGGAGCGGACGCCGGGTCGGTGACCGAGGTCGCGCTGCCCTTCCTCGGCGGGGCCGCGTACGCGGAGCACGACCCGTCCGCGCGGCCGGGACGGCCCTACACGGTCGTCTTCGCCGCCCAGCCCTCCGTGCCGGAGAGCCGCAAGGACCGTACGTACCTGCTGGACCGGCTCATCGGCCACGCGCGGCTGCACCCGGACCGCGAGGTCCTGCTCAAGCTGCGCTCCAAGCCGGGCGAACACACCACGCACATCGAGGAGCTGCCGTACCAGAAACTGGTGCAGAAGGCGGATCCGCCGGCCAACTTCCGGCTGGTGTACGGGCACATGGGTGACGTCCTCGACCGCACCGACCTGCTCGTCACCATCAGCTCCACCGCCGCCCTGGAATCCCTGCACCGGCGCATCCCCACCGTCGTCCTCAGCGACCTCGGGGTGCGCGAGGCGCTCGGCAACCACCACTTCGTGGGCTCGGGCTGCCTCGCCTCCTGGGACCAGCTCGACGCGGGGCACCGGCCGGTGCCCGACCCGGAGTGGGTGGCCCGGCAGGGCGTCGCCGCGGACGGATCGTACGAGACCGCCTTCGACGCGGCGCGACTGCGCATCACCGGGCTGCTGGCGGCGGACGAGCTGCCGCCCCTCGCTCCCTACTACACCCCCGTCACCGCGCCCGGCTACCTGCCCGGCATCCTCGCCCGCCACCACCTCGGCCCGGACGGCGGCCCGCTGCCCGGTGCCCCGGCTGCGGACCGGGAACCCAGCCCCGTACGGCAGTTCGTGCGCCGGGCCGCCCGCGGCGCCTACCGCCACGGCGTCCAGCGCGTGGCACCGGTGATCCGGCGGATGGGCGAACTGTGAGCGCCCCGACAGCGGGCAGCCCGCGGCCCTCCGCCCCCCACGACTCCCTCGCCTCCCTCGTCAAGGAGAACAGCGCATGACCAACTCCGAAGCGGGCCAGGCCGCGCCGGTGCGCCGCGTGCTCGCGGTGATCCCCGCGCGCGGCGGCTCCAAGGGCGTGCCCGCCAAGAACCTCCTGCCCGTAGGCGGTGTGCCGCTGGTGGCCCGCGCGGTGCGCGAGTGCCGCGCGGCCCGCCTCGTGACGGACGTCGTCGTCTCCACCGACGACCAGGCCATCGCGGCGGCCGCCCGCCAGGCCGGCGCCGAGGTCGTGCTGCGCCCCGCCGCCATCGCCGGGGACACCGCCACCTCCGAGGCCGCCGTCCTGCACGCCATGGACACCCACGAGGCGCTGCACGGCTCCCCGGTCGACGTGGTCCTGCTCGTCCAGTGCACCAGCCCGTTCATCATCCGCGAGGACGTGGACGGGGTCGTGGACGCGATTGTCGAGAACGGCGCGGACACGGCGCTGACCGTGGCCCCCTTCCACGGCTTCGTGTGGCGCGACGGCGACGACGAGCCCACGGCCCCGGTGGCCGCCGGGACCGAGCGCGCGACCGTCGACGGCGGCACCGGCGTCCTGGTCGCGGAGACCGCCGTCAGCGGCGGCTACGGCGTCAACCACGACAAGTCCTTCCGCCCGCGCCGCCAGGACCGCCCCCAGGACCTCCTGGAGACCGGTGCCGTCTACGCCATGGAGGCCGCCGGCTTCCGCGTCGCGAAGTACCGGTTCTTCGGCCGCACCGAACTCGTGCGCACCGACCCGGCCCGCGTGCTGGAGATCGACGACCCGCACGACCTCGCCCGCGCCCGGGCCCTCGCGCCGCTCTTCGACGCGAACCGGCCCGGCACCCTCCCGACCGCCGAAGACATCGACGCGGTCGTCCTCGACTTCGACGGCACCCAGACCGACGACAGGGTGCTGATCGACTCCGACGGACGGGAGTTCGTCTCCGTGCACCGCGGGGACGGACTCGGTATCGCCGCCCTGCGCAAGAGCGGGCTGACGATGCTGATCCTGTCCACGGAACAGAACCCGGTCGTCGCGGCCCGGGCCCGGAAGCTCAAGATTCCGGTCCTGCACGGCATCGACCGGAAAGACCTCGCACTGAAGCAGTGGTGCGAGGAACAGGGCATCGCGCCCGAGCGCGTGCTCTACGTCGGCAACGACGTCAACGACCTCCCCTGCTTCGCCCTCGTGGGCTGGCCGGTGGCGGTCGCGAGCGCCCACGACGTCGTGCGCGGCGCCGCACGCGCGGTCACCACCGTCCCCGGCGGCGACGGCGCGATCCGAGAGATCGCCAGCTGGATCCTCGGCCCTTCTCTCGACTCCCTCGACAAGTAAGGAACGTTTCACCATGAGCAACTCCCGTCTGCGCACCTTCGGTTCGAAGACCGCCGGCCCCGGCCACCCCGTCTACGTCGTCGGCGAGATCGGCATCAACCACAACGGTGAGCTCGAGAACGCCTTCAAGCTCATCGACGCCGCCGCCGAGGCCGGCTGCGACGCCGTCAAGTTCCAGAAGCGCACCCCGGAGATCTGCACCCCGCGCGACCAGTGGGACATCGAGCGCGACACCCCCTGGGGCCGCATGACCTACATCGACTACCGCCACCGCGTGGAGTTCGGCGAGGACGAGTACCGCCAGATCGACGAGTACGCCAAGAGCAAGAACATCGACTGGTTCGCCTCCCCGTGGGACACCGAGGCCGTCGCCTTCCTGGAGAAGTTCGACGTCCCGGCCCACAAGGTCGCCTCCGCCTCGCTGACCGACGACGAGCTGCTCCGCTCGCTGCGCGCCACGGGCCGCACGGTCATCCTCTCCACCGGCATGTCGACGCCGAAGCAGATCCGCCACGCGGTCGAGGTCCTCGGCAGCGACAACATCCTGATGTGCCACGCCACGTCGACCTACCCGGCGCAGGCCGAGGAGCTCAACCTCCGCGTCATCAACACCCTCCAGGCCGAGTACCCGAACGTTCCGATCGGCTACTCCGGCCACGAGACGGGCCTGCAGACCACGCTGGCCGCGGTCGCCCTCGGCGCCACCTTCGTCGAGCGCCACATCACCCTCGACCGCGCGATGTGGGGCTCCGACCAGGCCGCCTCCGTCGAGCCGCAGGGCCTGACCCGCCTCGTCCGCGACATCCGCACCATCGAGGCCTCCCTCGGCGACGGTGTCAAGAAGGTCTACGACTCCGAGCTCGGCCCGATGAAGAAGCTGCGCCGCGTCACGGGCGTCGTCGCCGAGGCCGAGATCGCCGCGGCCGCGGGCGAGCCCGTCTCGGTCTGAACACCCTGAATTCCTTACGACGGGACGGTCGTACGTCGATGAGCCCCCGCGCCGGTTCCGCCGGCTCCACCACTCTCGCCTTCGTCGAGAGTCCGGTACAGCTCCTGAACGTGCTGGAGTGGGCGCACGCACACGCCCACAACGGTGCGGCGCCCGGCGCGGGGCTCACCCTCGTCGTCCTGTCTCCCAACGACCCGATGACCCGCGGTCAGCTCCGCCGGATGGCGGAGCTGGCCCGCGACGAGGGCCACGCGGTCCGCTGGGAGGAGGCGCGCGGCGGCACCACGGCCCCCTTCCACACCATCGGGGGACTGGCGCCGATGCTGCGCCGGGCCCGGCGCATCGTCATGGGGGACCCGTTCTCCCGCTATGTGCAGCTCCTGCTGACCATCACCAGGGCGCGCGACCTGGTCGTGGTCGACGACGGCACGGCGACGATGGAGTTCGTCGCCCAGCTCGCCCGCGGTGAACGCCTGGTGCGCTGGCACCGGCGCGGCGGCCGCCCCGGCCCGCGGGACGTGCTCTTCGCTCCCGTGTCCGCCTCGGCCCGCCGCCGGCTGACGCCCAGCGAGCGCCGTACGGTCGAGGTCTTCTCCTCGATGCCGATCGAATCGGCGCCGGACGGCGTCACGATCACCGCCAACGACTTCTCCTGGACCCGGGCCCGGTTCGGCCCGCCGCGCATCACCAAGAGCGCGGACATGGTCGGCACCTCGCTGGTCGAGACCGGCGTGGTCGACCCGGACCGCTATCTGGACGCCGTCCGCGCGCTCGCCAAGGCGCACGGCGCGACCCGCTACTTCGCGCACCGCCGGGAGAGCTCCGACAAGCTGCACCGGCTGGCCGTCGAGACGGGTCTGGAGATCGTCCGTCCCGACCTGCCGCTCGAACTGATCGCCCGGCGCGGCCCCATAGGCCGGACGATTCTGAGCTTCCCCTCCACGGTCGTGCACACCCTGCCGCTCGCCCTGGCCGGCACCGAGGTGCGCGTCGCGGTCTGCGACATCGACCCGAGCTGGCTGACGGAGAACGCCTCTCCGCGCGCCCAGGGTTTCCTGTCCGGGGTCACCGGGACCGCCCGGGACGTCCACCGTCTCTCGGCGGTATCCACCATCTAGTGCCCCGACAGGGCGAACGTTGCCTGTCGGGGAACCAGTTCAAGCCACACGTACATTCAGGCGTTCAGAGCCCGGCGCACCGCGCCGGGCTCTTCCGTTGGTCCATACCGCGATCTATGCGCATCATCGGGCAGCCCTCCGCCCATCCTCCACGACGAACGCACCGAACAGCCGTGTGCTGTTCACCGGTTCTCCACAACGCACGCGTTGGGGCGACACGATCCGGCCATTGAATCGCAGCGCGCGGTACCGGCCGTCGGTCGCGCGGGGATTCCGTTTCGGAGTGGGGGGCAGCACGTGGCGTCCGCGCAAGAGGAGTCCGACAGACCGGAGTCCGACAGACCGGAGTCCGACAGACCGGAGTCCGGAAGAACCGAGTCCGGGAGATCCGAGTCCGGGGGATCCGAGTCCGGGGGATCCGGGTCCGAGGGATCGACGTCCGGCAGACCGGAGCCGGCCGGGCCGGGGTCCGAGGCGGTGGGCCGCGCGCCTGTTCCCCGGCGGCTCGACGCGGCCCGCGGGCTCGGTGACCGCGTGTTCCGCTACCAGCTCACCGCCACCGGCATCGCCGTCCTGGCCGTCATGGCGGGGGTCGGACTCTTCCTCCTCCTGAGGGCCGGTCAGGCGCTGCGCGCCCGGGGCTTCGCCTTCCTCACCACCGCCGCATGGCAGCCGGACGTCCACAACTTCGGCATCGCGGCCGTCATGACCGGCACCGTCCTGATCGCCCTGGTCGCGGTGTCGATCTCCGTGCCGCTCGCCGTCGGGACCGCCCTGTTCATCACCGACGTGGCCCCGCCCAGACTGCGCCGCACCCTGGTGTCGATGGTCGACCTGATGGCGGCCGTCCCCTCGGTGGTGTACGGGCTGTGGGGGCTGTTCTTCTTCCAGCAGCACGTGATCGGCCTGTCGCGCTGGCTCTCCACCTGGTTCGGCTGGATCCCCCTGTTCCAGGTGGACGGTGCCCAGCCGGGCGAACCGCTCGCGTCGGAAAGCGTCTACACGGCTTCCACCTTCATCGCCGGGATCGTCGTCGCCCTGATGGTCGCGCCGATCCAGTGCTCGGTGATGCGCGAGGTCTTCTCGCAGGCCCCGGCGGGCGAACGCGAGGGCGCCTACGCGCTCGGCGCCACCCGCTGGGGAATGATCCGCGCGGTCGTCCTGCCGTACGGCAAGGGCGGAATCATCGGCGGCACGATGCTGGGGCTCGGCCGGGCGCTCGGCGAGACGATCGCGGTGTACATGATCATCTCGCCGGTCTTCACCATCCAGCTCCACGTCCTGCAGACCGGCTCGAACTCGGTCTCCTCGCTGATCGCCCTGCATTACGGCGACGCCTCCACCTTCGGTATGTCGGCGCTGATGGCGGCCGGCCTGGCGCTGTTCCTGCTCACCCTGGCGGTCAACTTCACCGCCTCCTCCGTGGTGGCCCGCAGCCGCTCCGGCGCGCAGAGCGAGGCATGAGATGACCGTCATCGAGGAAACGTCCCCGTCCGGCGTCCACGACCCCGCGCCGGCGCCCGCGGACATCGCGGTGGAGCCGGCGCGGCACGCGCCGGAGCCCCTCCGGCCGCGCCGCATCGGCGGCGTCAGCCGCTCCGGGGTGCTGGCCCTGTGCGGCGCCGCCGCCTCCGGACTCTGCGCCACCGTCCTGCTGTTCGGCCAACTCGCCCCGTTCTCGGGCACGCTGGGCTTCACCGTCACCGCCTACCTCGTCTTCCTGGCGATCTACGCGGTGCTGACCGGCCTGGAGGAGGACGGCCAGGCCGTACGCGACCGGGTCATGACGGTCGTGCTGTGGACGGCGGCCTCGCTGCTGTTCTCCGGCCTGTTCATGGTCGTCGGCTTCACCGGCTGGCGCGGCAAGGACGCCCTGCCGCACGGCAACTTCTTCACCGAGGACATGCAGGCCTCGGGCCCGCTCGACCCGCTCACCCACGGCGGCATCGCCCACGCGATGCTCGGCACCCTCACCATGATCGCCATCGCCCTCGCGATCACCGTGCCGCTGGGCCTCGCCTGCGCCGTGTACCTGAACCAGATCCCGGGCCGGTTCTCCCGGTTCGTCCGGACGATCGTCGAGGCGATGACCGCGCTGCCCTCGATCGTCGCCGGTCTGATGGTGTACGCCACCTGGATCCTCGGCCTCGGTATGCAGAAGTCCGGCCTCGCGGCCGGCTTCGCGATCAGCGTGATGATGCTGCCGATCGTCATCCGGGCCTCCGACGTGGTGCTGCGTCTGGTGCCGGGCAACCTCACCGAGGCGGCCGAGGCGCTCGGCGCGCCGCGCTGGCGCACGGTGTGGCACGTCGTGCTGCCCACCGCCCGGTCCGGCCTCGCCACCGCCGTCATCCTCGGCACCGCCCGCGGAATCGGCGAGACCTCGCCCGTCCTGCTCACCGCCGGCTTCACGGCCGCGCTCAACGCGGACCCGACCAGCGGGCCGATGGTCTCGCTGCCGCTCGCGGTCTTCAACTTCGTCAAGTCGCCCGAGCCCACGATGATCGCCCGCGGTTTCGGCGCCGCCGCCGTCCTGATGGCCCTCGTCCTGGTGCTGTTCGTCGTCGCCCGGGTGATCGGCGGGCGCGGCCCCGGTCACCAGACCAAGCGCCAGGCCCGCCGTACCGCCCGCGCCTCACGGCAGGACGTACAGCGCTTCGAGGACCTGCACGGGCCCGGCCTGTCCCTGTTCGACGGCCCCGGGGGACCGCCCCCCACGGGAACCGCCCTGTCCGCCCCCGCCACCGGAGAGACCGACTGATGCGCAGCCACCTCCACTCCGCCCTCGGGCGCCTGCGGGCACTCGGGACGTTCGGCGCGCTGCTCGGCGTGATCGCCGCGCTGCTGGCCGGTCCGCTGGCGGCCCCGGCCGCCGCCGACAGCTACACGCCGATATCCGGCGCCGGCTCCACCTGGGCCGAGAACGCCGTCGACGAATGGCGCCGTGCCGTCAACCAGTACGGCATGCGGATCAGCTACGCCGGCACCGGTTCCTCCGACGGCCGCCGTCAGTTCCTCAGCGGCACCGTCGACTTCGCGGTCTCGGACATCCCGTTCCAGACCCACCCGACCGACGGCTCGGCCGCCGAACGGCCCGCGTCCGGCTCGTACGCCTACATGCCGATCGTGGCCGGCGGCACCGTCTTCATGTACCACCTGACCGTCAACGGCAAGCGGGTCACCAACCTGCGGCTGTCCGGCGACGTGGTCACCAAGATCTTCACCGGCGTCATCAAGACCTGGGACGACCCGGTCATCAAGGCCGACAACCCGGGGCTCCAGCTCCCGCACCGCACCATCGTCCCCGTCGTACGCTCCGACGGCTCGGGCTCCACCGCCCAGTTCACGATGTGGATGGCCAACCAGCACAAGTCGCTGTGGCAGGCCTACTGCCGCAAGGTCGGCCGCTCCGGAGCCTGCGGGCAGACCTCGTACTACCCGACCGTCTCCGGCATGATCGCCCAGTCCGGCGACCTCGGCGTCGCGGGCTACGTCGCCCAGAACTACGGCGAGGGCGCGATCGGGTACGTCAACTACTCGTACGCCCTGAACGCGCACTATCCGGTCGCCAAGGTCCTCAACCACGCGGGCTACTACACCGAGCCGACCCCGCAGAACGTCGCGGTCTCGCTGCTCAAGGCGAAGATCAACACCGACAGGAACTCCGCGGACTACCTCACCCAGAAGCTCGACGGTGTCTACAACGACTCCGACAAGCGCAACTACCCGCTGTCCAGCTACTCGTACATGATCCTGCCCCTGAAGGTGCAGGGCACCTTCACCAAGGCCAAGGGCAAGACGCTCGGCGCGTTCTCGTACTACTTCATGTGCCAGGGCCAGCAGCAGGCCCCCTCGCTCGGCTACTCGCCCCTGCCGATCAACCTGGTGAAGGCGGGCTTCGACCAGATCCGCCGTATCCCGGGCGTGCAGGCCCAGAGCATCAACCTCAAGGGCTGCAACAACCCGACCTTCTCCAACGACGGGCACAACAAGCTCGCCGACACCGCTCCCTACCCGGCCGCCTGCGACAAGAAGGGCGCCCCGGCCTGCACGACCGGCAGCGGCGGCGCCAAGGCGGGCGGCGGCACCGGCGGTTCGGGCTCCACGGGCGGCGGCTCCGCCTCGGGCGGTTCCACCAGCGGTGGTTCGGCCGACGGCGGCACCACCGGCGGAAGTACGGGCAGCGGTGGCACAGCCGCGACGGGCGGTACCGGCGGCACCGGCGGCAGCGCCGAACCGGTCGTCGACCCGGACACCGGACAGACCCTGTCGCCCGGCACCGGCGGTGGCTCGGGAACCGGCTCCCCGGGCGGCGGAAGCGGCGGCACCGGCGCGGTGAACGACACCATCGCGCTCGCCCAGCCGGTCTCCGTGGCCGGCAGCCAGGGCTGGACCGGCACCCAGACGCTGATGCTGATCGCGGCCTTCCTGGTCCTCGGGCTCGTCCTGCTGCCCTCCGTGGTGTCCCGGGCGATCGCCGGGCGAGGCGCGGGCAAGGACGCCGGAGAGGGGCGCAAGCGATGAACTCCCGCAGCACAGGACCCCGCACCCCGAGACCCGCGGCCACGAGCCCGCGGACACGCGGGAGAGCACTGCTCCGCGTACGACGGCTGCTCCTGCGCGTCGTCGCCGGAGCCGCCGTGGGCGCCCTCGCCGGCCTCGGCGTGGCCCAGACGGCCGCCCCCGCGTCCGCCGCGGGCAGCGCGGACGCCACCTCCTCGGCCGTCACGGTCTCCGGCCGCGGCGAGTTCGAGGACCTGAGGTTCACCGTCGACCAGACCACCCACCTGACCAGTCAGGCGATCACGGTCTCCTGGTCCGGAGGCACCCCGACCACCTTCGCGGGCACGTCGTTCAACACCGACTTCGTGCAGATCATGCAGTGCTGGGGCGACGACGACGGCACGGTGCCGTCCAACCCGGGCCCCGCGCGCACCCAGTGCCAGTACGGCGCCTCCCCGACCACCGACCGGGGCAGCTGGCCGGGCAACGACTACGACGACACCCGCAAGGTCTTCTACAGCGCCGACCCCACCAACTACGGCCAGGACAACCGGTACGGGGCGGCCAACCCCAACGCCCCGGGCGAGGTGCCCTTCAAGTCCGTCGACGGCACGGTGATCACCTCCGGCACCCAGAACAACGCCTTCTTCAACCGCAACACCACCAACGAGGTCGACTTCGCCCGCACCGGCGCCGACGGCACCGGCAAGGAGTACTTCGAGGTACAGACCGCCAACGAGGCCCCGCACCTGGGCTGCGGTCTGCCGGTCACCGCCAACGGCGGCACCAGGCCCCGCTCCTGCTGGCTGGTCATCGTCCCGCAGGGCCACCTCGACCTGGACGGAGAGCCGTACGCCGACCACAGCCAGGTCAACGCCGGCTCCCCGGTCTCCTCCACCAACTGGCGGAACCGCGTCGCGATCCCGCTCGGGTTCAACCCGGTCGGCACCAACTGCGCGCTCGGCGCGAAGGAACGCGCCACCACCGGCAGCGAGCTCGCCGCCGACGCCATGACCAGCTGGCAGGCGGCCCTGTGCCCGACCGGCACGGTGTACGGCTACACCGAGCTGGGGGAGCCGGACACCCGCGCCCGCCTCACCGCCGACGGCTCATCCGGACTCGCCTTCACCACCCGCGCCCTCGGAGCCGACACGGGGACCACAGCTCCCTCGGACCCGACCGTGTACGCGCCCGTCGCGCTCTCCGGAACGGTCATCGGCTTCACCGTCGAACGCAGACCCAAGGCGGGCGCGCCGGACTCCGTCCGCAGACTCGCGGGCACCAAGGTCGAGTCCGTCGACCTCACCCCGCGGCTGGTCGCCAAGCTGCTCACCGAGTCGTACCGCAACTCGCCCTGGGGGGCGGTGCTCGGCGACAACACGGCCACCGGCTACGGCTGGGCGAGGACCAACCCCGCCGGCCTGGCCGGCGACCCCGAGTTCATCTCCCTCAACCCCGAGTTCGCGGACCTGTCGGTCTCCGAGACCCCGTCCACCGACACCGACCTGATCACCTCGCTCGGGCACAGCGACTCCGCCCGCGCGCTGTGGCAGTGGATCCTCGCCGACAAGGACGCCCGGGGCTTCCTGGCCGGTGACGCCGACGACTGGGGCACCCAGGTCAACCCGTACTACAGCACCACCGCGTCCCGTAACCCGACCGGCATCGCCTTCGACCCCGCGAGCGCCGACGACTACCCCAAGAGCGACCCCTGGTGCGCGATCCCGCCGGGCACCGACGCCACGATCAAGCAGTGCATGACCGACTTCCACCCCTACGTGGAGGACATGCACTCCGGCGCCCTGCACACCCGGCGCGCCGACACCCTCTGGAAGTCCAGCTGGGACGCGCTCGCCAACCCGCCCGCGTTCAAGAGCCCGGGACCCCAGACCGTCGGCTCCCGGTTCGTGATCACGGTCACCGACGCGGCCTCCGCCGCGCGCTACGGCCTGCAGACCGCCCGGCTGCGCAACACCGCCGGCAAGTTCGTGGGCCCCGCCGCGGCGTCCCTGGCCGCGGCGTCCGACGGCGCCACCGGCACCGGAGCCCCCGAGATCACCCCCGCCACGGCCGCCGCGGAGGGCGCCTACCCGCTCGCCCAGCTCGTCTACGCGGCCGTCCGACCCGCCGGGATCGACACAGCCGCCCGCAAGGACTACGCGGCCCTGCTGCGGTACGCCGCGGGTGACGGACAGACCAGCGGCGCCGACCCGGGCCTGCTCCCGGCCGGCTACGCCCCGCTCCCGGCCGCCCTGCGCACCAGGGCGACCGAGGCCGCCGACGCCCTCGTCCACTACACCGCCCCCAGCCCGACGCCCTCGGGCGGCTCGGACACCTCCGGCGGTTCGAACGGCGGCACCACGGGCGGCGGCGACTCCGCCGGCTCCGGCGGCGGAGCGGGCTCCGCCGGCACCGGCGGCTCCACGGGCGGTGACGGCGGCAGCGCCGCCGGCGGCAGCGGCGCCACGCCGAGCGCCGGCGCGAGCACGAAGCCGAGCGCCGCGGCGTCCTACGACGGCGGCAAGGCCGTACAGACCACCGCGCTGGGCACCACGCCCGACGACCCGGCCAACTCCCTGCGGTACGCCGTCCCGGTCGGTGCCGCGCTCGGCGCCTTCGCCGGCATCGGCGCGCCGTTCGCCGGCGGCGGCAGGCTGCGGCTTCCGCTGCGCGTCCCGCTGCCCGGCGGCCGTGGAGTGACCATCCCCGCGTTCACCCTGCCCGAGTGGCTGCGCAGGCGGCTGCCCTCCGGCCGGAGCTGAGCTCGCGGAGCGCGGGCCCGCCGGGCCCGCGCTCCCCACAGACGGCCGTCCGCCCCGAAAGGCAGTCGGGGCGGACGGCCCGTACCACCCTGCCAGATCCTCCCGACGTCACGTCGCACACCCTCTGGAGACTCTCAATGCGCACGATGCGCCTTTCGGCGGCCATGGTCGCCGCCGCCGTGGTGTCCGGCACGCTGGCTCTGGCGAGCCCGGCGTCCGCCGACCCCACCCCCGCGGGCACCTTCCGCAAGCTGGTCGGCGTGGGTTCGGACACCACCCAGGACGTGCTCAACGCCCTCGCCGGTGACACGGTCAACGGCAAGGCCTACGCCGACACCGCCGTGAAGGCGGCGAGCGGCGCGGGCGTCGCCTCCTACGACGCGATCGAGCCCGGCACCGGCTCCACCACCTCGAACATCCAGACCCGCGCGGGCGGCCCGACCTTCCAGCGCCCCAACGGCTCCGGCAAGGGCCGCCTCGCCCTCAGCATGTCGCTGACCGGCGACAAGTTCCCCGACAGCTCGGGCGTCTCCATCAAGGGCCAGGTCGACTTCGCCCGCTCCTCCAGCGGCCCGAGCACCTCCGGCACCGCCTTCACCTACATCCCGTTCGCGCGTGACGCGGTCGGCGTCGCGGTCCACGGATCGGCCCTGAACACGCTGACCGTCGACCAGCTCCACGACATCTACTCGGGCACGCTGACCGAGGTGAACGGCCAGACCGTGCACCCGAAGATCCCGCAGAGCGGCTCCGGCACCCGCAAGTTCTTCCTCGGCGCCATCGGCCTCACCGACGCCACGCTCTCCCCGAACGTCGCGACCGTCCAGGAGAACCAGGCCAACGGCGCCCTCGACGCGGACGGCACGCTCGTCCCGTTCTCGGTGGGCAGCTGGATCGCCCAGAACAACGGCGTCTCCCCGGACTTCAGCACCACCGCGGCCGCCGCCGGCGCCCGCCTGGCCGCCGTGCAGCTGCCCGGTGACGAGGGCGCCACCACCCCGGTCGCCACCGTGAACGGCAAGCTCGCCCCGGTCGGCGCCTACTACGAGAACGCCACCTTCGGCCGCGACGTCTACAACGTCGTCCCGACCCGGGCGATCGACCCGGCCGGCATCTTCTTCGACAAGGACCTCTACGACGTCTTCGTCACCAGCGGCACCCACGAGGCGGCCCTCGCCTCCGACGCCGCCGAGGGCGTCATCGCCAAGTTCGGCTTCGTGAACGAGTCCTACAACGGCTCGGTCAACCCGGCCAGGCACGCCAAGCTGGGCGGCCTGGAGGAGTCCGGCGTCGACGCCTCCACCCCGGCCGCGCCGGCCCTGAGCGGCACCCGCGGCGACGGGAGCGTCAGGCTGAACTGGACCGCCCCGTCCGCCACCGGCCTCCCGGTCACCGACTACCGCGTGACGCTGACCGGTTCGGACGGCGCCGTCGTGGCCGTCAAGGACCTCCCGGCCGGCACCCTGACGTACACCTTCGGCGGTCTGGCCCTCGGCCGCTACACGGCCACGGTCTCCGCCGCCAACCTCAACGGCAACGGTGCCGCCGCCACCTGGACCGGCGACATCAAGTACACGACCGCCCTGAAGGCGACGACCGCGACGACCGCGTACGGCAAGACCCCGAAGGTCGCCGTCACGGTCACCGGCACGCACGGTGTCGTCCCGACCGGCACGGTCACCGTGAAGGAGGGCACCACCACCCTCGGCACGGGCACCCTGGACAGCACCGGCAAGGTCTCCGTCAGCCTCTCCAGCCACCTCAAGGTCGCCAAGCACGGCCTCACGGTGTCGTACGCGGGCAACAGCAAGCTGCTGACGTCCAACGGGACCGTCTCGCTGACCGTCTCGAAGGCGGCCCCGAGCGTCACCACCACGGCGCCGGCCTCGATCAGCCACCTCTCGCAGGCCAAGGTCACCGTCAAGGTCACCGCGACCGGCACCACGCCGGCCGGCACGGTCCGCATCTACGAGGGCTCGCGCGTCATCGCCACCGGCACCCTGAGCGGCGGCAAGGTGACGATCAAGCTGCCGAAGCTGTCCCGCGGCACGCACACCCTGCACGCCTGGTACGTGGGTTCCACCACCGTGAACTCGAAGAACGGCGCCAACTTCAAGATCAAGTCCACCTGATCCACGGCTTGCCGAGCACCACAGGCAGTACCCCGCCGGGGGCGCCCAGCGCGGCGTTCCCCGGCGGGACCCCTTCCCGCCCCACCCGCTCCATGAGTTGAGTGAAGGAGACGCGCAGCCGTGACGGTCGCCGTACAGACCACGCTCGCAACACCCGCGCCGCGGCCGGTCGTCCGGAGCGTCACCGCCGTCCGGCACCTCGCCCGCGGCGGCCTGCTCACCCTCGCGGCTCTGCTGCTCGGCCTCACCGCGCAGCTCCTGTTCGTCAGCGGTCTCCAGGAACGAACGGCGCAGCACACCGCGTACGACTCCCTGCGCGCCCAGCTGGCCCTGGGCACCGCCCCGGTGGCCCAGACCGACCAGCAGGGCGACCTGCTCGCCCCCGGTACCCCGGTCGCGATCGTCGACATCCCCGCCCTGCACGTGCGTGAGGTGGTCCTGGAGGGCACCGACTCCGGCGTCATGACCGACGGCCCCGGCCACCGCAGGGACACCCCGATGCCGGGGCAGGCCGGCACCAGCGTGCTGATGGGCCGCGCCGCCGCGTACGGCGCTCCCTTCGGACACCTCGACGAACTCGCCGCCGGCGACACGTTCAGCGTGACCACCGGCCAGGGCAAGGCGAAGTACCGGGTCTTCGGCGTCCGGCGCGCCGGTGACCCGGCGCCCGCCCCGCTCGACGCGGGCAAGGGCCGCATGGTCCTCCTCACGGCCACCGGGCCGGACTTCATGCCCGGCGGAGTGCTGCGCGTCGACGCCGAGCTGGTCTCCGCACCCGCGCAGACCCCCGCCGCGGTCATCCGCTCCGGCACGCTCCCCGAGTCCGAACAGCCGCTGGCCAGGCCCGGCGGAGTGCCGTGGCCGCTGGTGATGTGGCTCCAGGCGCTGATCGCCGTGGCGGTCGCCGCGGTGTGGGCCTGGCACCGCTGGGGCCGCCACCAGACCTGGATCGTGTTCGCCCCGGTCGGCGCCGTTCTCGGCCTCCAGGTCGCGACCCGCGTCACCGAACTGCTGCCGAACCTGATGTGACACCGCCGACCGGCCCCACCCCCGTGACCCAGCCGAGCCCGACCCGATCCCGCCATGAGGTGCCCGACGTGACCGATGCGACCGCCGCGCGTGACAACGCCGCGACCGAGACCGCCCCGACCGGCAGTGTGCCGGCCGCCATCGCCGGGACCGGCCGTGCGCCGGCCGGCGCGACCGCCGTGATCGACCCGGGGGCCGCCGCGGCCGACACCGTCGCGCTGCCGCCCGTCCCGTCGGACAGGACGTTCCCGGCCCGGCCCGTGGCCGCCCCCGCCGAGCTCGACGCGCGCGAGGTGTCGGCCTGGTTCGGCAGCCACCTGGTGCTGGAGCGCGTGTCCCTCACGATGCCCGCCGGACAGGTCACCGCCCTGATCGGCCCCTCCGGCTGCGGCAAGTCGACCTTCCTGCGCACCCTCAACCGGATGCACGAGCTGATCCCCTCCGCCGCGATGGCCGGCGAGGTGCTCTTCGAGGGCGAGGACATCTACGCCCCCGAGCGCCGGCTGACCGAGGCCCGGCGCCGGATCGGCATGGTCTTCCAGAAGCCGAACCCGTTCCCGGCCATGTCGATCTACGACAACGTGGTCGCGGGCCTGCGTCTGACCGGCACCCGCGCGGGCCGCCGGGAGAAGGACGAGCTGGTCGAGGAGAGCCTGGCCCGGGCCGGCCTGTGGAAAGAGGTCCGGGACCGGCTGCGGCAGCCCGGCGGCGCGCTCTCCGGAGGCCAGCAGCAGCGTCTGTGCATCGCCCGCGCTCTCGCCGTACGGCCCCGGGTCCTGCTGATGGACGAGCCGTGCTCGGCGCTCGACCCGACGTCCACCCGTCGCGTCGAGGAGACCATCCACGAACTCGCCGGCGAGGTGACCGTCGTGATCGTCACCCACAACATGCAGCAGGCGGCCCGCGTCTCGCAGCAGTGCGCCTTCTTCCTCGCCGAACAGGGCACCCCGGGCGGCATCGTCGAGCACGGCCCCACCACCGACATCTTCGGCACCCCGAAGGACCGGCGCACCGCGGACTACGTGGCAGGCCGCTTCGGCTGAGCCGCCCGCCCGCCCGCCCGTCCGCCCGCACCGAACCCGTCCGCGCCGACCCCGCCCGCACCGGGCCGCCGTCCCGACCACGCCCGCGCAGGCCCGCCCGCGCCGCCCCACGCGCGCCGAGGCGGGCCCGCCCCCCGGGCGGGCCGGCGCGGCTCCCGCACCCCCGTGCCGGGAGCGTGAACGGTCCCGCCCGGCCCGGGCCCGTGGCGTCCGCCCGGCACCGGCGCCGACACGCCGGGCCTCATGACGGAACGTGACCCGAAAATGGCCGGAGACGGCGACCTCGCCGGGATCCGGGCGCGTCGGTGTGAGACCGTGGAGACCATGAAGGGGAACGATCCCGGTAACCCCGGGCCTTCTCCGGTGCACATCGGCGGACGCCGCCGACGAGTCGGATCACAGCCGGTCACCGCACCCGTTCAAGATCCAAACGCCCGAAGAGCCGGGCGAGTGTACCCATCCTCGTAGCCGACCATGCGCCGCGCGGCCAGATTTTCTTCCCCTAACGGGCTGAACTTTTGTTGATCGTGGGTTAGTTGGCCGCCCGATCGTCCTACCCTTCAAAGGGTGAACCAACTGATGTCCCGAGAGTCCGAGGCCGATCTCCCCGGGGAGCCGCTGCTCCCGGGCGCGCTGCCCGAGGCACTGCGCGCCGAACTCGTCGCGTTCCGTCGCGACTTGCACATGCACCCGGAGCTCGGCAACCAGGAGTTCCGCACCACCGCGGCGATCAAGGCACGCCTGGAGCAGGCGGGCCTGAAGCCGCGGGTCCTCTCCATCGGCACGGGACTCATCTGTGACATCGGGGACGCGGACGACGTACGCCCCATGCTGGCGCTGCGCGCCGACATCGACGCGCTGCCCATCCCGGACACGAAGAGTGACTGCGCGTACCGCTCGACCGTGCCCGACCGCGCCCACGCCTGCGGCCACGACATCCACACGACGGTCGTGCTCGGCGCCGGTCTCGTCCTCGCCGACCTGCACGCCCGGGGCCTGCTGCCCCGGCGTGTCCGGCTGATCTTCCAGCCCGCGGAGGAGGTGCTGCCCGGCGGTGCCCCGGACGCGATCGAGTCGGGCGTGCTCGAAGGCGTCGGGCGGATCGTCGGCGTGCACTGCGACCCGAAGGTCGACGCGGGGCGCATCGGACTGCGCCACGGCGCCATCACCTCGGCGTGCGACCGGCTCGAAGTCGCACTCGACGGCGCCGGCGGCCACACCGCGCGCCCCCACCTCACCACCGACCTCGTCACCGCCGCCGCGCGGGTCGTGACCGACGTGCCGGCGCTCGTCGCCCGGCGCGTGGACGCCCGCAGCGGGCTCGCGGTGACCTGGGGACGCATCGAGTCGGGGCACGCCTGCAACGTGATCCCCCAGCACGCCGAACTGTCCGGGACGATCCGCTGCCTGGACCTCGACGCCTGGCGGGCCGCCCCCGACCTCGTGCACGCGGCCATCGACGAGATCGCGAACCTCTACCGCGCCAAGTCCGAGATCAACTACATCCGGGGCGTCCCGCCGGTCGTCAACGACCCGGCCGTCACCGAACTGCTCCGCGAGGCCATGACCGCCCGGCGCGGCGCGCACTCCATCGAGGACACCGAGCAGAGCCTCGGCGGCGAGGACTTCTCCTGGTACCTGGAGCACGTGCCCGGCGCGATGGCCCGGCTCGGCGTGCGACGTCCCGGCGACCGGACCACCCGCGATCTGCACCGGGGCGACTTCGACGCCGACGAGCACGCGATCACGGTCGGCGTCGAGATGTTCACCGCCGCGGCCCTCCTCGACCAGTCGCTGACCTAGGGCGTGAGGGCGGCGGGACACGGCTGGGTGACTCCGGTCGCGTCCCCCGCTCCCCGGCAGTAGCGTGGTCGGCAGTTCTTCGACAACAGTCACTCCGTGATGCGGTGACCATCCGCTCCGTCACAGGGGGTCCGTTCTGCGGAATCGCCCCGTGACGGCCGTGGTGGGCACTGCGTCCCCGAACACGGCTTTCGGCCGCGTGGTTCACAAGGACGTAACCGGCCACCGGCACGAATGGATAACGGCCAGGCGGAACCCCGTTCCCTGGACGGTCTACGCGCGTTAATGTGCGCCGAACTCAGCACCCACTGCGGGGCTTTGGAGAATGGGGAACTTCAGATGCGTCGGATAGCCAACCTGACCCGAATCGCGGTGGGGGTCGCGTCGCTCGCACTCGCCGCCACCGCCTGCGGCGGGACCAGCAGCGACAGCAACAGCAGCAGCAGCAGCGAGAGCGGCGGGGACAAGGGCCTCGCCATCGCGTACGACGTCGGCGGCAAGGGTGACCAGTCCTTCAACGACGCCGCGTTCTCCGGCCTGGAGAAGGCGAAGAAGGAGTTCGGCTACCAGACGGCCGACGTCGAGCCCACCGACAACGAGACGGACGCCGACAAGCAGCAGCGTCTGGAGTCGCTCGCCAAGCAGGGCTACAACCCGGTCATCGGCATCGGCTTCGCCTACGGCCCCGCGCTGGAGAAGGCGGCCGTGAAGTTCCCGAAGACCACCTTCGGCATCGTGGACTCGGTCGTCGAGGGCAAGAACGTGGCCTCCCTGGTCTTCGCCGAGCAGGAGTCCTCGTACCTCGCCGGTGTCGCCGCCGCCAAGGCCACCAAGAGCAACACCGTCGGCTTCATCGGCGGTGTGGACGTTCCGCTGATCCACAAGTTCGAGGCCGGCTACACGCAGGGCGTCAAGGACACCAAGCCCGGCGTGAAGGTCCTCTCGCAGTACCTGACGCAGACCGCCGCCGAGGGTGGCTTCTCCAGCCCCGACAAGGGCAAGGCCGCCGCCGAGGGCCAGATCGAGAAGGGCGCGGACGTCCTGTACGCCGCGGCCGGTCTCTCCGGCCAGGGTGTCATCGAGGCCGCCTCCGCGGCGGGCGTGTGGGCGATCGGCGTCGACTCCGACCAGTACAAGCAGGAAGCGCTGGCCAAGTACAAGGACAAGATCCTGACCTCCGCGCTCAAGGACGTCGGCGGCTCGGTCTACGCGCTGTCCAAGTCGGTCCACGACGGCAAGCCGCTGAACGGCACGCAGACCTTCGACCTCAAGGTCAACGGTGTCGGCCTCGCCGACAGCAACCCGAAGATGGCGGAGATCGCCGGTCTCACCGCCGCTGTGGACAAGGCCAAGGCGGCCATCGTCGACGGCAGCATCAAGGTCAAGACCTCGTAGTCAAGACCTCGTAGTCGTGTGAGCGGCGGCGACCGCGGCGGGCCCTGCCCGCCTCCGGACCGTCTCTTCCCGCCCGGGCGGGCGGCCGACACGATCGAAGTACAGCGGAACGGGCGGGCACCCCAGGTGCCCGCCCGTTCCGCTGTCCGCTCCCAGGCCACTCGCGAGGTCACCCTCCGCCACTTCTCCTTCGCGATCGGCGTGTCCCGGGCCCGTGGGCACGTGGCGTCGAGCACAGCCGGATAACAAGGTGGACAGAAGGGGTTTTCTAGTTGGTCTACGCGCGTTAATCTGCGGCGAAGCCAGCGCCGAAGCTGAACCGTACGGCGCTGTACGACAGGAGCACATGTAATGCGCCGGGTTACCCGCATCGCGCTCGCAGGCACTGCGACCGCCTCTCTCGCCCTCGCTCTGTCCGCCTGCGGCGGCACCTCGACCTCCTCGGACTCCTCGGACTCCAAGGGCGGCAACAAGGGCCTCGCCATCGCGTACGACGTCGGCGGCAAGGGCGACCAGTCCTTCAACGACGCCGCGTTCGAGGGTCTGAAGAAGGCGAAGGGCGAGTTCAAGTACGAGACCGCCGACGTCGAGCCCACCGACGGTGAGACGGACGCGGACAAGACCCAGCGTCTGGTCTCCCTGGCCAAGCAGGGCTTCAACCCGGTCATCGGCATCGGTTACGCCTACGGCCCGGCCGTCAAGGCCGCCGCGGAGAAGTTCCCGAACACCACCTTCGGCATCGTCGACGACTCCACCGTCGAGGCGAAGAACGTCGCGGACCTGGTCTTCTCGGAGCAGGAGGCCTCGTACCTGGCCGGCGTCGCCGCCGCCAAGGCCACCAAGACCAACACCGTCGGCTTCGTGGGCGGCGTGGACGTTCCGCTGATCCACAAGTTCGAGGCGGGCTTCGAGCAGGGCGTCAAGGACACCAAGCCCGGCGTCAAGGTCCTCTCGCAGTACCTCACCCAGACGGCCCAGGAGGGTGGCTTCTCCAGCCCCGACAAGGGCAAGACGGCCGCCGAGGGCCAGATCGAGAAGAAGGCCGACGTCGTCTACGCCGCGGCCGGTCTGTCCGGTCAGGGTGTCATCGAGGCCGCCTCCGCCAAGAAGGTCCTGGCGATCGGCGTCGACTCGGACCAGTACCTCCAGGAGGCGCTGGCCAAGTACAAGGACTCGATCCTGACCTCCGCGACCAAGGATGTCGCCAAGGCGGTCTACAACCTGGCGAAGTCGGTCGAGGACGGCAAGCCCGAGAGCGGTATCGTTCGGGGCGATCTGAAGTCCGGTGAGGTCGGCCTGGCCGACTCCAACCCGGCCTACAAGAGCAACACCGCGATCCAGGACGCCGTCAAGGCCGCCCAGGAGAAGATCATCAGCGGTGCGATCAAGGTCAAGACCAGCTGACGAGCAGTACCTCAGGAGCAGCCAATGCGGTCCCGGGGAAGTTCGGGCAAGTCTTCGTGCCGGCCGGCACGGGGAGGCGCCCGTTCTGCCCCGGAGCCGCTTGGTAACCGCGGGGTTACGTCCGCTCAACGGGATACGAGGAGTCTTGCTCCACGTATCCCGTTCTCGCGGCCTGTGGCCCCTTTCGTTGCCGTAGGGGCGCTACGCGCGTAGACGACCCCCTTTCCCTCAGGAGAGTGCGCCATCAACGCGTCCAGCAGCCCTCCGGCCGACGCGGTCAACGGTCAGGCGACCGCCGTCGAACTCGCCGGGATCACGAAGCGATTCCCCGGCGTCGTGGCCAACCACGACATCCACCTCAGCGTCCGCAAGGGCACCGTGCACGCCCTCGTCGGCGAGAACGGCGCCGGCAAGTCGACGCTGATGAAGATTCTCTACGGCATGCAGAAGCCGGACGAGGGCACCATCGCCGTCGACGGCGAACAGGTCACCTTCTCGTCGCCGGGCGACGCCATCGCCCGCGGCATCGGCATGGTCCACCAGCACTTCATGCTGGCCGACAACCTCACCGTCCTGGAGAACGTCACCCTCGGCAGCGAGAAGCTGTACGGGATCGGCGCCAAGGCCCGCCGCAAGATCGTGGAGATCTCCGACCGCTACGGCCTCGGGGTCCGCCCCGACGTCCTGGTCGAGGAGCTCGGCGTCGCCGAACGGCAGCGCGTGGAGATCCTCAAGGTCCTCTACCGCGGTGCCCGCATCCTGATCCTGGACGAGCCCACCGCCGTCCTGGTGCCGCAGGAGGTCGACGCGCTCTTCGACAACCTGCGCGAACTCAAGGCCGAGGGCCTGTCGGTCATCTTCATCTCGCACAAGCTGGGCGAGGTCCTCTCCGTCGCCGACGACATCACGGTCATCCGGCGCGGTACGACGGTCGGCACCGCCGTGCCGTCCGAGACGACCCCGCGTCAGCTCGCCGAGCTGATGGTCGGCAGCGAACTGCCCACGCCCGAGACCTCCGAGTCGACCGTCACCGACCGGGCCGTGATCGAGGTCGAGGACCTGACGGTCTTCGCCAAGGGCTCGGTGTCGATGGGCAAGGGCTCGGCGGCCCTGCTCATGGACCAGGTGGAGCGCGGCGAAGTACGGCTCGTGCTCGACCACGTCTCCTTCACCATCCACGCCGGTGAGGTGATGGGCATCGCGGGTGTCGAGGGCAACGGCCAGACCGAGCTCATCGACGCGCTGATCGGCCTGAAGGCCGCCGACGCCGGTGTCATCCGCTTCGCGGGCGACGACATCACCGGGCTGTCCACGCGCAAGCGCCGCGAGAACGGCATCGGCTACATCCCCGAGGACCGCCACCGCCACGGCCTCCTCCTGGAAGCCCCCCTCTGGGAGAACCGCATCCTCGGCCATGTCACCGAGACGCCCAACGCCAAGGGCATCTGGATCGACATCAAGGGCGCCCAGCAGGACACCCGCCGCATCGTCGAGGAATACGACGTGCGCACCCCCGGCATCGACGTCACCGCGGCCTCCCTGTCCGGCGGCAACCAGCAGAAGCTGATCGTCGGCCGCGAGATGAGCCACAAGCCCAAGTTCCTGATCGCCGCCCACCCCACCCGTGGTGTGGACGTCGGCGCGCAGGCGCAGATCTGGGACCAGATCCGCGCGGCGCGCCGCGAAGGACTCGCCGTCCTGCTGATCTCCGCGGACCTGGACGAGCTCATCGGCCTGTCCGACACGCTCCGGGTGATCTACAACGGCAAGCTGGTCGCGGACGCGGACCCGGCCACCATCACCCCGGAGGAACTCGGCTCGGCCATGACCGGTGCCGCCTCCGGACACCTGGAGAACGAGGAGCTCGCCGAAGCGGCCGAGCTCGAAGAGCCCGCCGAGAACCCGGCGGACGCCCCGGAAGACGAGGCCCGCTGATGAAGAAGTTCGACAAGGAGCGCCTGCTCCTCGGGGTGGCCGGACCGGTCATCGCGCTCGTCGTCGCCGTGGCGCTGACCTCGATCGTGCTGCTCGCCTCGGGCAAGAACCCGATCGAGCCGTACACGATCATGTTCCAGCAGGCGACGTACTCCGACATCCAGGTCCTGATCATCAACCAGGCCTCGCTGTACTACATCGCGGCGCTGGCGGTGGCCATCGGCTTCCGGATGAACCTGTTCAACATCGGTGTCGACGGCCAGTACCAGCTCGCCGCCATGATGGCCGCGATCGTCGGCGCGCACGTCGCGCTGCCGGCCGTGCTCCAGGTCCCGCTGCTGATGGTGACCGCCATCTGCACCGGCGCGTTCTGGGCCGGTATCGCCGGTGTCCTCAAGGTCACCCGCGGGGTCAGCGAGGTCGTCGCGACGATCATGCTGAACGCGATCGCGACCTCCGTCATCGCCTACCTGTGGCTGCCCGACGTCTTCGGCGTCAAGCTCGGCAACAACAACACCACCGGCGAGATGCACAAGTCCGGCTGGATCCCCGGCTTCAGCATGGGCGACGCGGGCGAGATCTACGGCCTGGTCATTCTCGCCGTGGTCCTCGGCATCGGCTACTGGATCGTCCTCAACCGCACCCGCTTCGGCTTCGACCTGCGCGCCTCCGGCGCCTCCGAGTCCGCCGCCGCGGCCAGTGGTGTCGACCCCAAGCGCATGGTGCTCACCGCGATGCTGCTCTCCGGCGGCATCGCCGGTCTCGCGGGTCTGCCGATCCTGCTCGGCGACACCCACACGTACAGCCTGAACTTCCCGACCGGCATCGGCTTCCTCGGTATCGGTATCGCGCTGCTCGGCCGCAACAGCCCCGTCGGCATCGCCTTCGCGGCCCTGCTGTGGGCCTGGCTGGAGAAGGCCTCGCCCGAACTCGACTTCCACGGGTACGACAAGGAGATCGCGGTCATCATGCAGGGCCTGATCGTGATCTCGGTCGTCGTCTCCTACGAGGCCGTGCGCGAGTGGGGTCTGCGCCGCCAGCAGCGCCGCGTCGGCGCCGAACTCGCCGCGGGCAACGTCCTCGGCGGAACCGACAACACCGAGAAGGAGGTGGCGGGCCGATGACCACCGCGACCGACGTCAACCAGCCCACGCTTCAGCCCGGGGCTCCCAAGGGCCGCCGGATGTCGCTCTCCGTCCTCCTGCTGGTGATCGCGGGCGCCCTGGCGCTGACCTCGATCGTCCGCATCATCACCGGCGCGGACGGCATCACCAACGTCAGCCAGATGTCGACCGCGCTCGAACTGGCCGTCCCGATCGGCCTGGCCGGTCTCGGCGGTCTGTGGGCCGAGCGCTCCGGCGTCGTCAACATCGGCCTCGAAGGCATGATGATCCTCGGCACCTGGTTCGGCGCCTGGGCCGGTTACCAGTGGGGTCCGTGGACCGGCATCCTGGTCGGCATCATCGGCGGCGCCGTCGGCGGTCTGCTGCACGCGATCATCACGGTCACCTTCAACGTCAACCACATCGTCTCCGGTGTGGCCATCAACATCCTCGCGCTCGGCGTCACCCGTTACCTCTCCCCGCTCGCCTTCGTGGGCCACCCGGGCGGCTCGGCCAAGCAGTCCCCGCCGGTCGAGTCGCTCGGCCAGTTCACCGTGCCAGGGCTCTCCGACTGGCTCACCACCCTGAACTCCAAGGGCTGGTTCTTCGTCTCGGACATCGCGGGTCTGCTCGGCGGTCTGGTCACCGACGTCTCCTGGCTGACCCTGATCGCCATCGCGCTGATCCCCGCCACCTGGTGGATCCTGTGGCGCACCCCGTTCGGCCTGCGCCTGCGGTCCTGCGGCGAGAACCCGGTCGCGTCCGAGTCGCTCGGCGTGAACGTCTACAAGTACAAGTACATCGCCGTGATCATCTCCGGCGGTCTGGCCGGCCTCGGCGGTGTCTTCCTCTCCATCGTCGCCAACCCCTTCTACCTGGAGGGCCAGACCGCCGGCCGCGGTTACATCGGTCTCGCGGCGATGATCTTCGGCAACTGGATGCCCGGCGGGCTCGCCCTGGGCGCGGTCCTGTTCGGCTACACCGACAGCCTCAACCTGCGCGGCGGCTCCGAGAACGTCCACGCCCTGCTGCTGCTCGGCGCCATCCTGCTCGTGATCGGCGCGATCTGGCTCGCGGTCAAGAAGAAGTACGTGTCCGCCGTCATCACCCTGGTCATCGGCGGCCTCGTGTTCCTCTGGTACGCCACGACCAACGAGGTGCCCAGCCAGATCGTCTCCGCCACGCCGTACGTCATCACCCTTCTCGTCCTGTCCCTGTCGGCGCAGCGCCTGCGCATGCCGAAGGCGGACGGCCTGCCGTACCGGAAGGGACAGGGGAAGTGACGGCCGCCGGCGCGCAGTCCGCGGACGTCGACTGGGAGGAGCTGCGGGAGGTGGCCCGTACGGCGATGAGCCGTGCGTACGCCCCCTACTCGGACTTCCCCGTCGGCGCCGCCGCCCGCGTCGACGACGGCCGGATCGTCTCCGGCTGCAACGTCGAGAACGCCTCCTACGGCCTCGGCCTGTGCGCCGAATGCGGTCTGGTCTCCGAACTGCGGGCCACCGGAGGCGGCCGGCTGACGCACTTCACGTGTGTCGACGGTCAGGGCGAGATCCTCGTCCCGTGCGGACGCTGCCGGCAGCTTCTGTTCGAGTTCGGCGGCGAGGAACTGATCCTGGAGACACCGCTAGGGCTCGTGCCCCTGTCCGAGATGCTGCCGCAGGCCTTCGGGCCGGGCCATCTCACCAAGTAATGCCCCGCGGCCCCTCCGACCGGCTGACGCCGGGGAGGGGCCGCTCATCTTTCGGAAGGAACGCCATGGCCATGGACGCCGTCTCCGTCATCCGCACCAAGCGGGACCGTGCCGAACTCAGTGATCAGCAGATCGACTGGGTCATCGACGCGTACACCCGCGGCGAGGTCGCCGACTACCAGATGGCCGCGCTCAACATGGCGATCCTGCTCAACGGCATGAACCGCCGTGAGATCGCCCGCTGGACGGCCGCGATGATCTCCTCGGGCGAGCGCATGGAGTTCTCCTCCCTGTCCCGCCCGACCGCCGACAAGCACTCCACCGGCGGCGTCGGCGACAAGATCACCCTTCCGCTGGCCCCGCTCGTCGCCGCCTGCGGTGCCGCGGTGCCCCAGCTCTCCGGACGCGGCCTCGGCCACACCGGCGGCACCCTGGACAAGCTGGAGTCGATCCCGGGCTGGCGCGCGCTGCTGTCCAACGAGGAGATGCTGCACGTCCTCGACACCACGGGCGCGGTCATCTGCGCGGCCGGCGACGGACTCGCCCCCGCCGACAAGAAGCTCTACGCGCTCCGCGACGTCACCGGCACGGTCGAGGCGATCCCGCTCATCGCCTCCTCCATCATGTCCAAGAAGATCGCCGAGGGCACCGGTTCGCTGGTCCTCGACGTGAAGGTCGGCACCGGCGCCTTCATGAAGACCATCGAGGACGCCCGTGAGCTGGCCTCCACGATGGTGGGCCTCGGCACCGACCACGGAGTGAGGACGGTCGCGCTCCTCACCGACATGTCGACGCCGCTCGGCCTGACCGCCGGCAACGCCCTGGAGGTCCGCGAGTCCGTCGAGGTCCTCGCCGGCGGCGGCCCCGCCGACGTCGTCGAGCTCACCATCGCCCTGGCGCGCGAGATGCTCGACGCGGCCGGGATCAAGGACGCCGACCCGGCGAAGGCGCTCGCCGACGGCTCCGCCATGGACGTGTGGCGCCGCATGATCGCCGCGCAGGGCGGCGACCCGGACGCCGCGCTGCCCACCGCGCGCGAGACCCACGTCGTCAGCGCCCCGGCCTCCGGTGTGCTGACCCGCCTCGACGCGTACGACATCGGCATCGCTGCCTGGCGCCTGGGCGCCGGACGCGCCCGCAAGGAGGACCCGGTGCAGGCCGGCGCGGGCGTCGAGCTGCACGCCAAGCCCGGTGACACCGTCACGGCGGGCCAGCCCCTGCTGACCCTCCACACGGACACCCCGGACCGCTTCGACTACGCGCTCCAGGCCGTCGAGGGCTCGTACGACATCGGCGCGGCCGGCACCGACTTCAAGGCCACCCCGATCGTGCTGGACCGCATCGCCTGACCTGCGGTTTCCTCCTTCGGGTGAACGGGACCGGTGGACCTCCGCCGGTCCCGTTCGGCATGCCGGCACGGCAGGCTCCAGGACCGGGCGGAGCCCCGAGGCGCTGGTCGCGGTCCGCTTTCCGGGCGTCCGCGATGAGTTCGGAGCCCCCGGCCGGTCTACTGAGCGTGGATTCCGTCGAACCGGCCGTGCTCGTGATGCCCGGACTCGTCACCCCGGGCGAGGTGCCCCGGCTCTGCGAGGCTGTCCGGGCGCTCCTCGGGACGACCGGCGCCGGGGTCGTGGTCTGCGATGTCGCGGGCCTCGGGCCACCCGGCCTCACCGCCGTCGACGCACTGGCCCGCATGGAACTGGCGGCCCGCAGGGCGGGAGGCCGCATACGCCTCGCCGGCCCGGACCCGGCACTGCGCGCCCTACTCGACCTCGTCGGCCTCCGCTTCGAGACCTGCGACGGCGCCGGTCCCGCCGACTCCGCGGTCTCCGGGAGCCCCGGGCCCGTCGAGATGGAGGGGGAGTCCGAAGAGCGGGAACCAGCGGGCCGTGTCCAGGAAGAAGTGGAACCCGGAGACGCGGCCCTCTGAGATCTCCAGGACCTGCACCGACCAGGGTGTGTGGCCGCCCGCCTCCTCGTCCGGCTTGTACTGCGCGAACCCCGGCAGGCCGTTGACCTCCACCGGGATCAGGCGCGAGCCGGCGCAGGCGGCGCCCAGCGTCGTCATGAAGCCGGTGATGTCCTGCGGGCCCCGCAGCCACAGGTCGAACGGCGGCATCGTCATGACCGCGTCCTCGTGCAGGAGCGCCGTCAGAGCCGTCATGTCGTACCCCTCGAACGCCTCCACATAGCGCTCCAGGAGCTTCTGCTGCTCCTCGTCGAGCGGGTCGGAGGTCGCGGCGTCCGCGCCCGTCCCGTCGTTCTCCGCGAGGGTGGCGCGGGCCCGCTGGAGGGCGCTGTTGACCGAGGCGACCGTGGTCCCGAGCAGCTCGGCGACCTCGCTCGCCCGCCACGCGAGGACCTCGCGCAGGATGAGCACCGCGCGCTGCTTGGGCGGAAGCTGCTGGAGGGCCGCCATGAAGGCCAGGCGCACGGACTCCTTGGCGACCGCGGCCTCCGCCGGGTCGTCGTTCGTCGGCAGCACACGGCCGTCGGGCATCGGCTCCAGCCAGGTGTTGTCCGGACGGGGGGTGAGCGCGGCCCGGGCGAGCGGCGAGGGAGCCGTGAGATCCATCGGCCGAGCCCTTCGGTTGCCCGCGTTGAGCATGTCCAGACATACGTTCGTCGCGATCCGGTACAGCCAGGACCGCATCGAGGAGCGGCCCTCGAACTTGTCGTAGCTGCGCCAGGCCCGGACCATCGTGTCCTGCACCGCGTCCTCGGCCTCGAAGGACGAGCCGAGCATGCGGTAGCAGTACCCGGTCAGCTCGACGCGGTGTTTCTCCAGCCGGACGTCCAGGTCCGCCGTCGTCGCCGTACCCTCGCTCATCGCCAACCCACCCCTGTGGCCTTTTTGATTCGCGCGTCATCGCGCCGACACCTCGGAAGCTACCGCAGCCCACTGACAATGACTGGCGGAGCGAGGAAAACCGCAGGTCAAAGAAGGTGTTCCAGAGGGTGGTCCGGGTCTGGTGGCCGTCCGGGTCCTCTGCGGGTCCCGACCAGGCCTCAGTGGGTCCCGGCCAGGGCCTCAGTGGGCCGGCACGGGCGCGCGGCGCGCGGCGGTACGGGCCGCGCGGGAGCCGAACAGGGTGATCGAGACGACTCCGAGCACCGCGAACAGCCCCATGGCCACCGTGCCCGCCCAGCCCCCCGCGTGGAAGGCGACCGCGCCCAGCGTGCTGCCGGCGCTGGAGCCGATGTAGTACGCGGACTGGTAGAGGGCCGAGGCCTGCGCCCGCCCGGTCTTCGCGGTGTGGCTCACCGACGACGACGCCACCGCGTGGCCCGCGAAGAAGCCCGCGGTGATCAGGACCAGGCCGAGCAGGACCAGCGCCAGGGAACCGGCCAGGGACAGGAGCAGCCCGGCCGTCGTGGTGGCGCCCGCCACGTAGAGGGAGCCGCGGCGGCCGAGGCGGCCGGCGAGACGGCCCGCCGTCGACGCCGACACCGTACCGACGAGATAGACCAGGAAGACCGAGCCGACGATGCCCTGCGGGAGCGAGAACGGCGCCTCGGCGAGGCGGTAGCCGATGACCGTGTAGACCCCGCCGAACACCATCATGAACAGCGCGCCGATCGCGTACAGCCGGCACAGCAGCGGGTTCGCGAGGTGGTCGCGCACCGTGCGGGCCAGCACCCGGGGCCGCAGCGAACCCCGCGTGAAGTGCCGCGGCGCCGGAAGCAGCATCCGGAAGGCCACCGCGCAGCCCACGGCGATCAGCCCGATCGTGCCGACGGCCACCCGCCAGCCCCATTCCTGCGCCACCCAGCCGGTGATGACCCGGCCGCTCATCCCGCCGACGCTGTTGCCCGCGACGAACAGGCCGATCGCGGTGATCAGCGCCTTGGGGCGGACCTCCTCCGCCAGGTACGCCGTCGCCGACGCCGGGAGTCCCGCGAGCGCCGCGCCCTGTACCGCCCGCAGCACCACCAGCGCGCCGATCGACGGCGCGAAGGGCACCAGCAGGCCCACGGTGACCGCCACCGCCAGGGACGCCGTCATCAACGTACGCCGTCCGAAGCGCTCCGAGAGCGCGCTCATCGGCAGGACGAACAGCGCGAGCCCGCCCGTCGCGGCCGACACCGTCCAGCTCGCCTCGCTCGCGCTGACCCCGAAGTCCGAGGAGACCAGCGGGAGCAGGGCCTGGGTGGAGTAGAGGAGGGCGAAGGTCGCGACGCCCGCGAGGAAGAGCGCGAAGCTCATCCGTCGGTAGCCGGGCCCGCCGGGGGCCATGCGGGAATCCGCGGTGGCGGTGGCGGTGGCGGTGGCGGTGGGGACGGAGGCGGTGACGGGAGCGGAGGCGGCGGCGCCCGCGGTGACGGGCGCCCCGGTACTGGCGGAAGGCATGGCTCGAACCTAAGGACCCGTCGTTCATCCGTCCAATGCATGGAATCGCCATAATCGTTCCCATGGCGCATCAGCAGAGGTCACAGGCTCACCTGTCACCGTTCAGTGACACAGAAGACAGCGCGCACTTCGCGAGACTGCTCGCCCCGCGCCTGGCGTACTTCGCCGGTGTCGCCCGCACCGAGCACGTCACCCGGGCCGCCGAGCAGATGGGGGTCCCGCAGTCGACCCTGTCCCGGGCCATGGTCCGGCTCGAACAGGACCTGGGAGTCGACCTGTTCGCGCGCCGGGGCCGGACCGTGGCGCTGACCCCTGCCGGCCGCACCTTCCTCGCCTCCGTGGAACGGGCCCTCGCCGAGGTCGAGCGCGCCGCCGACGAGGTGCGCGCGGACGCCGACCCGGCCACCGGCAAGGTCGCCTTCGGCTTTCTGCACACGATGGGATCGGAGACGGTGCCGGGACTGATCCGCGCGTTCCGCGCCGACCACCCGGGCGTCCGCTTCAGCCTCGTGCAGAACTACGGGGAGGCCATGCTGGAGCGGCTGCGGTCGGGCGAACTGGACCTGTGCCTGACCTCGCCCGTGCCGGACGCGCCCGATCTGGTGGGCCGCCTGCTCGACGAGCAGAAGCTCCGTCTGGTCGTGCCCGCCGACCACCGGCTCGCCGCGCGCAGGCGCATCCGTCTCGCCGAGGCGGCCGACGAGACCTTCGTGACCCTGGAACCCGGCTACGGCATGCGCGCCATCACGGACGACCTGTGCCAGGAGGCGGGGTTCCGGCCGCGCATCGCCTTCGAGGGGGAGGAGGCGGAGACGCTCCGGGGCCTGGTCGCCGCCGGCCTCGGCGTCGCCCTGCTGCCGCCACCGGCCGTCGCCCGTCCGGGAGTCGTCGAACTCACGGTCACCGCCCCGCGCGCCGTGCGCGAGATCGGCGTCGCCTGGCTGGACGGCCACCCGGACACCCCGCCGGTGGCCGCCTTCAAGAAGTTCCTGCTCTCCCGCCGAGGCCACCTGCTACCCGACTGAGCCTCCGGGCGCCCCTCGCCGGGCAGACGGGAATTGTCAGACAGGCCCTAGCGGCGCAACGACTGCCCGAAGCCCGCCGCGAGCGGCATCCGCAGGCCCAGGGGCGGTGGTGCGGCGAAGGCGTCCTCGACCGGGCGGGAGAAGGAGCGGCCGAACAGCGAGCCCAGCACGAAGTCCTCCGCGAGGGCGAGGACTTCTTGCCGGTGCTGGTGCAGCGCGTGCCCGTCCGAGTGGACCTCGAAGCGGCAGATGCCGCGGTTGGCCTTCTTCGCGCGCGCGGCGAGCCGGAAGGACAACTCCGGGTCGGTGCGCGCGTCGTTGGTGCCGTGCACGATCAGCACGCGCCGCCCGGCGAGCTGTTTCACCGGTTCGGGTGGCGCCGCGACATCGTCCTCCGGCAGCCAGGGTGCCAGCGCCAGCACGGAGTTGACGGCCGGGTGCCCGCCCGCGCGCAGCGCCGCCCGGCCGCCCATGTCGATGCCCGCCAGGCACACGGGCACGTCGCCGTAGCGGCGGACGACCTCGTCCGCGGCCCAGGACGCGTCGGACGCGAGATGGGCCTCGCTGCCGTTCCAGCCGCGTACCCGGTAGTGCACCACGTGGCCGACCAGGCCTTCCGCGCGTCCGGCGCGGGTCAGCCGGCGCCCGAGCGCGCGTACGGAGGCGGTCGCCATCATGGGGGAGGGTCTTCGGGCCGAGGTCTCCTCGCCGCCCGGCAGCAGCAGAACAACTCCGCTGACCGCCGTCGGCTCGGGGCCGAGCGCCCTCCCCAGCCGGGCCCTGCGAACCGGCGTCGCTTGCTGTGCCATGACAGAACAGTGTCAGAAGCAAGGGTGTACGCCACCCGTCCGCACGGTCACCGTTACGTATCGACGGATTCGTACAACAGGAGATCTACGCGCGTAGGGGCTAGAGTGCGAAAATGACGAGCCAGATCCGGAACACCCCGAGCTCGGAGCAGATCCGCCGGGCGCCCAAGGTCCTGCTGCACGATCACCTCGACGGGGGCCTGCGCCCCGGCACGATCGTCGAACTCGCCCGCGACACCGGCTACTCCGGCCTCCCCGAGACCGATCCCGGCAAGCTCGGGATCTGGTTCCGCGAGGCCGCCGACTCCGGTTCGCTGGAGCGGTACCTGGAGACCTTCGCCCACACCTGTGCCGTCATGCAGACCCGCGAGGCCCTGGTGCGGGTCGCCGCCGAGTGCGCCGAGGACCTCGCCGAGGACGGGGTCGTCTACGCCGAGGTGCGGTACGCGCCCGAGCAGCACCTGGAGGGCGGGCTCAGCCTCGAAGAGGTCGTCGAGGCGGTCAACGAGGGCTTCCGGGAAGGGGAGCGGCTGGCCCGGGAGAACGGCCACCGCATCCGGATCGGCGCCCTGCTGACCGCCATGCGGCACGCGGCCCGCGCCCTGGAGATCGCCGAACTCGCCAACCGCTACCGCGACTCGGGCGTCGTCGGCTTCGACATCGCGGGCGCCGAGGCCGGCTTCCCGCCCACCCGGCACCTCGACGCCTTCGAGTACCTCAAGCGGGAGAACAACCACTTCACGATCCACGCCGGCGAGGCGTTCGGCCTGCCGTCCATCTGGCAGGCCCTCCAGTGGTGCGGCGCCGACCGGCTCGGGCACGGCGTCCGCATCATCGACGACATCCAGGTGCGCGAGGACGGCTCGGTGGAACTCGGCCGGCTCGCGTCGTACGTCCGCGACAAGCGCATCCCGCTGGAGCTGTGCCCCAGTTCCAACCTCCAGACCGGCGCCGCGGACTCGTACGCCGACCACCCCATCGGGCTGCTGCGGCGCCTGCATTTCCGCGCCACGGTCAATACCGACAATCGCCTCATGTCGGGTACGAGCATGAGCCGGGAATTCGAGCACCTTGTCGAGGTGTTCGGTTACTCGCTCGACGACATGCAGTGGTTCTCGGTCAATGCTATGAAGTCAGCATTCATTCCTTTCGATGAACGCCTCGCCATGATCAATGACGTGATCAAGCCTGGATATGCAGAATTGAAGTCCGAATGGCTGTTCCAGCAGACCGCTTCCACCAGCGGTTCTGCGGGAGAACGAGCCTGATCGGGGCGAATGCGAAGCGGCCGGGTCTTCACTTCTCCTCCATGATTCGGCCGCTTTTCGTTGTTTGCGGAGGGTGGGATTACGTGTTTACGGTTCTGGACCGCTCACATACCCGTCTCACCCACCCCAAGGACGCATTCACGATGAAGCAGTCTGCTGCCAAGACTCTCGGTGTCGCCGCTCTCGGCGCCGCTTTCGCCGCTGTCGGCGCGGGTGCCGCGAACGCCGCCCCGGCCGTGCCGGACGCCTCCTCGGCGCTGGACGCCGTCACCATGACGCTGCCCGCCGAGGCCACCGCCTCGGCGCTGCCCGCCGCCGGCCAGGCGCTCGCCCAGGGCCAGAGCGCCGTCGGCACGGATGTGATCGCCGCGAATCCCGCCGCCACGCGTCTGCTCGCCGACCGGCAGGCCGCGCCCGTGACCGGACTGCTCGGAGGGCTGCCGCTGCAGGGTCTGCCCACGCACGGCCTGCCGGTCAACGGGATTCCGCTGGGCTGACGCTCTTTGCCGGACGGAGGTCCCCCCGCCTGTCCGAGCGCGGGGCCTTCCGGCCGTACGAGGACGGCCGCGCGCATCGCGGCCGCGCCCGCTCCGGCTCTACGAACGCCGGTGGGGCACACCCTCGTCGGGTGTGCCCCACCGGCGTTCGCCGTGTCCCACGCCGGCCGCCGCCGGGTGCCCGCCCGGGTCACCAGGCGTTGCGGGAGACCTTGTCCTCGGACGGGAAGAGGATCCACAGCGCTATGTAGAGCAGGAACTGCGGGCCGGGAAGCAGGCAGGACACGACGAAGACGACACGCATCGTCGTCGCCGAGGTGCCGAAGCGCCGTGCCAGCGCAGCACAGACTCCGCCGATCATGCGGCCGTTCGTGGGGCGGGCAAGGGCGGTCATGGTGGCTCCTTCGCGAACCGTCGTCGAGTGCCGGCGGGGCCGGCCTCGTCGTTCTCACCGGTGCCTTCACCGATGCCCTCAACGCTACGAGGACGAAGTGCGCGAAACCTCGCTCCAGGGAGCGATCCCGACCCTGGGAATCGTCGGGGTCCGACCCTGAGCGTGGTCCTCCCGGCGGACGGCCGCGCGGCGCCGCGTCTCGGCCCTGCGACGGAGCCGGGCCCTGACGGCGGGTACGACCGCGAGATGCGCGAGGGCCACCCCGAGGGTGTTGAGCGTGATCGAGTCGATGTCCACGACCTGGCCGGGCACCCCGGTCTGGAGCAGCTCTATGCCCAGGGAGAGCAGCACGCCGGCGGCGGTCGTCCGCAGGAGCGAGCCCAGGGGGGAGGCGGCGAGCCTGCCCCCCGCCATCGGGAGCAGCACACCCAGCGGGGCGAGCAGGCCGAGGCCCGCGGCGATACGCCGGGCCGCCGCCTCGGGGCCCAGTGCGAGGTCGGCTCTGATACCCGCGAAGGGCCGCAGGTTGGCGGCGCTCACCCAGGGGACGTCCAGCGGACGCAGCGTGATCCAGGCGACGAGCGCCAGGTGTGCGACGAGGAGGACACCTCCTGCCACACGGACGCGGGTGACGGCGCTGCCGTCCTCTGAACCATGACGCTGCACGCCCCCCAAGACGCGGGCTCCGGCACGATCGGTTCCGCTGCGGTGGTTTTCAGCCCCGCAGCGTTACGAACTCCGGACAGCCGTCGAGGCCGGGGCCGTGTCGCCGGGCGCGGCGCGCATCTCGGGGGTGCACTCGTAGCTGCGCAGGCCGGAGGGGGCGGGACCGCCGAGGACGACACTGCCGTCGTCCCGCGCCGCGGCCGAGTCCGAGAAGGTGCAGACGATCTGGGCGAGGGACGTCGGCGTGAGGTCCTGCGGCGGGGTGCTCAGCCGGAGCGTGTCCTCGGGGTCCCCTTCGCGGGGTCCGCCGACCGTCATGCCGCCGCGTACGTCCGTCGTGTACCCGGCCTGTTCCTCGGGCGTCGACGGTGCCTCGGCGAGCTCGTCCAGCAGCGCCTGGGCCACCAGGGCCCGGCGCGCCGACTCCGCCGTACCGTCCGCGATGCGCACCGACCGGTCGACCGTGACCAGTTGTTCCGAGCAGAGCAGGAAGACCTGGACCGGCACCCCGTGCGAGGACTGGGTGGCGATGTCGGGGCCGGAGAGCGCGCAGGGCACGCGGGAGGGCGCCGGACCGAAGTCGGTCGGCACCTGTGTGGGACGGATGCCGCACCCGGTGAGCAGCACGGCGAGCACCGCCACGGCGGGCCAGGGCCGTACCCCGCCCGGCCGCCAGGGCCGGAACGGGCGTCCCGGCCGCGCGGAACCCGCCGCCCGCCGACGCCCGGGGGCCGCGGAGCCGGCGGCCTGCGGGCGGGTGGTCTCCGGGAAGGCGCCGGCCCGCGGGCGGGCGTTCTCCGGGGAGCCGGTGGGCCGGGAGGGGTGGGGAACCTCCGGGGCCGTGGGGTGTGCGGTGGTCATCCGGCGGTGCCTTCCGTGCCGTTCCCGTGCGCGGAGGCGTCACGGCCCCGCAGGTCGTCGGCGAGCAGTTCCGACGCGTGCTGGGGCAGGCGCAGCGTGAAGACCGCCCCGCCGCCCGGCGCGTTCGCCGCGGTGATCTCGCCGCCGTGGATGTGCGCGTTCTCCAGGGCGATGGAGAGCCCGAGGCCGCTGCCCTCGGAACGCGGGCGGGACGCGCTGGCCTTGTAGAACCGGTCGAAGACGTGCGGCAGGACGTCCTCGGGAATGCCGGGACCGTGGTCCTGCACCTCGATGACCAGTTCCTCGCCCTCGCCCTCCATACGCACCGACACCCGGACCGGTGAACCACCGTGCTTGAGCGCGTTGCCGATCAGGTTCGCCAGGATCACGTCGAGGCGGCGCGGGTCGAGCCGCGCCGTCATGCCCCGCTCGGCGTCCAGGTCGACGGCGTCCAGCCAGGCGCGCGCGTCGATGCACGCGGTGATCTGGTCGGCGATGTCCACGTCGTCGAGGATCAGCCGGGCGGTGCCCGCGTCGAACCGGGTCACCTCCATCAGGTTCTCCACGAGGTCGCCCAGACGCCGGGTCTCGCTGACGACCAGCCGTACGGCCGGCTCGATCATCGGGTCGACGCTGCCGGTCTCCGCGTCCAGTTCCTCCTCGAGGATCTCGGTGACGGCGGTGATCGCGGTGAGCGGCGTCCGCAGTTCGTGGGACATGTCGGCGACGAAGCGGCGGGAGGCCTCGTCCCGCGCGCTCATGTCCGCGACCCGCTTCTCCAGCGACTCCGCCGTCCGGTTGAACGTCCGTGACAGATCGGCGAGTTCGTCCGTGCCGGAGACCCGCAGCCGGGTGTCCAGCTTGCCCTCGCCGAGCCGGCGGGCCGCGATGCCCAGCCGGTGGACCGGCTTGAGGACCGTGGTCGCGGCGGCCTGGGCCAGCAGCGCCGAGCCGATCAGCGCGAGCCCCGTCGCGATCCCCAGCGACCAGGCGAGGGAGTTGAGGTCCTTGGCCTCCGGCTCCAGGGACTTGAGCATGTAACCGGTCGTGGAGCCGTCGATCACCCGGGCCCCGCCCACGAGGTACGACTTGTCGTGCTGGGTGATCCGCTGCCAGTACAGGTGGTACGCGGACTTGTTGGTCGAGGTCAGCGGCTGCTGCTTGTTCACCGCCTTCCGGAGGGACTTGGGTACGTCCTCCAGCGTGAACGTGTCCAGCTCGGAGTTGCCGGTGATCATCTTGCCGTCGGCGGCCTCGGCGGTCAGCAGCACACTGAAACGCTGGCTGCTGTTCGCCATCTGCCCGGCCGTGCGCTGGAGTTCGTCCTGCGCCGGATGCACGGGCAGCATGCTCGCGTGGTTGCGCATCTCCTGCTGGAAGTCACGCAGCACCGCGTCCTGGGTACGCGTCAGCACGGCCTCGCGGTTGAGCCAGTACGCGATGCCCGACGCGGACACCGCGGCGGTGAGCGCGACGAGTCCGAACACCACGACCAGCCGCAGCCGCAGGCTGGTGAAGCGCAGACCGGACAGCAACGCCTTGCGCGCCGCGGCCCAGCCGCGGAGCTTGTCCTGCGGTTTGGTCACTGAGGATTGTCCAGCCGATAGCCGACGCCACGCACGGTACGGATCAGGGTGGGAGAGGACGGCACGTCCTCCACCTTGGCGCGCAGCCGCTGCACACAGGCATCGACCAGGCGTGAGTCGCCCAGGTAGTCGTGTTCCCACACCAGACGCAGCAACTGCTGCCGGGACAGGGCCTGTCCGGGCCTGCGGCTCAGCTCCAGGAGCAACCGCAGCTCGGTGGGTGTCAGTTGCAGATCCTCACCGTTCTTGGTGACGGTCATGGCGGCACGGTCGATGACCAGCGAGCCGAACGAGGCCGAGTCGTTCGCCTCCCGCTCGCCGCGGCGCAGCACGGCGCGGATCCGGGCGTCGAGCACCCGGCCCTGCACCGGCTTGACGACGTAGTCGTCGGCGCCGGACTCCAGTCCGACCACGACGTCGATGTCGTCGCTGCGCGCGGTCAGCAGGATGATCGGCAGTTGGTCGGTGCGCCGGATGCGCCGGCACACCTCGAATCCGTCGATGCCGGGCAGCATCACATCCAGCACGATCAGATCCGGTCGCTGCTCGCGCAGCAGCTTCAGACCGTCCTCGCCGGTGGCAGCGGTGGCCACACGGTGTCCCTGGCGCGTCAAAGAGAGCTCCAGGGCCGTACGGATGGCGTCGTCGTCCTCGATCAGCAACAGGGAAGGCACGGACGTCATTCTGGCCCATGTCATGCTCGTGTATCGACTGTTGGAGCGCTCCCACTCGTCTCCCGGCCACAACGGAGACCCTCGCGGGAGGCGCCCGGGGCCCAAGTGGTCATCTGCGTAGTCGTACCGCTCTTCTCTGTGATCGCGCTGTGCCGCGCCCGGGGGCGGCCCCTGTGACAGGTCTGTGACAGTCGGAGGACATGGCCATGAAGTGGGCCCGGCAAGCTTTTCGACACAAGGGCAGGACGCACGACGGAACGAACCGAAGATCCGGGACTCCACGACGGGGGGCGCGAGATGAACACGCTGCACAGCACCAGCACTAGCGCAGTTGTCACGCGGCTCCACGACGTCAACCGGGCAGCGGAGAAGTCCGGTGCTGTGAGCCAGCGGGGGTGCGCTCGTAGTGCCGGGCGTCAGCACGCCGTGTACATGACGGTGGTTGACGGTTTCACGGGGGAGAAGACCACGGCGCCTGCCGCCGTGGGCACGACGGGGGAGAAGGCTCACGGGGGAGCCGCGTACGGGGAGGGCTCGGGGGAGCGTCGTTCGGGGGCGGGGAGTGTGGAGGCCGAAGCGGCCTTCACCGCCTACGTCCAGGAGCGCCGCGCCTCCCTGTACGCAACCGCCTACCACCTGACCGGTGACCGCTTCGAGGCCGAGGACCTGCTGCAGAGCGCGCTGTTCTCGACGTACCGGGCCTGGGACCGGATCAGCGACAAGGCCGCGGTCGGGGGCTACCTCCGCCGCACCATGACGAACCTGCACATCAGCGCGTGGCGCCGCCGCAAGCTGAACGAGTACCCGACCGAGGAACTGCCGGAGACGCCCGGTGACACGGACGCGATGCGCGGCACCGAGCTGCGCGCGGTCCTGTGGCAGGCGCTGGCCCGGCTGCCCGAACTCCAGCGGACGATGCTGGTCCTCCGTTACTACGAGGGCCGCACCGACCCGGAGATCGCGGAGATCCTCGGCATCAGTGTCGGCACGGTGAAGTCCAGCATCTGGCGGTCGCTCCGCCGGATGCGCGAGGACGAGGTCCTCAGCTTCGGCCGTGACGAGGAGGAGTCCTTCGGGGAGCTTGTCGCCTGAGGGTCATGGGGGCCGGCTCCGGGGGGAGCCGGTGACGGGGGACGTCGGTTCCGGGGGGAGCCGACGCCGAACGGGGTCACGGGGAAACGGGTCACGGGGAAGTCGCCGTGTCACGGGGGACCACGGGGGAAACGAAGAAGGTCCAGGCGGTCGGGGGTCCGCTTGGACCTTCTTTCGTTCCCGGGAAGCCGGCGGGCGCGGCCCCGGCCCGAGCCGGTCCCGAAGGCCCGCGGGCCGGAGCGTGACCGGCGGGGCGGGTTACGCGGTCGCCGTGGGCGCGGACGCCCGGGGCGCGGACGAGGCGGCCGCCAGCCGGCCGAGCGCTTCGTCCCGGTCGCAGGGGTGGGCGCCCAGAGCCGCCTGGCGCGCCACGATGGACCGCTCGGAGCGCATCAGCCGCCAGCCGCGCCGCAGCAGGAAGGGCACCGACTTGCGGCCCTCCTTCAGATCCCGCACGAAACGGCGCCGGAACGTGGTCACCGCGCCCCGGGACAGGCACAACGCGTCGGCGAGGACGCCGAGTTCGCGGCAGCGCTCGACGATCTCGGCGGCGAAGATCCCCTCCGCGATGAACAGCGGCGCCCCGTCGATGCTCAGGGCCTCGGCCCCGGTACGGGCGCTCAGGGAGATGTCGTAGACGGGGATGGTCGTACGTCCCGTACGGCACAGGTCCTCGATCGCGGCGACGGCGGTGTCCGCGTCCCACGACCGCGGGTGGTCCCAGTCGATGTCCTCACTGCCCTCGACCTGGGGCAGCGTCGGGTCCGTGGCCTCTTTGTAGAAGTCGTCGAGGCGGAGCACGGGGAGGCCGGAAGCGGCGGAGAGAAGGGACTTCCCGGAGCCGGAGGGGCCGCAGAGCAGCACCACGCGGGCGGGTATCGGGAGAGGGGAACCCAAGGGTCTGTACCTTCTGTGACAGGTCCGGCGACACCGCGCGTCGGCACGGCTCCCGCCTATTATCCCCGGCTTTGCCGAATGTGCGGACGGATGTCGCGCGGATGTGACGAGTGGCGCTGATATGCCTGTTGCCCCGCAGGAGCGAATCCCTCGCCGGGACCGCCCGGCGCGGCATCCCGTCAACTACTCTGCGTGTCGCATCAATTGCACTCCGTTCGTCACTCTCCGCTAGTCAAAGAGGAAAACCTGATGGCGCGACACGCAGCCCAGCGGAACACCCTGGCCCGTACGACCGCGCGGATCGCCGCGGCGGTCGGCGTGGTCGCTGCCGGTGCGGCCGCGGCCACCCCGGCCTTCGCGGACACGGCTTCCGCCGTGGACGTCGTACGCGCCCGGCCCGCCTCGCTCGGCGAACTCGACCCGCAGGCCGGACTCCAGGCGCTGACCGGGACCGTGGGGCATGTCACGGGTCCCGTCGAGAACCTCAAGCCCAACCCGCTGGCCGGCACCGGTGTGGACCCGCTCGACAACGGCGTGGGCACCCAGGTCGCGGACTTCAAGCCGCTGACCTCCAAGGCGCTCACCGGGCCGGTGGCGCAGGCGCAGTCGATCGGCGACGTCCCGGTGCTCGGCCGGGCGGCCGGCCTCCTGCGCTGAACCTCGCGCACGGGCCGTCCGCAGCCCCTGGACATGAAGGAGCCGCGCTCCCCCTGGACGGAGGGGAAGCGCGGCTCCTTCGTGCGCGGGGCCCCGGGGACACGGATCGGGGCTCCGGCGTCTCAGCGCGTGCCCGCGGAGCGGGCCGGGCTCAGTAGGACGAGCCCGAGGCGCCCAGGGAGCCCGTGGGGTGCCAGACCGTTTTCGTCTCCAGGAAGGCCGTCAGACGCTCGGTCCCGGGAGTCCGCGCGTAATCCACAGCCTGTGGACGAAGAACGCGCTTCAGGTTGTCCGCGGCCGCGATCTCCAGCTCCTTGGCCAGGACCTCGTCCGCGCCGGCCAGGTCGATCGCGTTGACGTCCTGGTGCGCGGCCAGCGGGGCCGCGATCTCCGCGGTCCGGCCGGACAGGATGTTCACGACACCGCCCGGCACGTCGGAGGTGGCCAGTACCTCGCCCAGCGACAGCGCCGGGAGCGGGGACTTCTCGCTGGCGATCACGATCGCCGTGTTGCCGGTGGCGATCACCGGGGCGAGGACGGACACCAGGCCGAGGAAGGACGACTCCTGCGGCGCCAGGACCGTCACCACGCCCGTCGGCTCGGGGGAGGACAGGTTGAAGTACGGGCCCGCGACCGGGTTGCCGCCGCCCACGACCTGGGCGATCTTGTCGGTCCAGCCCGCGTACCAGACCCAGCGGTCGATCGCCGCGTCGACGACGGCCGCCGCCTTCGCCTTCGACAGGCCCTCCGCGTCGGCCACCTCGCGGACGAACTGCTCCTTGCGGCCCTCCAGCATCTCGGCGACGCGGTACAGGACCTGGCCGCGGTTGTACGCGGTGGCGCCGGCCCAGCCGCCGAACGCCTTGCGCGCGGCGACGACCGCGTCACGGGCGTCCTTGCGGCTCGACTGCGGAGCGTTCGCCAGCCACTTGCCCTTGGAGTCGCTCACCTCGTACACCCGGCCGCTCTCGGAACGCGGGAACTTGCCGCCCACGTACAGCTTGTAGGTCTTGAAGACGCTCAGGCGCTGCTGCTCGGACTTCTCGGCTGCACTCATTTATCGCTCGCCCTCCGGGCTAGACGGGGCGAGGTACGCCTCCAGGCCGTGACGGCCGCCCTCGCGGCCGAAGCCCGACTCCTTGTACCCGCCGAACGGCGAGGTCGGGTCGAACTTGTTGAACGTGTTGGACCAGACGACACCCGCGCGGAGCTTGTTCGCCACGGCGAGGATGCGGGAGCCCTTCTCGGTCCAGATGCCCGCCGAGAGGCCGTACGGGGAGTTGTTGGCCTTGGCGACCGCCTCGTCCGGGGTGCGGAACGTGAGGACGGACAGCACCGGGCCGAAGATCTCGTCGCGGGCGATGGTGTGCGCCTGGGTGACGTTCGTGAAGAGCGTCGGAGCGAACCAGTAGCCGGAGGAGGGGAGTTCGCAGGCCGGGGACCAGCGCTCGGCGCCCTCCGCCTCGCCCTGGTCGACGAGCGTGGTGATACGGGAGAGCTGCTCGGCGGAGTTGATCGCGCCGATGTCCGTGTTCTTGTCGAGCGGGTCGCCGAGGCGCAGCGTCGACAGGCGGCGCTTGAGCGAGTCGAGCAGCTCGTCGTGGATCGACTCCTGGACCAGCAGCCGGGAACCCGCGCAGCAGACCTGGCCCTGGTTGAAGAAGATGCCGCTGACGATGCCCTCGACGGCCTGGTCGATGGGGGCGTCGTCGAAGACGATGTTCGCGCCCTTGCCGCCGAGTTCGAGCGTGACCTTCTTGTGCGAGCCCGCGATCTGCCGGGCGATCGCCTTGCCGACGGCGGTGGAGCCGGTGAAGGCCACCTTGTCCACGTCCGGGTGCGCGACGAGGGCCGCGCCCGCGTCTCCGTAACCCGGAAGGATGTTGACGACACCCTTGGGCAGACCGGCCTGGCGGCAGATGTCCGCGAAGAACAGCGCCGTCAGGGGCGTGGTCTCCGCGGGCTTGAGGACGACCGTGTTGCCGGTCGCGAGGGCCGGGGCGATCTTCCACGCCAGCATCAGCAGCGGGAAGTTCCACGGGATGACCTGGCCCGCGACGCCCAGCGGACGCGGGTTCGCGCCGAAACCGGCGTGGTCGAGCTTGTCCGCCCAGCCCGCGTAGTAGAAGAAGTGCGCGGCGACCAGGGGGAGGTCCGCGTCGCGGGTCTCCTTGATCGGCTTGCCGTTGTCCAGCGTCTCCAGGACGGCCAGCTCGCGGCTGCGCTCCTGGATGATCCGCGCGATGCGGAACAGGTACTTGGCGCGCTCGGAGCCCGGCAGCGCGGACCACTTCACGAAGGCCTTGCGGGCGGCCTTCACCGCGCGGTCGACGTCCGCCTCGCCCGCCTGGGCGATCTCGGAGAGGACCTCCTCGGTGGAGGGGGAGACGGTCTTGAAGACCTTGCCCTCGGCGGCCTCGGTGAACTCACCGTCGATGAACAGGCCGTAGGAGGGGGCGATGTCGACGACGGAGCGGGACTCGGGCGCCGGTGCGTATTCGAATGCGGAAGCCATGATGGATCAGTCCACCGTCACGTAGTCGGGGCCGGAGTAGCGGCCGGTGGCCAGCTTCTGACGCTGCATGAGCAGGTCGTTCAGGAGCGAGGACGCGCCGAAGCGGAACCAGTGGTTGTCCAGCCAGTCCTCGCCCGCGGTCTCGTTCACCACGACCAGGAACTTGACGGCGTCCTTGGTCGTGCGGATACCGCCGGCCGGCTTCACACCGACCTGCACGCCGGTCTGGGCGCGGAAGTCGCGGACGGCCTCCAGCATCAGCAGCGTGTTCGCGGGCGTCGCGTTCACGGCCACCTTGCCGGTGGAGGTCTTGATGAAGTCGGCCCCGGCCAGCATGCCGAGCCAGCTCGCCCGCCGGATGTTGTCGTACGTCGACAGCTCGCCGGTCTCGAAGATGACCTTCAGCCGGGCGGCGCCCGAGGCCTCCTTCACGGCGACGATCTCGTCGTACACCTTCATGTAGTTGCCCGCGAGGAACGCTCCGCGGTCGATGACCATGTCGATCTCGTCGGCGCCCGCGGCGACGGCGTCGCGCACGTCGGCCAGCTTCACGGCGAGCGCGGCACGGCCGGCCGGGAACGCGGTCGCGACCGAGGCGACCTTCACCCCGGAGCCGGCGACGGCCTCCTTCGCGACGGCCACCATGTCGGGATAGACACAGACCGCCGCCGTGGTGGGCGCCGTGCGGTCGGTCGGGTCCGGGAGGACCGCCTTGGCGCCGAGTGCCCGGACCTTGCCCGGGGTGTCCGCGCCTTCCAGCGTCGTCAGGTCGACCATCGAGATGGCGAGGTCGATGGCGTACGCCTTCGCGGTGGTCTTGATGGAACGGGTGCCGAGCGAGGCGGCTCGCGCCTCCAGGCCGACCGCGTCGACGCCGGGCAGCCCGTGGAGGAAGCGGCGCAGCGTGCTGTCGGACGCGGTCACGTCGCCGAGTACGTGGGTGGGGGCACCACCCTGCTCGAGCGGAGTCGAGAGCTTGGGGGAGGGTGCAGAGGTGGGCATGGTCACCAGCCGAGCATATCTACGCGCGTAGCGGCTGTACAGCCCTGGGTGCGGCCGAGGGATTTTTTGCCCGCAGGGGCGGGGCGCCGGGCTGACTTCCGGGAACGGACCCTCCGCCCACTCGCAACGAACTGGACCCCCCGTTTCTTCCGCCCCCTGCCCACAGGCCTTCTCTCGCCCCCTCCGCCCCTACCCGACCCGTACCCGGGGCTCCGCCCCGGACCCCGCTCCTCAATCGCCGGAGGGGCTGAATGGTGCCCCCGCACCCGAAAGGCGGCCCGGAGGAAGGTGGCCCCCTGGGGCTCCGCCCCGGACCCCGCTCCTCAATCGCCGGAGGGGCTGGATCCTGCACCCGCAGTCGGCATCCGGCGGGAGGGGCCGTGCCGGTACATCGATGCCCGTCGCCACCGACGGTCACGCCTCACGCAACGGCGACGGGCTGATGCACCGGCACGGCCCCGACCCACCCACCGGACCGACACCCGCGAACGCCGGCGCAAGCGAACCGGGGCAGGCTTATCCGGCGTGGGCGTCGATCTGCCAGCAGGCGGCCGTGAAGCGGACCTCCGTGCCGTGGACGAACGGGTCGAACGCGGTGCGGACCGATGCGACGACCCGGGCCCGGGTCGTCTCGTCCGTCTCGCGCAGGGCGATACCGACCGGGCCGAACCGGCTGAAGTACGGGGCCAGCTCCTTCTCGGGCATGACGCACTCCGCGTCGACGGCCCGGACGCCGACCCCGGCCCACCCGCTCTCCTCCAGCAGACGGCGCACCTTGCCCGCGTCGGCCAGGGCGAACTGCCCCGGCGCGTCGGGATCCCGCGCGGGCAGGTCCGGCATGAGCGGTGCCGCGGCCCGCTCGGCCGTCGTCATGAACGGGTTCTCCGCGATGTCGCGCCAGACGACGAACCGCAGCACGGCGTTCTCCTTCGCGGCCCGCCGCAGGTTGGTGAAGGCCCGCACCGGATCCGGGAAGAACATCACCCCGAAGCGGGAGACGACCCCGTCGAAGGAGGCGGGCTCGAAGACGTGGTCCTGCGCGTCGGCGCGGACGAACGAGGCCCCCGCGCCCTCCCGCTCCGCACGGACCCGGGCCGCCTCCACCATCGGCTCCGAGATGTCGACGCCGACGCACCGCCCCCGGGGACCGAGCCGACGCGCGACGGCCACCGTCGTGCCGCCCGTACCGCAGCCGACATCGAGGACCCTGCCCCCCTGTCCCGCCGGAAACGTCTCGACGAGGAGCCTCTCCAGCGGCGCGAACAACGCGTCCACCATGTCCTGGGCCTCGACCCAGGCGTTTCCCGCCGGTCCGTTCCAGCGCGCCACCTGTTCCCTGCCCACCGTGTCGCCCGCTCCGCGCTCGGATTCCATCACGCCTCCTGTGGTCGCCCTCACGGCCGGTTGCCCTCACGGCCTGGAGATGACACCGTCCTCCTTCAAGCCGACTTGAGGTCAAGACGATGCCGGACCTGGATATCGCCGAAGTGGCACGCCGCGCCGGAGTGCCCGCTTCGACGCTGCGGTACTACGAGGAGCGGGGACTCATCGCCCCGACCGGCAGACGCGGTCTGCGCCGCCAGTACGACCCCGCCGTACTGGAACGGCTGGCGCTCATCGCGCTCGGGCGTTCCGCCGGGTTCTCGCTGGACGAGATCGCCCGGACGTTCGCGCCGGACGGACGTCCGCGCATCGACCCCCAGGCCCTCCTCGACAAGGCCGACGAACTGGACCGGACGATCCGCGAGCTCGAGGTCCTGCGCGACTCGCTGCGGCACACCGCCGCCTGTCCCGCGCCCAGCCACATGGAATGCCCGACCTTCCGCCGGATCATCGGGGCCGTCGTGTCCGGCGTGGTCACGGTGCCCGCGAGGCGGACGCCGCGAGCTCCATCGCGACCATAGTGAGACCCCGCCGAGCTCAAGCGCGCGGCACACGTCGGGCACAATCGGGACCATGACGACCCCCGACCACCAGTCACCCCTTCCGGACGCCTCGCGACCCGAGGCCAGGGACCGGATCTACCGGTCGCCCGCCGGTATCGCGGGCGGCGTCCTCCTTCTGCTCATCGTCGGCTGGCTCGGCTTCGACGCACTGGTCTCCGGACACGGCCGCACCCCGTGGCTGGCGCTCGCCGGAATGATCCTCATCGTCCCCCTGGTCACCGCCTTCACCCTGCGCCCCGCCGTCTACGCCAACGAGGACCGGCTGCGCGTCCGCAACCCGCTGCGTGTGATCGTGCTCCCCTGGAGCAAGGTCGCCTCGCTGCGCTCGCACTACTCGAACGAGGTGGTCGACACCTCGGGCACGAAGTACCAGCTGTGGGCGGTGCCCGTGTCGCTGCGCGCCCGCAAGAAGGCGGCCAGGCAGTCGGCGCAGGGCGAGGCCGGCCGTGGAGGCGTCGGCCGTCCGTCGTCGCCGGGCCGCGCGTCCGCCCTCGGCCGGGGAACGGCCACCGACACGCCGGTCCGGCCCGAGACCGACCGGATCATCGACGATCTGCGCGAGCTGGCCGAGAACCGGGCCTCCGCGGAGGGCGCGCAGGGGGAGGTCAGGGTGCGCTGGGCGTACGAGGTGATGGGCCCCGCGCTCGCCGGCCTCGTCGTCCTGGCCATCCTGCTGGCAGTGGGCTGACGCCCTGACCGGCCGCGGGTCCGTGCCGAGGACTGTCGTCCGGTCCGCGCCGACGGTTCTAGGGCGCGCTCGGCCACACCAGGACCATGTACGCGCCGCAGTACGCCGAACCGAGCACCGCGGCCGTGAGGCACAGCGTCCGGAAGCGGCGGGAGGCGCGGGCCAGGTGCAGGGCCGCGGGGAGCAGCAGCGGGAAGCCGGGGAGCAGGAAGCGGGCCCGCGGGAAGTAGACGCCCCCGCTGCCGAGGACGATCAGCAGCAGGATCCCGGTGAAGACGAGAAGGGGGAGCGGCTGGCGGTCGCCCACCGACAGCGCGTAGAGCGCCACGGCCGCCAGCAGGGTCACGGTCACCATCACCAGGAACAGCTCCGGCGAGGAGTTCTGCGCGAGGACCTCCCGCAGCCGGCGCATGGTCTCCGCGCCGCCGTCCCACTCGTTGTGCCACAGCCGCTGGACGGCGAGGTAGCCGTCCCAGCGGCCCAGCCGGTACCCCACCCAGCCGACGTACGCGAGCCAGCCGGCCGGGGCCAGGGCGGCCGCGGCGAGCGCCCGGACGGTGAAGCCCCGGCGCAGCGACAGCAGCGCGGCCACGGCCACGGCGGCGGCCACCGCGACACCGGTGGGCCGGGTCAGCCCCGCCAGCGCCGCCAGCGAGGCGGCCCACAGCAGCCGGCCGGTGAGCACCGCGTACAGCGCCCACGCGGCGAGCGCGGTGAACAGCGACTCCGTGTAACCCATCCACTGGACGAGACCCACCGGCAGGGCCGCCCACAGCACGGTCAGCAGCACACCCACGCGGCGGCCGTGCAGGTGACTGCCCACCGCGTGGACGCCCCACGCGGCGAGGAACGAGGACACGACCGCGATCGCCAGCCCGGTCGAGGCGCGCGAGCCGGGTGTCAGGACCGCGACGGCCTTGACCAGGACCGGGTAGAGCGGGAAGAAGGCCAGGTTGTTCGCGTCGAACGCGGTGCCCAGGTGGCGCGCGTACCCGTGGTCCGCGATGCCGAGGTACCAGTCCGCGTCCCACTGGGCCGCCAGGACCGGCCAGACGCCGTGATGCCGCCGGTGCGCCCAGAGCGTGAGTACGGCCAGTCCGGTGAGGCGGACGGCCGCGTAGGCGAGGAGGGCGGGGGCCGCGTGCCGCAGAGCGGCGCGGACCGCGGTGAGGAGACCGGAGGCGCCCGGCCCGCCCCGGGCGGCCGGAACGCCGGGGGCGCTCCCGCCCGGGGCGCTGTGGGGCGGGGCGGACGTCGGCCGGGAATCGGTCGAGGGCACGCGGCGGCTCCTGGGACTCGATGGTGCGCTGCCGGTAACCGTTCCTCGGTTGTCCGGCGGCGCCCGGGAGCGCTGCGTCAACTGCCTTGCGGAAATCACCCGTAAGGAGGGCGGAGGTAGGTGTCGGGGCTCAGGGCCCGTCGTTCGGATCACGGGGTGGGAGGCGGCGGACGGGCCGCCTCCCACCGGGCGTGGGCTCAGATGCCGGCCGCGGCCGACAGGTCCCGCTTGACCGCCGACAGCAGCTCGGCCGCCTTCGCGTGGGCCGCCGGGAGTTCGTCGTGGCCGCCGACGGGCACCACGACCTCCAGGTAGCACTTCAGCTTGGGCTCGGTGCCGCTCGGCCGGACGATGACCCGGGCGCCGTCCAGGGTGTAGCGCAGGCCGTCCGTGGGCGGCAGCCTGTCCGTCCCCCGGGTCAGGTCCTCGGCGTTCGTGATGGCCAGACCCGCGAGCTCCGTGGGCGGCCGCTCGCGCAGCCTGCGCATGGCGTTCGCGATGACCGAGAGGTCCTCCACCCGCACCGAGAGCTGGTCGGTGGCGTGCAGCCCGTACGCGACGGCGATGTCGTCGAGGAGGTCGAGCAGGGTCCGGCCCTGCTCCTTGAGCTCCGAGGCCAGCTCGGTGACGAGCAGGGCGGCGGTGATGCCGTCCTTGTCGCGTACGCCCTCGGGGTCGACGCAGTAGCCGAGCGCCTCCTCGTACCCGAACCGCAGCCCCTCGACCCGGGCGATCCACTTGAAGCCGGTGAGCGTCTCCTCGTACGGCAGGCCCGCGCCCTCGGCGATCCGGCCGAGCAGCGAGGAGGAGACGATCGACTCGGCGAAGACGCCGCGCGCGCCGCGCCGCACCAGGTGCTCGGCGAGCAGCGCGCCGACCTCGTCGCCGCGCAGCATGCGCCAGTCGGCGCCGGCCTTCACCGCGACGGCGCACCGGTCGGCGTCCGGGTCGTTGGCGATGATCAGGTCGGGTTCCGCCGCGCGCGCCGCCGCGAAGGCGAGGTCCATCGCGCCCGGCTCCTCCGGGTTGGGGAAGGCGACGGTCGGGAAGTCCGGGTCGGGCTCCGCCTGCTCGGCGACGAGCACCGGCTCCGGGAACCCGGCCCGCGCGAAGGCCGCGAGCAGCACGTCCTTGCCGACGCCGTGCATCGCCGTGTAGACGGTGCGCGCGGTGCGCGGCGAGCCCTCGGCGAGGACGGCGTCCGTACGGGCCAGGTAGGCCTGGAGGACACTCTCGTCGAGGGTCTCCCAGCCGGACTCGGGGCGGGGCACGTCGGCGAGCGCGCGGACCGCGTCGATCTCGGCGGCGATCTCCGCGTCGGCCGGCGGGACGATCTGCGAACCGTCGCCGAGGTAGACCTTGTAGCCGTTGTCCCGGGGCGGGTTGTGGCTGGCGGTGACCTCCACGCCCGCGACCGCGCCGAGATGCCGTATGGCGTAGGCGAGGACGGGGGTGGGCAGCGGCCGGGGCAGGACGGCGGCGCGCAGGCCCGCGCCCGTCATCACGGCCGCCGTGTCCCGGGCGAAGTCCGCGGACTTGTGGCGGGCGTCGTAGCCGATCACCACGAGTCCGCCGGTGTGCCCCTGGGCCTTGAGATACGCGGCGAGTCCGGCCGCGGCCCGGATGACCACGGAGCGGTTCATCCGCATCGGCCCCGCGCCGAGCTCACCGCGCAGACCCGCGGTGCCGAACTGGAGCGTCCCGCCGAAACGGGCGGTCAGCTCGGTGACGTCCCCCGCCTCGACGAGCTTCGCGAGTTCGTCACGGGTCTCCGCGTCGGGGTCCTCGGCCAGCCACGCCTCGGCCCGCGCGACGATGTCGTCCTGCACCTGGGGTGCACCTCTCTTCGGTCGTACGGCTTCCGTGTGCCAGGGTCGTTCCGCCCCCCGCACCGGGGGCGCGTGACCCTGTCGCCTACAGACGATCCAGCACCTGGGTCAGAAGTTCCCCCATGCGCGCGGCCGAGTCGCGGCCCGCCTGGAGGACTTCCTCGTGGTTGAGGGGCTCGCCCGTCATGCCGGCGGCGAGGTTGGTGACGAGGGAGATGCCGAGCACCTCGGCACCCGCCTCACGCGCGGCGATGGCCTCGAGGGTCGTCGACATGCCCACCAGGTCGGCGCCGATGACGCGGGCCATCCGGATCTCGGCGGGCGTCTCGTAGTGCGGACCGGGGAACTGCGCGTAGACGCCCTCCTCCAGGGAGGGGTCGACCTCCTTGCACAGCGCGCGCAGCCGCGGCGAGTACAGGTCGGTGAGGTCGACGAAGTTCGCGCCGATGATCGGCGAGGTGGCCGTCAGGTTGATGTGGTCGCTGATCAGCACGGGCTGACCGGGGCGCATGCCCTCGCGCAGTCCGCCGCAGCCGTTGGTGAGCACGATGGTCTTGCAGCCGGCGGCGACGGCGGTACGGACACCGTGCGCGACGGCGGCGACCCCGCGGCCCTCGTAGAAGTGGGTGCGGCCGAGGAAGACCAGGGCGCGCTTGTCGCCGATCCGGTACGAGCGGATCGTGCCACCGTGGCCCTCGACCGCCGGCGGCGGGAAGCCGGGCAGCTCGGTGACCGGGAACTCGGCCTCGGGGGTGCCGAGGGCGTCCACGGCGGGAGCCCAGCCCGAGCCCATCACGAGGGCGACGTCGTGGGTCTCGGCGCCCGTCAGCTCACGCAGGCGCGTGGCGGCGGCGTCGGCGGCGGCGTGGGGGTCGCCCTGGATGTCGTCCGGAAGAAGAGATGCGTTCACGCGCAAGAGCGTAGCCGGTTTGTTCCTACGCGCGTAGATGACGGTGCTCACGGTCTTGCGATCGTTGTCTTGTCGTTTCCGACAAATGGGTGAGACCGAGGACACGGCGAGGGCGCCGCGAGGGCGCGTCGTGACGGGCCGAGACGGGCGGGCGGGTGGCAGGCGCGCCGCGGAGCGGCGGGGGGGGGGGGGGGGGGGGGGGGGGGGGGGGGGGGGGGGGGGGGGGGGGGGGGGGGGGGGCCCCCCCCCCCGGGGGGGGGGGGGGGGGGGTCGGGCGGACGAAACCGCCGCGGAGCGGCCAGGATTCCGCCGCGGAGCGGCGGGGCGCGCCGGTGGAGCGGGCGTCAGCAGGGCCGCTTGCGCAGCTCCATGACGTAGTCGTGCGGTGCGCCGGCCGACTCGGCGGCGTCCGCCAGCTCGCCCAGATAACGGGCCGAGGGCAGTCCCCCCTCGTACCCGTTCAGTACGTAGACCCACGCGGCTTCCTCACCCTCCAGTGTGTGCACACGTACACGCATCCGGCGGTAGACGTCGAGGCCGACGCCCTCCCAGCGGTCCATGGAGTCCTCGTCCAGCGGTGCGACGTCGTACAGCGCCACGAAGACCTGGGACCGCGGCGCCTCGACGATCGTCGCGAGCGCTCCCTCCCAGCCCATGTGCTCGCCGCCGAAGGTCAGCCGCCAGCCGTTCAGCCAGCCCGTGGCGCGCAGCGGCGAATGCGGGGCGCGGCGCGTCATGAGCCGCGGGTCGAGATTGCCGGCGTACGCGGCGTAGAGCGACATGGGGTCGAGGGTACGGCAGCGGCACGTACGCCTCTCGCGTAACAAAGTGGCTCGGATGCGCCGTACTCGGGGCCCCTGGGCGGAAGCACCTTGAAGCGTGCGGGACAATGGAGTACGTGACTCGGATCGTGATCATCGGTGGCGGACCCGGCGGATATGAAGCGGCGCTGGTGGCCGCGCAGCTCGGCGCGGAGGTGACCGTCGTCGACTGCGACGGTCTGGGCGGGGCGTCGGTGCTCACCGACTGCGTGCCGTCGAAGACTCTCATCGCCACGGCCGAGGTGATGACGACCTTCGACTCCTCCTACGAGGAGCTGGGGATCATCGTCGCCGACGACACCCCACCCATGGAGCAGGCGGCCAAGGTGGTCGGCGTCGACCTCGGCAAGGTCAACCGCCGTGTGAAGCGCCTCGCGCTCGCCCAGTCGCACGACATCACCGCCTCGGTGACCCGCGCCGGCGCCCGGGTGCTGCGCGGCCGCGGACGGCTGGAGGGCATGCAGGCCCTGGACGGCTCCCGCAAGGTCGTCGTGAGCGCCGCGGACGGCACCGAGGAGACCCTCACCGCCGACGCCGTGCTCCTGGCCACCGGCGGGCACCCGCGCGAGCTGCCCGACGCGCAGCCCGACGGCGAGCGCATTCTGAACTGGACCCAGGTCTACGACCTCGACGAGCTGCCCGAGGAGCTCATCGTGGTGGGTTCCGGTGTCACCGGCGCCGAGTTCGCCGGCGCCTACCAGGCACTCGGCTCCCGCGTCACCCTCGTCTCCAGCCGCGACCGCGTGCTGCCGGGCGAGGACCCCGACGCCGCCGCCGTCCTGGAGGACGTCTTCCGCCGCCGCGGCATGAACGTCATGGCCCGCTCCCGCGCCGAGTCCGCCAAGCGGGTCGGCGACCGGGTCGAGGTGACGCTCTCCGACGGCCGGGTCATCAGCGGCACGCACTGCCTGATGGCCGTCGGCGCCATCCCGAACAGCAGCGGGATGGGCCTGGAGGAGGCCGGCGTCAGGGTCCGCGACTCCGGGCACATCTGGACCGACAGGGTCTCCCGCACGACCGCTCCGGGCGTCTACGCGGCCGGTGACGTGACCGGCGTCTTCGCCCTCGCGTCCGTCGCCGCCATGCAGGGCCGTATCGCCATGTACCACTTCCTCGGCGACGCGGTGGCCCCGCTGAACCTGAAGACGGTCTCCTCGAACGTCTTCACCGACCCCGAGATCGCCACCGTCGGCTACACCCAGGCGGACGTCGACGCGGGCAAGATCGACGCCCGGGTCGTGAAGCTGCCGCTGCTGCGCAACCCGCGCGCCAAGATGCAGGGCATCCGCGACGGCTTCGTCAAGATCTTCTGCCGCCCCGGCACCGGCATCGTGGTCGGCGGCGTGGTCGTCTCCCCGCGCGCCTCGGAGCTCATCCACCCCATCTCGATCGCGGTCGACAACAATCTGACGGTCGAACAGATCGCGAACGCGTTCACCGTGTACCCGTCCCTGTCCGGCTCGATCGCCGAGGTGGCACGACAGCTGCACACCCGGAAGACCTCGGGCGAGGGCTGACGCCTTTCGGTGACTCCCCGCTGGTCACGGGGAGTTGGTGACGCCGCGCAGGGAACGGGTGCCGCGAGTGGGCACGTATACCACTTAGCACCCTGCCATGCGAACAACTTCTGTTATTCGGCGCAAACTGCTGAAAGCAGACGGTCGTTGGGGTTACTGTCAGTTTCGTGTTCGCTGCAGAACGTCGCCAATTGATCCTCGAAATGGTGCGAGCGAACGGGGCCGTGTCGCTCCGTGAGCTCGCCCGCGTCGTCCAGACCTCCGAAGTGACCGTACGGCGGGACGTGCGCGCGCTGGAGGCAGAAGGACTCCTCGACCGCCGGCACGGCGGTGCGGTATTGCCGGGCGGGTTCACGCGGGAGTCCGGCTTTCCGCAGAAATCGCATCTCGCGACCGCCGAGAAGACGGCCATCGCCGATCTCGCCGCGGGTCTCGTCGAAGAAGGCGAGGCCATCGTGGTGGGGGCGGGTACCACCACGCAGGAGCTGGCCCGTCGGCTCGCGCGGGTGCCCGGTCTGACCGTCGTCACCAACTCCCTGCTGGTGGCCCAGGCGTTGGCCCATGCCAACCGCGTGGAGGTCGTGATGACCGGCGGCACCCTGCGCGGTTCCAACTACGCACTGGTCGGCTCGGGCGCGGAGCAGTCCCTCCAGGGGCTGCGCGTCTCCCGGGCGTTCCTCTCCGGGAGCGGTCTGACCGCCGAGCGCGGACTCTCCACGTCCAACATGCTCTCGGCGTCCGTGGACCGTGCTCTCGTCCAGGCGGCCGCGGAGGTCGTGGTCCTCGCCGACCACACCAAGCTCGGGACGGACACCATGTTCCAGACCGTGCCGACCGACCTCATCACCCGCCTGGTCACGGACGAGCCGCCCGCCCATGACGACCGTGCGGCCACCGAACTCCAGGCCCTGGCCGATCAGGGCGTGCAGATCGCGGTGGCCGGGTCTTCGGCGGGCGGTGCGGGAGGGGATCCGCTCCCGGCGGGGCGCCAGCCGCGTCGGGACGTACCCCTCCCGGGCCCGCGCCGCGGCCAGGTGGTCCCGGGCTCGGGACCGCAACTACGGAGCGCGACGGTGATGGGGGACCAGCCCCCGGCCGAAAGAGCACGGGTGGCCGATCTCCGACGCCGCTGAGCGGTGTCGGCGGGACGGTGACGCCGGGGGCCGAAATCCTCGGCGGACAGCCGGACAGCCGGACAGCCGGACAGCCGGACAGCCGGACAGGTCGGCTGACGAGGTCGGGCTGTGGGCCGCGGGACAGGTCGGCTGACGACGCCGGGCTGCGGGCCGCGGGCCGGATCGGCTCACGGAGCCGGGCGGCGGGCCGGGTCGGCCGGAGCCATCGGGCGGCCGGGCGGCCGGGTGGCCGGGTGTGCTCACGGTCTCGGGCCGCGAGCCGGGCCGGCTCATGGTTTCAGGCCGCGCAGCGTCAGGCTCAGCAGACGGTCGGCCAGCGCGGGGTCGTCCGCGGTTTCCTCCGCCGCCAGCGCGATCGCGTTGGTCAGCTGGAGGAGGTCACCGATCGAGACGTCGGGGCGTACGGCCCCCGACTCCTGGGCGCGCAGCAGCAGGGCGCCGCCCGCCTCACGCATCGGGCCACTGCACCGGGCGAGGTGTGAACCCTCGTCCCGCGAGGCCGACATGAGGGCGCGTGCGAGCCCTCGGTACTCACCCGCGTGCGCGATGATCTCGCGCAGCCACTCCACCAGGGCGGTGCACGGCTGCGGGGCGTCGAGCAACTCCCGCGAGCGGGCCAGCAGATCGTTCACGGCGTCCTCGAAGACCGCGCTCATCAACGCGTGCCGATTCGGGAAGTGCCGGTACAGCGTGCCGATTCCGACGCCCGCGCGCCGGGCCACGTCCTCCAGGGACGTGTCCGTGCCGCGCTCGGCGAACGCGGAGCGCGCCTCGGCGAGCAGCCGCCCGTAGTTGCGCCGGGCGTCCGCCCGCATCACGCGCGGCGCTCCTTGACTCGTGGCGGGTCCGGACGTACCGGCCCGCTCCCTCGCGGTCGCGCCCACCATGGCTTCCACCTGCCCTCTCCCGCCGCCCGGCTGCGCTCCAGAATGCCACCGGCGGCTCCCGGACGGACATCCACGGCTCCGCGCCGGACGGCTCGAAGCATCATGGACGGTTGCGCGGACGGGGGCCCGAGCGCCGCCGTGGACGGGGTTCGCCCCACACGGTGAAGCGCCCGGCGGGCCGCAGATGCGGTCCGCCGGGCGCTTCGGACGCGATGACGGGCGCGTCACCCGTTCGTGCTGCTCAGTCCTTGATCTCGCAGATGGGGGCGCCGGAGGTGACGGAGGCGCCGACCTCGGCGCTCAGGCCCTTGACGGTGCCGGAGCGGTGCGCGTTCAGGGGCTGTTCCATCTTCATGGCCTCCAGGACGACGATCAGGTCGCCCTCCTTGACCTCCTGGCCCTCCTCGACGGCCACCTTGACGATGGTGCCCTGCATCGGGGAGGCGAGGGTGTCGCCGGAGGCGGCCGGGCCGGACTTCTTGGCGGCCCGGCGCTTGGGCTTGGCGCCCGCGGCCAGACCGGTGCGGGCCAGCGACATGCCCAGCGAGACGGGCAGCGAGACCTCCAGGCGCTTGCCGCCGACCTCGACGACCACCGTCTCGCGGCCGGGCTCGTCGTCGCTCTCGGTGTCGGCCGGGGCGGTGAACGGCTTGATCTCGTTGACGAACTCGGTCTCGATCCACCGGGTGTGGACGGTGAACGCGTCGGTGGAGCCGGTCAGCTCGGGGGCGAACGCCGGGTC